>JBKPNW010000170.1:0-9187 GCA_046732815.1 Actinomycetota bacterium | reverse complement strand
GGGCGAGGTCTTCGGGTTCTTCAACGCCAGACGGGCGTACTTGCGCGAGGTGCCCGTTACGGCCATGAGGCTCTCCTATGTAGGAGAATTGGGGTGGGAGATCTACGCCTCCGCGGACCTGGGGTTGAGGCTGTGGGACTTGCTGTGGGAGGCCGGACGGCCCTACGGGGTGCTGGCCGGCGGACGCGGCGCCTTCAACGCGTTGCGCGTGGAGAAGGGCTACCGCGCCTGGGGCACCGACATGACCACCGAGCACGACCCTTACGAGGCGGGCCTCGGTTTCGCCGTCAAGCCCGAGAAGGGCGACTTCGTCGGCCGCGAGGCGTTACTAAAGCGCAAAGAAGCCGGACCGCGCCGGAAGCTCGTGTGCACGGTGCTCGACGACCCTGAAGTGGTGGTCATGGGCAACGAGCCGGTCTGGGCTGGAGGCGGGGCGGTCGGCTACGTGACCAGCGCCGACTTCGGATACACGCTCGGACGGAGCATCGCCTACGCCTGGGTCCCGCCCGAGCACGCCGTAGTGGGGAATCCCCTGGAGATCGAGTACTTCGGCGAGCGTTATCCGGCGACGGTCGCCGAGGAGCCGCTCTTCGATCCGGCGATGAAGCGGATGCGGGCGTGATGATGGCTCAGGTGTACTCGCAAACGAAGACCGACCAAGAGAGAGGAGAAGCGTTCGATGGACAACATTAATCCCGACCCAGGAATCCTGCAGTACACGAGGATATTCAAGTCCCCTTACTTCTACGGATCGCGCCGGCATGGGGTCCAGAAGTACAGCGTCTACAACCATCACTACCACCCACGCTACTACAGGGACCCGGTCGAAGAGTACTGGCAGCTGCTCGACGGAGTCACCCTCTGGGACGTCGGGGGGGCCGAGCGGCAGGTCGAGATCACGGGTCCCGACGCCTTCGAGTTCACCAACATGCTCACCCCGCGCAATCTGAACAAGTGTGCAGTAGGACAGTGCAAGTACGCCTTTATCACCAACGCCGCGGGCGGCATCATCAACGACCCCGTGCTACTGCGTCTCGACGAGAACCACTTCTGGCTCTCCCTGGCCGACAGCGACGTGCTCTTGTGGGCGCAGGGGCTCGCCTACAACATGGGGCTCGATGTAGAGATCAAGGAGCCCGACGTCGGCCCGATGCAGGTACAGGGGCCGAAGTCCAGGGAGGTGATGACCGACCTCTTCGGCGAGGAGATACTCGAGGTCCCCTACTACTACATGGTGCACAGGGAGCTCGACGGGATGGAGCTCGTGATCTCCCGCACCGGATACTCCGGGGAGCTGGGATACGAACTATATTTGAAGAACGCGAGCCGCGACGGGCTCAAGCTCTGGGACCGGGTGCTCGAGGCCGGCGAGCCACACGGGATGTCCCCGATCGGGCCTTGCCACATCCGCAGGATCGAGGGCGGCATCCTGGCCCTCGGCTGCGACATGTGGTACGACACCAACCCTTACGAGGTAGGCTACGGCTACAAGTGGATGGTCGAGCTGGAGCAGGAACAGGACTTCGTCGGAAGGAAAGCGCTGCAGAAGATCAGCGAGGAGGGCGTCAGCCGCAAGCTGGTCGGCGTCGAGATCGGGGGCGGAAACGTCGGGTCGTATAATGACGGATCCATGATCGACTACTTCCCGGTCTACAAAGGAGGCGAGAGGATCGGCAAGGTCACCTCGGCCTGCTACTCGCCACGCCTGGAGAAGAATATCGGGTTCGCCATGGTCCCCGTCGAGTACAGCGAGATAGGGATCGAGCTCGAGGTCGAGCGACCCGAGGAGACGGTCTCTGCCACCGTGGCCGACCGCGTCTTCTTCAAACCGGAGCATGCCGAGCAGAGGCTGGACACCACCAGCTCGTCCAAGGGGGCTTGAGAAGGGCTACGCGGTACTGTGGCGGTGGGAAAGGAAGTGTCTACGGAGCAGAAAACCGAACAGAGGCAGCGGGCGAACCGGAGGCTGGCCGAGTTTCTGCGGCATCCCAGCTACGAGGTGATACCCCTTGAAAGGACGGAGGAGTTGGTCGTCGAGCATGTCCCCAACGACATAGCGCTCACGGTTACGGCCTCGCCCCGCAAGGGAACCTGGGCCACGGTAGAGCTCGCCGGGCGGTTGGCCGGACACGGCTACCGCGTGGCGCCCCACCTCTCCGCGCGACTCATTCGGGACCGTTCGGAACTGGAGGAGATCCTGCAGCGGCTGCGCGAGGCCGGCATAAAGGACGCCTTCGTCGTCGCCGGCGACGTCGACGAGCCCGCGGGGGAGTTCGAGGACGCAGCCGGGCTGCTCCGGGCGATGTCGGAGATCGGGCACGACCTCGAGGAGGTCGGTATCACCGGCTACCCCGAGAGCCACCCCAAGATCAGCGACGAGATGACGATCCAGGCCATGTACGAGAAGGCACCGTACGCCACATACATTATCAGCCAGATCTGCTTCGATCCCGAGGTCACTTCGGAGTGGGCCAGGCAAGTATGGTTGCGGGGGGTCAAACTGCCGATCCGCATCGGTCTGCCTGGCTACGTGAACCGCCAGAAGTTAATGCGCATCGCCGCCGCCATCGGCCTCGGCGAGTCGGCGCGTTTCCTGACCCGTCAGCGCAACTGGCTGGTAAAGCTGGTCCTGCCCGGTGGCTATAGTCCCGACCGACTTGTAGATGGTCTGAAGCCAGGCTTTACGGACCCCGAGAGCAACGTCCGGGGCCTCCACATCTACACGTTCAACGAGGTGGAGAAGACAGAGGCGTGGCGACGTGAGATGCTGGAGCGCTGTGAGAAGACGTAGCCCGTAGAACGCGAGTAAGAGGAGTCTACAAAGCATGGCATTCCCGACCGACCTCGAGATAGCCAGGAAGGCCAAGCTAGAGCCGCTAGAAGAGATCGCCTCGGGAATGGGTATAGGAGGACATCTCCTCGAGCCCTACGGCGAGAGCGTGGCCAAGATAAAGCTCGAAGCTATAGAGGAGCTCGCCGAGAGGCCGAAGGCCAAATACGTACTCGTCTCGGCCATAACCCCGACCCCCCTTGGCGAGGGCAAGACTACTATGACCGTGGGCCTCGGGCAGTCCTTCAAACACATCGGCAAGACGGCCACGGTCGCCATCAGGCAACCCTCCATGGGCCCGACTTTCGGGATCAAGGGCGGGGCCGCAGGCGGTGGCTACAGCCAGGTCGTGCCGATGGAGACGTTCAACTTGCACCTTACCGGCGACAACCACGCTGTGACCGCGGCCCACAACATGCTGGCGGCCATGATCGACAACCACATCCACCACAACGACGACTTCTTCCACGTCGACAGGCACAGCATCGGTTTCAGGCGGGTCCTCGACGTTAACGACCGCGCCCTGAGGAACGTGATCACGGGCCTCGGCGAGCGGGTCGACGGCGTCATCCGTGAGACGGGCTTCGATATCACCCCGGCCTCCGAGGTGATGGCCATACTCGCGCTCTCCGTCTCTCTGAGGGACATGCGCGAGCGCCTCGGGAAGATCGTGATCGGCAACGATACAGAGGGCAACCCCATTACCTCAGAGGACCTCAAAGCCGCTGGGGTCATGGCCGTCGTCATGAAGGAGGCCATAAAGCCGAACCTCATGCAGACCCTCGAGAACACGCCAGCCCTCGTGCACGCCGGTCCCTTCGGCAACATTGCCACGGGCAACTCCTCGATCGTCGCCGACCTCATCGGTATCCGTGGGGGTGACTTCCTCATCACAGAGGCGGGCTTCGGGGCGGACATGGGAGCCGAACGCTTCTTCAACATCAAGTGCCGCATCTCGGGACTCGAGCCCGACGCGGCGGTTCTCGTGGCCACGGTGCGGGCGCTCAAGGCGCACTCCGGCCGCTACGAGGTAAGGGCGGGCAAGCCCCTCCCCGAGGAGATGCTCCGGGAGAACCAGGACGACGTGTACGCCGGCGCGGCCAACCTGAAAAAGCAGATCGAGAACATCAGGTTGCACGGTGTCTCGCCGGTGGTGGCGATCAACGCCTTCCCCACGGACCATGCCTCGGAGCACGATGCCATAAGGGAGGTCGCCGAGGGCATGGGGGCGCGGGTCGCGGTGTGCGAGCACTTCTCTGAGGGAGGGGCCGGGGCGGTGGAACTGGCAGAGGCCGTCGCCGAGGCCGCAGAAGAGCCTTCCTCGTTCCGGTTCCTCTACGCTGACGAGGCCCCCTTGAGGGAGAAGATCGAGACCATAGCCAGGGAGGTGTACGGCGCCAGTGGCGTCGAGTACGACCTGACCGCGAGCCGCCAGCTCGACTCTTACGAGAAGCAAGGCTTCGGCGGGTTGCCGATCTGTATGGCCAAGACGCACCTCTCGATCTCCTCGGACCCGGCGCTGAAGGGGGCGCCCACGGGCTGGACGCTCCCCGTCAGGGAGGCCAGGATCTCGGCGGGGGCCGGGTTCGTCTACCCGATCTGCGGCGACATGCGCACCATGCCAGGCTTGAGCGCCTCGCCCGCGGCCCACAACATCGACATCGACGAGCACGGCCAGGTAGTCGGGCTGTTCTGAGGGGACGTCCCTGGTGCATTCGCCACAAAACCCGGCATCGGAATACCTGGATCTCTCGCTCGGAGAATTCCTCGACCGCGTGGCCTCTGACAGGCCCGCTCCCGGTGGAGGCTCGGTGGCCGCCGTAGTCGTCGCCCTCGCCGCCGCTCTCTCGGGCATGGCCGCCCGCCTGTCCACACGCCAGCTGGCCGACGCCCCGGAGCTGGCCTGCCGCGCGGACGCAGCGAGGCGTAGGGTCGCACCCCTCGCCAGAATCGACGCGGAGTCCTACGGGCGCGTCCTCGACGCTCTACGCGAACCCGAGACCCGTGAGGAACGCCTCAGGGACGCCCTCTCGGGGGCCGCCGATGTGCCCCTGGCCGTCGCCGAGGTCGGCAGCGAGGTCGCCGGTATCGCGGCCCGGCTTGTCGAGGAGGGCAACCCCAACCTCGAGGGAGACGCGATGACCGCGGTCCTACTCGCCGATGCCGGGGTACGCGCGGCGGCGGCGCTGGCCGGGATCAACCTGTCCGCGGCGAGGGTGGAAGACGACCGGTCCGAGAGGGCGAGCAGACTCGTCGATCGGAGCGCCGCGACGGTGCGGCGGGCCACGGGAGGCGACGGATGAACGTGACAGGACCTTGCAGTATAGTTTACAAACCAGATCCCTAGGAGAGGGGCGATTCATGATGGAGAGAAGGACGCCGTTCTACGACTTCCACCGCCGTTCGGCCAGGAACCTGGTCAAGGGCGGCGGGGACTTCATGTTCCCCACCTCCTACGCCTCCTCCCTGGAGGAGCACCTGAACGTGCGCAGGAACGCCGGGATGCAGGATCTCTCGACGATGGGCGAGGTGGACATCAAGGGGCCCGGCGCCGAGAGGCTGGTGAGACGTCTGCTGGTCAACGAGGTTCAGGACATGGAGCCAGGACAGCTCAGGTACTCGACGATGTGCAACGAAGGCGGCGGCATCGTGGACGACGTCACCTGCTACAAGTTCGACGACGAGCACTTCATGATCGTAACCAGTTCCGGGCCGCGCGAGAAGGTCTACCGTTGGATCTCCGAGCGCGCCGTCGGCTCGAGCGCTTACGTCACCGACCTGACTGCGGCCGTCGCCCTGCCCGTAGTCCAGGGGCCGCGTTCGCGCGCCTTCCTCAAGACCGTGGTCGATGGCGTGGATCTCGACGAGCTAAGGTTCTTCCGGTTCGCGCCGTGCCGGATCGGGGACACGGAGCTGCTCATCTCCCGCTCGGGTTACACCGGCGAGCTTGGCTACGAGCTGTACACACCGGCGGATCAGGCCTCAGCCCTGTGGGAGCATCTCTTGCAGACGGGCCGTGCCTTCAACCTGAAGCCCTACGGCCTCGAGGCCATGCAGTCTTTGCGCATCGAGAAGAGTCTCCCCCTCTACGGCCCCGACATAAGCGAGGACTATACTCCTTTCCACGTCGGCCTCGGTCGATGGGTCCGCTTCGACAAGCGCGACTTCGTCGGCCGCGAGGCCCTCCTGAGGGTCCAGGAACGTGGCTTGCAGAGGCGCTGGGTCGGCCTGACCCTGGAGAGCGAGGTCCCCGCCGCAGCGGGCGCCGGGGTCTACGGCATCGCCGATGTGGCCACCTTCAGGGAAGTCGTGGAGACAGGGGCCGAGGCGGGCGAGCAGGAGGATGAGTTCATGCCAGGCGAGCGGCAGGTCGGGCGCGTCACCTCGAGCGCCATGGGGCACACCGTCGGCAGGATGCTGGCCATGGCCTACGTGGACACCGCCCACTCCTGGCCCGGCAACAACCTGATCGTCGACTTTGACGGCCGTCCCGTCCCGGCCAGGATCGCGCAGACGCCCTTCTTCGACCCCGAGAACGCCCGCGTCAGGGCGAGACCCCACGAAGACGACCGGCTCTCCGAACTGGTCCCCGAGCAGGCGCGGCTGACGAACGCCAGGGTGCCCGCTAGGCAGTCCCCGAACGGGAACACCAGATAGTGCACGTCCAGTACTCCGGTCGTTATGACGCCATCGTCGTCGGCGTGGGAGGGATGGGCAGCGCCACCGCCTACTATCTCCAGAAGAGGGGCAAGCGGGTGCTTGGCCTGGAGAGGTTCGGAATCCCGCACGCGATGGGCTCCTCGCACGGGCACACGCGCATCATCCGTCTGGCCTACTACGAGGACCCCTCCTACGTGCTACTCCTCAGGCGCGCCTACGAGCTGTGGCGTGAGATCCAGAGCAAAGCGGGCGAGAAGCTCCTGCACATCACGGGCTCCATCGATTCCGGACCCGAGGACAGTTGGGTCTTCAATGGCTCTTGGGAATCCTGCAAGCTCCACGACCTCCCGCACGAGGTACTTACCGGCGCGGAGCTCGGGCGGCGCTACCCCGGCTACCACCTCCCTCCCGAACACCTCGCGCTCCTCCAGCCCGAAGGAGGTTTCCTCACGCCGGAGCGGTGCATCGTCTCCTACGTGATGGCCGCGCAAGCCATGGGCGCCGAGATACACGCCCACGAGCGGGTATTGGAGTGGGTGCCGCTGGAGGGAGGTGTGCGCGTACGTACCGACCGCGGCACGTATGAGGCCGACAGGCTCGTGATGACCGCCGGCGCCTGGAATGGGGATCTCCTCGATGTTTTGGACGGGCTCGCCGTGCCGGAGAGGCAGGTCCTCGCCTGGCTGCAGCCGGAAAGGCCGGATCTGTTCCGGCCAGACACATTCCCCGTCTTCAATTTGCTCGTCGACGAGGGCCGCTTCTATGGCTTCCCCGTCTTCGGCGTGCCCGGCTTCAAGTTCGGCAAGTACTTCCACCTGAACGAGACCGGGGGCGCCGACGAGCTCGACCGACAGCCCCACGACCGCGACGAGCAGCTCCTCAGGAGCTTCGCCGGACGATATTTCCCGGACGGCTGCGGTCCCACAATGGACCTGCAGACCTGCATGTTCACCAACACCCCCGACCACCACTTCGTCCTGGACCTGCACCCCGACTACCCGCAGGTCTCCATCGCCTCGCCCTGCTCGGGACACGGCTTCAAGTTCGCCAGCGTCGTCGGTGAGATCATGGCCGACCTCGCCGAAAGAGGATTTACCCGCCACGATATCTCCCTCTTCCGTCTCGACCGGCTGAGGCAACAGACTGCCGGACGCCGGATGGGCCAACAGGCCAGCGGTGGGCAACCGGCGGAGCAGCCCGACGGTCGTCCGCGCTCCTTTGGCAGGGCGGAAGACATAAGAACGTTCTGGTAGCAGCAGGCTGGACTCTCGTCGGTAGGATGCCACCAGGCCACTACCAGCCTTCGGAGTTGGCGGATCGAGCCAAGATACAGAAGGTGGTGTAGGATCTGCGCTTATGTGCACTGTAGTACGTAGGAGCCCCTCGGTACAGTCGGTCGACAGGGCCATCTCAGTTATGGAGTTGTTGTCGCGCCGCGGGTGGTCGGGAGTGACCGAGGTCGCCAGGGAGATCGAGATCCACAAGTCCACCGCCTACCGGCTGCTCACGACGTTGCGAGACCGGGGACTGGTCGAGCAGGACGCGGCGACCGAGAAGTACAGGCTCGGCTTTGGGCTGGTGCTTCTGGCCAGGTCAGCGAGCGCCGACCTCGACATCCTTCGCTGCGCCGAACCCGTCTGCGAGCGTTTGAGCGAGCTAACCAAGGAGACGGTCACCATCGCGGTCCTCGAGGATGATGATGCGGTAGTCATCCACCAGAGCATCTCGCGGGCATCCGCACTCAGCGTCGACTGGACGGGACGTCACACGCCGTTGCACGCCACGGCCGCGGGAAAGCTATTCCTTTCCTACATGCCGGAAGACCAGCTGCTCCGCGTCCTGAGAGGGCCGTTGGAGCGCTTTACCGAGAACACCGTAGTAGAGCCGGCGAGCCTTACAGACCAAACGAGGACGTTTCGGGACCAGGGATACGCCTACACCGTCGAGGAGCTCGAGGTGGGGCTCAACGCCGTCGGGGCGCCGATCCACCGCGCCGACGGCGCCGTCGTCGGCACGGTGAGTGTGTCCGGCCCGGCCTTCCGTCTGCCACCTGATGATCTCCGCGAGATCGCCGAACTATCCAAGCGGGCCGCCGCCGAGATCTCCCGGTGCCTGGGTTTCCAGGGCTGACACCGGGTCTCTCGGAACGAGAGCGCCTTCTCGGGCCGCGGGTACGCCTGGGAGCCCCACCCGTACGTCATTCCTGCGCAAGCGGGAATTCACGAGCAGCCAAGGATGCAGGCCCTGGCATGGTAACGTTGCCGTTCACCCGGACTTGATATGAAGCCTGGAGTTCTACGCACTCCGGGGAGTGATCTCGCCACCTTCGAAGCGCATCGGGCGTGATTCTTCCAGGATCTCGAGGCGCTCGTCGGCTTCCACCTCCTGGAGTAATGCCTCTGACACCCAGAGCCTCCCCAACTTGAGGGTGTTCTCTATGCGGACGAGCCTGGCCTCGGCGGGGTCGACGCCAGCGCACATGGTGAGGGCGGCTGCCACCGCCATCTCGTCCGTCGGCATGACCATGGGCGTCTTTACCGGGGCCGGGGTTGTCGAGGTGAGGGCATTCATGTAGGTCGCGGGACGATCCACGGCACCGGCGAGGCGCTCGGTGACCACATCAGCCATGCCGAGGCCGTTGGCGTTTCCGCCGGTCTCCTCCGTCAGGCCGAGGTAGACCATGCGCTCGACCGAAGG
>JBKPNW010000169.1:0-2518 GCA_046732815.1 Actinomycetota bacterium | reverse complement strand
GTATATATAAACACAAGAATACGGTTCGGGTCGGGAAGTTCGCAAGGTGACCCTGTGGTCGAAGTTGCCCCCGGTCCTTGTGGCAGGGAGATGCTGCTTCGCTACTCACCACGCAGAAACCCTCGAGTCATAGCTCGTTAGCAGGCGGACTTGTACTTCCCTTAGACAGTTTTCCCATCCGCGGCGGGTCCAGAAATGCGTAACGCTTCTATGGCGAGGTCTGGGACCGGGGCTATGCGAACTTCTCAGAACTCCGGTGAATGGGGTTCATAGCCCCGGTCGTCTGTGGATTCGTTTCCTAGCGCCTCTGATTCGACTGCGCTCCACTCTCGGATGACTCGAGATCCCCTTCGGCCCAAAGGAGTCGGTCCCGCGCCTCTCGCAGCGATCTCGACCACACGCGCGCGAGGCGGGCGTCCTTCGAGGCGATCGCGGACCGCAACCCACGTTCGCAGGTGCGTACCGATGCTCTGCGGCGTTCCAGGATCATCGAGGCACGGTTGGCCTCGGGCTCGGGATCTTCGGAGGGGCTCGGCTCCTCCATTTGCCGGTGCTCAGCCGCCTTTAGCTCCGTGGCGGCCTCTTCCACCTCGACGTCTACGCGCTGCTTCTGGCAAGCGAAACACCTCGGACCCGGATTGGCGCGAGATAGCTTGGAAGGTTCTCCCAAGGCGGGATAGGAGACGCAATTCGCCCCGCTTGCGCACCGCGCTACCGCAGCGGGTAGTAGAACGGTCTGTCTCACCACACCCCTTTCATCGTTCGTTAGTTGGGCGGAGGACGGAGGATCTCAGAGCTCCGTCCCTCTGCTGCGCACCAGGCAACTTACCCTCTTACGCACATAGTGCGCATCCCCCAAATGGACTAACTTTGTGTAACTGACTTTGTGTATGCCAGGTGGCTACTTCTGCGGTTGAACTTCGCAGAACTCCGCACATCCGAAGTTCGCAGAATCTACCTTCCACGCACTCTGGTAA
The DNA here is from genome assembly GCA_046732815.1 of Actinomycetota bacterium. Lineage (GTDB taxonomy): Bacteria > Actinomycetota > Rubrobacteria > Rubrobacterales > Rubrobacteraceae > Rubrobacter_D. Next base: position 1,541 of record JBKPNW010000169.1, on the reverse strand, counting down.
ATAAACCCGAAAACGGCATGCATCCCTTGTAGGGTGTGTCCGATGACCCCGGAGAGACAATGGTGCCAGCAAGAGCCGATGAGCTAAGTGAACCGAAGTCTTCGCCCTCAGAGGTCGCTAAGCTTGCTCACGCGAAATCTCTCTAGATCGTTCTCGTAGGCACTCGGGTGGATATGTATATCGCCCCTGAAGGGGTAATCGAGGGCAGCAACGGTGAATAGACTCATGGAGATGATCAAAGCCAATGCCGCTACCATTAGCAGGTGCACCAGGGTGTTCTCCAGGCCGAAGAGGTAAGTGAAGCCTACCGTGATGACTCCTCCGAGAATCAGCACTACCCACATGATAGGGGGCAGTCCCTGCTCGGCGGCCAGCAATCTCTCCCTCCTTGCGTTACCCAGGTCGTGCAGCTGCTCCAAGATTTCGTTGTAGCGCATTTCGTCGTAGCCCATTTGCTGGGCACCCGCAGTGGATTTGAGTCCTAAGATGGTGCCCCTCAGCTCGTCGAGGGTGTCCCACGCCTTCGGGCTCGACCTGCCTTGCTCCATCAGAGGCCACTCCTCCTCTATTACCACCCGGTCGTAGGAGCGGACGAGCTCCTGGATGTGGCGACTCTCGGGTTGGGGCAGAGCGTGGGCGTACCAGAAGATCCCAGCCAGCTCATTAGCTTCGTCAGTAGTGAGGGCCTCGGCCGCGTTCCATTGTTCCCAGACGGCGATAAGCATGAGCCCTAGAAGCACGGCGTAGGAGACGCCAAGGACTGCGTAGATAAAGCCTGCCACGTCGTTGTGTTGCTTGCGCCGCTCGGTGGAGTATAGGCGCTGCACCAACGCCAGCCCCCCAACTGCAATCAGGATCGCTACGGCGACTAGCAAGAGTCCGGTGCTGATGCGCATTATTTTGGAAGCCTCCTTCCCGAGCAGGCTTGCCCGTCGGGTCAACCCTTTGGACAATAAAGGAGCATGATGCCACCGCCCGATGTTTGGGGCGACCTTCTCAGAACTCCGTCATCAGGAAGTTCGCAGAGTAACCCTTCCACGCACTCCGCTGCATAAGGGTGAGAGAGGATGAGCCCTTAGGAGAATACTGGCCGCACGGAGCCCTCTGTGCCCATAATGGGGACTACTTAGAACTTAGGCAACCGGGAGGTACGAAGTGAGTAGTTACGCTGGCGGAAGCGGTGAAGCCCTGCCTTGGGGACTGGTCTTGGTGGAAGGGATCGTCGTCGCCCTCTTTGGGTTGATCCTGTTGGTGGCACCGGGAGCCTCGCTGGTTTTCCTGGTGTGGCTGCTCGGCATCTACCTGCTGATAGCTGGCATCTTCCGCATCGTGGGCATCTTTTTGGACGCCTCTAATTGGGGCTGGAAGCTGGCCGCCGGCATACTGTGCCTCATAGCCGGCTTGGCGATACTTAGCAACCCCCTGTGGAGCACCACCGTGGCCTCTACGTGGTTGGTCATCCTGGTGGGGTTTCTGGCCATGCTTCAGGGCGCTGCGGGCCTGGTAGTCGCTTTGCAAGGGGGAGGTTGGGGCATGGGGGC
>JBKPNW010000168.1:0-8931 GCA_046732815.1 Actinomycetota bacterium | reverse complement strand
AAGTAAGGCAGGAGTGACGGGAAGTAGTTCGACGCGACTTCCCCTGGCCCCGTAGTACGCTCTCGACGATCTGCTCTACGTTGATGGCGTAGTTGAAAGCCTGGCGCACCTTGGGATCGTCGAAGGGTTCCTTCTCGTTGTTCATCGCCAGGTAGCCAATGGTGTTAGGCGGCCTCAACTTCACCGTGAACCCTTCCTGATCTTCCACGGTGGGCACGTCGTCGGGCACGAGACCGTCGGCTGCATTGAGCTGGTTGCCGGTCAGCGCTGCGACCCGCTGGGTATTATCCGGGATAGACTTGATGATGACCTGCTTGAGGTGTGGCCCACCGTACCCCTGGCTGGCAGGGAGGCTACTTCCCCACCAGTCGTCGTTGGCCTTTACGCGTATCTGGGAGTTCCTCTCCCACTCGACGAACTTGTACGGTCCGCTGCCGACCGGCTCCTGCCAGAAGTCTTCGACGTTCTTCTTTATGGCCGTAGGAGAAGCTATGGCGAAGGGCGACATGGTGAGATTCGCGATGAACGGTCCAAACGGCTCTTTGAGGGAGAACCGTACAGTGTACTCATCGAGAGCGTCGACACCCTGGATGACCGAGTCATCGTCGAAGCCCACGAAACTGCTGCTGTAGTAGGCGAAGTCCGAGGTCCCGCTCCCACCGCCCTTGTGGTAGGGGTTCCCGGTGTCGCGCCAGCGGTCGCAGTTGAACTTCACCGCATCGGCGTTGAACTCCGTCCCGTCGTGGAACTTGACGCCCTTGCGCAGCTTGAGGGTGTAGGAACGCCCACCGTCTTCAGGCTGTGGAATCTCCGTAGCTAGCGCTGGAGCCAGGTCGAAGGACCCCGGCTTGAAGCGCAATAACGAATCGAAGATCTGGCGGGTAGCCCTCAAAGACTCGCCGTCGGTTACGTTGATGGGATCGAGCCCGATCGAGTCCGTCCCCCTGCCGAAGACGAACGTGCTGCTCCCGCCGCCTCCGCCTCCGCCGATGGTCCCTCCACCACCGCACCCTGCGATCCCGACAAGAGCCACCCCGGCGAGGCCGGCCCCGCTCAGCTTGAGGAAGTCGCTGCGGGTTAGGGTCTTTGTCTCAAGCGTCCGTGCCAAGATGGCCCCTTTCCGATTGCTGCTCACTTTTCATACGGACCAATGTCCCTTATGGACAAGTCAGCATCGTAAGTTAACATCCATTCGAAGCCGATGCTACAACAACCGCAGGGAGCCGCCAGGCTCCTCCCCACGCCTCAACCTGTTGGCCGCGTTGTGGGCCTGCCTGGTCGTCTCGGGCAACCTGTATTTTGTACAGCAGGCGAGCACAAGGTCGACGGAACTCCTGAGATCTATACGGTTTCCCACCGAGACGTATACCGGGGAGACCCCGTCCCTCGTCCTGAGGACCCTTCCGACGACCTCTCCACGGTGGACGAGGTCCGTGGCGCTTCTCTTCTCGACCCCAGGTTCTTCGAAGCTTCCTACGAGCCGGCTCTTGGCGCACCCTACCGTCGGGACGTCGAGGAAGATTCCGAGGTGCGAGGCCAGGCCCATCCGGCGCGGATGCGCGAGGCCCTGGGCGTCCAGGATCAGGGCGTCCACCCCGGTCTCGACCTTCTCGAGCGCACCCACGACAGAGGGCAACTCCCTGAACGAGAGGAGCCCCGGTACGTACGGGAACCGGAGCGGTGCCTCGAAACCCCGCACTTCTACGAGCGTGAGCGCCGGGAACTCGAGCACCGCGACCGTGGCAAAAGCCGTGTCCCCTTGCGTGGAGACGTCCGCCCCGGCTACGTGCCGCACGCCGGAGAGGTCGAGCGCCGGCCCGGCCACGACCCTGGAGGCCAACTCTTCCTGCAAGCGCCTGGCCTCGGGCGCGGAGAGATCAAACCCATGAAGCTCGCCGACCTTCATCCCGCCTACGTTAACAAATATGTACGGCGGGGGCGAAAGCCACGATACACCGCCCAGAGAGACCCTCAGAAAAGACCGTCCCGACCGATGGAATCTGGAGGGGGGAACGGTTCCATCGGCCGGGGCTCGGTTTAATCTAAATCTTACCCTTAGCCTGTTACGGTACGCTTGCCGCCGTGTTACGGTTCCGTAACGTAACGGAAACACTTTGGTTACAGGACCGTATCCCCGCAGCAAAAAGTGCGATTCGGCCCATTATAAACCTAACCCTGAAGCTGTGGTTGACAGCGGTTTGGAAGGGGTGAGCACTTCAGCATTTCAGCTTCTGCCACTCCTGCCTCACCCAGCTGCGCACAAGCAATCACCCGTGGCGGCCAGGTTCGACGCTCCTGAGGAGGCTACTAGACGACTTGCTGAAGTGCTGACAAGCGAAGGCGTAAGCCTGCGCGTGCTGAATTGCTGACATGCGTTGCAAAGCGGTCTTTGACCGCTTTGCAACTAGCCTACCGACACGTATATGGTGTGGTAGCCGGTGGCGCCGGAGGGGTGTGGGGGGGCTTCTGCGGCGGTCTGGGTCTCGCCGGTGCCGTCGGTGGCGCGGACCTGGATGGTGTAGTCGCCGGGGGCAGCGTCCCAGTCGTAGACGTACTGGCGCCAAGTATCTTCGGCGAGTTGTTTGGCGAGGGTGGCCTTGTTCCAGGTCTGGCCGCCGTCGGTGGAGACCTCGACCTTCTCGATACCGCGGTGGGGGGCCCAGGCGATACCGCCTATGGGATTGCTGCCGGCGGAGAGATTGTCGCCGTCGGCTATGGTGTCGATACGGGACTGGGTCTTGACCGGGCCCTCCTTGGACCAGGTGCGTTGGATCCAGTACGCGTCGAAGTTCCAGTTCGTGAGTTCTATCTCGGTGAGCCACTTGGTGGCCGAGACGTAGCCGTAGAGGCCGGGGATGACGAGTCGGACGGGGTAGCCGTGCTTTGTGGGGAGCTCGCTGCCGTTCAGGCCGAAGGCAACCAGGGCGTTGCGACCATCCAGCGCGATGTCCGTCTTGAAGCCGGTCGTAAAGCCGTCCACGCTGCGTCCCACGAGCTGCCTGGAGGCGCGGGTGATCTTGTCCCTGCTTATGCCGGCCTCTTCCAGGACGTCGGAGAGCAGTACCCCGGTCCAGCGTCCGTTGGAGACGAGCCCGCCGCCGACGGTGTTGGAGACGCACGAGAGCGTTATGTCCGCCTCGCGGGTAGGCATGCCGAGGAGATCCTTGTAGGAGAACTCTACGGGGTTGTCGACCGCGCCCTTGACCGAGAGCTTCCAGGTGCTCGCGTCTATCCTCGGCGAAGTGAGCTCGGTATCTATAAGGTAGAAGGTGCTCGCCGGCGTGATGAGCTCTGGCATCCCAGGCACGTCTATGGAGGCATCCGCCGGAGGCCTCGGCAGCGTTTCGTGGGTGACGGCCTTGCCTGCGCCCTTCCCTGCCTGCTGCTCGTTGTCGGGGGTCTCTGGCAGGTTCAGCTTCTTGGGCCTGGCCGCGCTCTCCACCGCTCCACCGCCGAGCAGGCGTCCCACGCCGGCGACCGCGAGCCCGGCCACGGCAGCACCGCCGCCGAGCAGCAGGAAGCCGCCGCGTCCGACGGTGATCCCCTCGTCGGAGCCGGCCTCCCTCGACCTCACGACGGGCGAGGCCGCGCTGCCGGGCTCTCCTGCCGGGGCAGCCTCCTCCGCGGGTGGTGCCGCGGCGCGGAGGCCGGCCGAGCGCAAAAGGAGCTCCGTGATCGCGGCGCCGGCGAGGAGGGCGCCGATGATGGTGGCCACGGTCGGCACCGGGGCCACGAACGGATCGGCCAAAGCCGCAGCTATGGCGACCGCCGCGAGGGCGGCGACACCCAAGAGCGCCAGAAGCGGGCGCCTGACGGCGAGGTTGCCGAGGAGAAACGCGACCGCCACCGTGCCGATGAGCATCGTGGCGATAAGCGTCGGTATGTCCGCCTTCCCGAGGAACTCGATGCCCTGTGTCACGAGAGTGCCCGGTGTCAGCTCCACCACCCGCTGGGCCAGCGACACGAAGATCGAAGGTACGGAGGGGTAGAGCCCGTGCACCAGCTCCGTGATCCCGAACGCGACTATCGCACCGACCACACCGGCGATCCCTGCCCTGCTATTTACACTCGACTTCTTACCCATGTTCTTCGACACCTCTCGCTCTGAGACGCTCTTCTGGAGAAGAGTCTATACCTCGGATCGTTGCGTGGACCGTACAAATCCTTACAAATACATTACGAATTCGCCCTGGAGACCGGATCACCGCCCGACTTGACACAACCGCCCTTTGGCGCTACAAAGCTTTCTACAGGCGATGACGGGAACGAGTAGGGTCGCAGAACCTCGTCTGAGCGAGCCGGGGATGGTGGAAGCCCGGCGCGGGATGCGGTCCGAACATCCTCCCCGAGCCGCCGGCCGAAAGCGGAAGGCCGAGAGTGGCCTAGACGGTTAGTAGGACTGGCCGGGCGAGCCCGTTACAGCGCGCGCGTTCCGGGAGACCGCGACGCCACAGAGAGGCCGGGCCGTGAGGTTCCGGGCAAGTAGGGTGGTACCGCGAGGGCCTCTGGCTCCCGTCCCTACGGTGGAGTGACGCTCCGCCCTGGGGGTGGGAGCTTCGGTATGAGGAGGTCCGTGGCATGAAGTTCGACAAGGTCAGCCCGCAGGTAGACTTTCCGAGGCTCGAGGAGGAGATCCTCGGTCTCTGGAAGAAGATAGACGCCTTCGAGAAGTCCGTGCGGAACAGGCCCGAGGACAGGACCTTCGTCTTCTATGAGGGTCCGCCTACGGCCAACGGGAGACCGGGGTTCCACCACGCGCTTTCCAGGGCATTCAAGGACCTGATCCCCCGCTACAAGACCATGCAGGGGTACAGGGTCGAGCGCAAGGGCGGCTGGGACTGTCACGGTCTTCCCGTGGAGATCCAGGTGGAGAAAGAGCTCGGCCTCGACGGCAAGGCTGACGTCGAGCGCTACGGCGTGGAGGAGTTCAACCGCCTGTGCCGGGAGTCCGTGTTCCGCTACGTCGAAGACTGGCAGAAGATGAGCGAACGGCTCGGCTTCTGGGTAGACATGGAGGATCCCTACCGCACGCTCGACGACTCGTACATCGAGAGCGTCTGGTGGGCCCTGAAGACCCTCTACGAGAAGGATCTACTCTACGAGGGTTTCAAGGTAAGCCCCCACTGCCCCCGCGACCAGACCTCCCTGTCATCGGCCGAGGTGGCGCTGGGCTATCAGCAGTACCCCGACCCCGTGGTGGACCCTAGCGTCTACGTGAAGCTTCCCCTAGTGGATGAGGAGAACACGAGCCTCCTGGTGTGGACCACGACCCCGTGGACCCTCGTCTCCAACGCCGCCGTCGCCGCAGGTCCCGACGTACAGTACGCCCTCGTCGAGGTGGAAGGCGAGCGTTTGATCGTGGCCGAAGAGCTCCTGGAGAGAGTGTTTGGCGAGGACGGCTACAAGGTGCTCTCCAGGACCAGGGGAAGGGATCTCGAAGGAAGGCGGTACCGCCGTCCCTTCGATTACGTACCCGTGGAGGAGACCAAGAACCTCTGGACCGTCGTTCTCGGCGACTACGTGACGACGACAGAAGGGACGGGACTGGTGCACACCGCGCCGGCGTACGGGGAGGACGACGCCCGTACGGGTCGCAGGTACGGGTTGCCGACGATACACCCCGTCAGGCCCGACGGCACCTTCGACGAGCGTGTCGGGCCTTTCGCCAGGGAGTTCGTAAAGGACGCGGACCCCGGTCTCGTCGAGGAGCTGAGGGAAGAGGGGCTCCTGTTCAGGGTCGATGTGCTGGAGCACGCCTACCCGCACTGCTGGCGGTGCGGCACGCCCCTGCTTTACTACGCCAAGAAGGCCTGGTACGGGCGGACGACCGCGGTGCTAGACGAACTTCTCTCCGAGAACGAGAAGATCAACTGGGTCCCCGAGCACATAAAGTGGGGGCGCTTTGGGGACTGGCTCGAGAACAACATAGACTGGGCTTTGAGCCGCGAGCGCTACTGGGGCACGCCGCTCCCGATCTGGCGCACCGCTTCCGGCGATACGGTCGTGGTCGGTAGCAGGAGACAGCTAGAGGAACTCGCCATAGACCCGGTACCCGACGACCTGCACAGGCCGTCTATAGACGGGGTGCGTTTGAGGCATCCCGAGACGGGTGAGGAAGCCACCCGCGTCCCCGAGGTCCTCGACGTCTGGTTCGACTCTGGCAGCATGCCCTTCGCCCAGTGGGGCTACCCGCACAGCGGGAACAGCGGGCAGCGTCTCCGCAGCCAGTTCCCGGCCGACTTCATCTGCGAGGCCGTCGACCAGACGAGGGGCTGGTTCTACTCGCTGCTCGCCGTCTCGACGATGTTGTTCGGCGAGGGCTCGTACAAGAACTGCCTGGTCCTCGGGCACATCCTCGACGTCGAGGGCAAGAAGATGAGCAAGTCTCTAGGCAACGTGATCGACCCCTGGGACGTCTTCGGGAAGCAGGGCGCCGATGCCCTGCGCTGGGCGCTGTACACCGCCACGAGCCCAGGCAATACGCGGCGCTTCTCCATGGCCCAGGTCGACGAGGCCGTACGCAAGTACCTGCTCACCCTCTGGAATACCTACTCGTTCTTCGTGACCTACGCCCGCATCGACGGTTTCGACCCGCAAGAGGACTACGTCGAGCCGGAAAAGCGAAGCCTGATGGACCGGTGGGCCCTGAGCGAGCTGCAGCTGACCGTGCAGACCGTGACAGAGAGGCTCGACACCTACGACGTAACCGCGGCCGGAAGAGCCATAGGAGAGTTCGTCGACGAGCTCTCCAACTGGTTTGTCCGGCGCAGCCGCAGGCGCTTCTGGAAGGGGGAGGACGACCGGGACAAGAAGGCTGCCCACTCGACCCTCTACGAGTGCCTGGTCGCCGTCACCAAACTCACGGCGCCTTTCACCCCGTTCGTCGCCGAGTCCCTCTACCAGAACCTGGTGGTGAACCTCGGTGAGGAGGCTCCCGAGAGCGTACATCTCGCCGACTGGCCCGAGTACAGCGAGGAGCTCGTAGACCACGATCTCTCGGAGCGGATGTCCGCGGCGAGGCGCGTCGTTGTACTCGGGCGGGCGGCCCGCAACGCCGCCGCCATAAAGACCCGCCAGCCCCTGAGGGAGGTCGTCGTTGTCGACGAAGCTCCGGATGGTACGGGAGCATCGCGGATCGAAGAAGGAGTGGAGAGCCTCTCCGAGATCGTGCTCGACGAGCTGAACGTCAAGGAGCTCACCTTCGGCAAGGCCGAGGACGTGGTCGCCTACGACCTCAAGCCCAACCTCGGCGTCGTCGGTCCGAAGTACGGCCGGCTCGTCCCCGGCCTCAGGGCGGCCCTCGCCGCGGCTGCGCCCGAAGTCGGTGTCCGCGCCGCCGCGGGAGAGAGCATAACCGTCCGTGTGGAGGAAGAGGAGGTCACGCTCTCTCCCGAGGAGTTGCTCGTGGAGCCGGGACAGAGAGAGGGTTACGCCCTCGAGCGTGAGGGGGGCCTCTCCGTCGCGCTCCGCACGGACGTCGACCCCGAGCTCGTTGACGAGGGTCTCGTGCGGGAACTGGTCCACAGGGTGCAGAACCTGAGGCGCGAGAAGGGCTTCGAGATAGAAGAGAGCATCCGCGTCGACCTCTCTGGGAACCAGAGGGTCTCATCCCTGCTGGAAGGCCGCTGGGGCGAGTATTTCAAGGCCGAGGTCCTGGCGAGGGAACTCGCCGTCCATGGGGGCGAAGGTGCTGACGGCGCCGAGAGCGTAACGGTCGACGGGGAAGCTCTGTGGGTCCGTGTGGAGCCACTCGGCGGCGCAGGGTAGAGGCCCGGCGAAACGGGTATGATGTAGGGGTCATAGAGACAAGAGATTCAGGAACGGGAGGTTTTGCGTGTTTGGCAGAAAGAGCCGGGCGGAGAAGCTAAAAGAGCAAGCCGAGTCCAACTCGCTGGTCCCGATGGCGACGCTGGCGGCAGCCTACACCGGCGCCAAGCCGGTGCTCGAGCGTCTGCTCTACGACGACGACCTCAGGGAAACATCCGCACGTTTATCGAGTCGGCCCGCGCCATAGTGGACGACCTCTCCGACGAGGGGCCCACCGAGATCATCACCAAGTTGTGGGACGACGACAAGCTCCGCGGCGAAGTCGAGGCCGCGGCCGGGGCCGTCAGTCAGGGCAGCAGGCGGATCAGGGGCGAGAAGGTCCGCGAGCGGCGTGGCGGCAGGGGCCGTCGTCTGCTCTTCCTCGTTTTGCTGGCGGCCGTAGGCTTTCTGTTCTTGCACCCGAGGACGGGACCGCGGGCACGCAAGTTCGCCGTGGATACCTACGGTTCTCTGACCTCAGGAGAATAAGGGCTGGAAAGTACGAAGGTTCTCAGAGGATTGCCGGGGTTAGTGGCCCGAGACGCCAAGCGTCGGGTACAGGCGTTCGACCTCGAGGTCGAAGGCGCGTTCCCCGGAGCCCCCCGCGGATGAGGCGAAAGAGGCGCGGACGGCGAGGAGTCCGCTTTCGACTTCACTCCTGGCGCGCTCCGCTCTGTTGGCGGCGCTCTCGCTCGGTATACCGGCCCTCTCCAACCGGTCGGCTTTCTCCCGCAGACGCTCCGCCCGCTCGAAGAGGGCGGCGTGCTCGCTGGCGTACTCCCGGATGGCGGACCTCGCCCGCGAGATCAGAGCCAGGTCCACAGCGGGCGCATCCTTACGACGACCGAGGAGCCGGCCGAGCGCACGCCTGGCAACGCCGGGGAAAGAACGTAGCCTGAGCGCCCCCAGGAGAGGTAGACTGCTTTCACTCATGACGTACATGATAAACCGCCTGGCGCCCGCCGTTGTAATTTCGCTCTCGATATTCGTCCTCGCCGGATGCTCCGGCATCTTCGGGGAGAGCCCCCGCGAACAGGCCGACCAGGCTATCAGCAACGCGAACCACTCTATCTCCGAGCACAACAAGCTCTTCGATAAGGCCCGCTCGACGTACGCCGATGTCAA
>JBKPNW010000167.1:0-21886 GCA_046732815.1 Actinomycetota bacterium | reverse complement strand
TCTCCGTAAGAATTGTACTACCGAGGAGGGCCCGAGCGCGTACCAAAATGCGAGGTTTTTCACATGCAGGGTCTCGCGCCTGGCTAGCGAGAAAGGGGCGAGGTGTGCACGCAGGAGGGTTGAGGCGCACGCGGCGGGGTTGCTATCATGCCCAGCTCCGGGTCGGCCGCCGCATCTGGAGGGGGAGGCGGCGCGACCCTCTTTGGCAACCACCTGGAAGGGTCGGAGCCCGACTACTTCTTAGAACTCCCATTCTCGTAAATTGACATGCAAGATCCTCTCTTGGTTGATGTCATGGAGCGTAGAAGACTGGCGGAGGTGCGTTCAGCGCTGGTCGGGTTCACGGGTGGTCGTCCGGCCACACTCTCCCTCGCGATCCCCGGTCTTTCGTTTGCCACCACGTCGACTTGTCGAACGATCTTGCCGTCGCTCACCTCCAGCGTCGTTTCGACCACTACACGGCCGCCGTCTGGATAATCACAAGACTCCCGGAACGTCACCCGATCCCCGCCGATGAGCTGTCGCTCGACGCGGTGAGACGTCTCCTGGCCGAAGGCCACTCGCAGGTGCCTGGCTATCTCCGCCTTCCTGCGAAGCTCGAAGGTGATGCTCCGTTGGCCTTCCACGTTGACGATGCTCAGATGGGCGCTATCGGCGTGAAAGCCGAGCAGGAGATCCGGGTTGGGTCGCTCGATGCCGAAGCGCAGAGCCTCGAAGTCCAGCCGGTTGGCGGCCTTCTGCCGTGTCATACCGTGTGCCTCCTATCTCCTGCTCCAGACAGGCCGTGCTCGACCTTCGCCACCCCGGGATTCGCTCCACCGCGTCGATGGAAAGGGGCACTACGAATCCTTCTTGGGCCGTTCCTTGGTGCTTTCGAAGAGCAGCCATACGAAAGGCAGGAGCAACAAGAGCTTCAGGGTTCCGGCTTCGGTGCTTAATGTGGTACCGAGGAACGCCAAGATGTGACTATAAAGTTCCAGGCAGACCGCTAGCGAGACGGCGGCGACCCCCAATATCCTCGTCTTGCCCCTGCTATCGATGAGCAACATCGCGACGAACCAAAGAATGACCAGATCGGGCAACCATCCCTCTGGCCACCGCCCCAACACCGGGTAGCCGAGGTGATACAGCGACTCGCTTGGTATCAGTAGGGCGAGAGCTTGCAAGAGAAAAATGGCGCCCAAGGCGAGTGCTGCCGCGCATCCCAGTCGGTTTGTCCATCTGGGTAGCTCGAAATCGAAAACGGAGAAGGCAAGCAGTACACACCCCGCCGCGAGGGCGAAGTGAATCGTGGTCTCGCCTCCTCTGCCGAACAGTATTTGACACCCGATGGCTACAGGGAGCGCCGATATTATGGCGAGGGCTGACAGCAAACCCAGGGATGATCGCATGCGCACCCCGGAGTCGCCCCGACTGTTCATCGCTGTCGCCTCCTTAGCGACGGGCCGCTTCGTGGACATGGCCTAAGATCCTTCCTCGCGCTAGGGGCTAAGAAGCAGGAACCCCACACGCGCCTAGGACGGCGTCCCAACTTGGGGCGCCGTCCCGTTTCTGGCCGGTGTTAGATCGGGCCGGCTCCTCGTGTGCTCCTACCTAGGGGCCGCCGGGGCCGAGGGGGGGCGCCGGGACGACCCTGGAAACCACCGTCCCCTCTTGCGCTTCGTCCATCCCGCTCTTGTACCTGCGGCCAAACCAGATGGCACCCATGGCTGCCCCGGCCGTCGAGAGGACCGGCCATGACCCGCCCCGTCTCCCTAACGCTCCAGCGTGTTGAATTACGTTGGTCCAACGAGTCGTTATCGGCGATGATCCAAGGATCTCTACCCCTCGGATCCAACTTTCGGTGGATGGTATCCATCCTATCTTGCCTTACCATTGTCAAGGCAAACCGATGGAAGGAGGACCGAGATGGGAAAGCTGATCGCCACCACGCAGGCCACCCTCGACGGCGTCATAGACCCGGTCGGCGAGTGGGTGCAGCCGGACACAGACCACGGCGACTACTCGTTCGAGCGTCAGGCGAGATCCGGCGGGCTGGTGCTGGGCCGCAAGACCTACGAGGGTCTGGCGGGATACTGGCCGAGCCAGTCGGGCAAGTGGGCGGACATGGTCAACTCGTTGCCGAAGTACGTCGGGTCCAGGACTCTCTCCGGGGATCTCGAGTGGAACGCGACCCTGCTGGCGGGGGACCTCGAGGAATCGATCCCGAAGCTCAAGGACGAGGTCGATGGTGACCTGTTCATGCACGGGAGCGGCGAGTTCGCGTACGCCCTCGCCGAGAGGGGTCTGATCGACGAGTACGAGGTGTATCTGAACCCGCTGGTCTGGGGCCAGGGCAACGTCCACGTGCTCGGCGACAGGGGAACCGTCTGGATGAGGCTCGAGGACGTGAAGCGCTTCGAATCCGGAGTTGTCCTCCTCACCTACCTCCCTGCGTCTTGAAGGCAAGGACTTCCTCATGCTGATCATCGCCGGGCACGCCGGAGGCCACCCACATCCGCTACCGCATCCGTCGCTGTACTGACGAAAGGACCTCATGAGAACCTTGCACATCGGTCTCCGGGTGGCTGATCTGGAGCGGTCGCTCGCGTTCTACACCAGGCTTGGTTACCAGAAGCTCGGCGAAGTGCCCGAGACAGCGTTCGGCAGCCTGACCATGCTCAAGCTTCCCGGCGACGAGTTCGTCAGCCTCGAACTCGTCCACGAACCCACAGGTGGCCGGGTCGACCCTGGCGGGTTGAACCACTTCGTCATCCAGGTGGAGGCGTTGCACGACACCATCGACCGTCTCGCGGCCCAGGGAATCGATGCGGAACCACCGAACTCACCGGACGGTTCGGACGATTTCTGGACGAGCTGGCTCACCGACCCTGACGGCTATCGGATCGAGCTGGTGGAGTGGCCGCCCGGGCACCCCGACGGCATCACCGCGGCGGACTTCCCGTGAGGCGATCGACGCCGAGTATGCCGACGATTGGGAGCTTCCGGTCCTGGGCCAAGTAGCGGCCCCCGCCGTACTGATCACGAAGGCCAGGCCGTTGAGGGCGGCGATCGTGGGCGCCTGCAAGCGGGCGAGCCGTTCGGCGAAGGCATTGAGGCCCCTGTTGTGGGACCACCTTGCCCCGGCGTCCATCTCGGCACGTTCCTTCAGGTCGACCCCGGAGCAGAAAGCCTTCTCGCCTGCGCCGGTGAGGACCATGGCCCTGGCCTCCCCGGAAGCCTCGATCTCTTCGAGCGCCTCGCCCAACTCGCCGACGATCCGGCTGCCGAGGGAGTTGTAGCGGTCGGGACGGTTGAGCGTCATCTCCGCTATGCCCGCCTCCACGGTTACAAGGATCTGCCCAAAGCGATTGCCTTCCACGCCGTCCACCTCTCTCTGGCCGTAAGTGCACGCAAGGGCGGTCATTGTCTACAATCTTGACCGTCCATACAATCAGTTAACAGGAGATCCGGATGGTCGATATCGCCGTGGTGGGAGCGGGAACCATGGGAGCGGGAATAGCAGAGAGCTCGGCCCTTGCTGGCCTCTCGGTTGTGATGGTCGACGTACGCGAGGAAGCTTTGGATCTTGGCCGCAATACCATCGAAAAAGACCTGGATCGCCGGGTGAAGAAGGGGCGGCTCTCGGAGGAGGAGCGTCGGGGTTCGATCGGCCGCGTGTCGACGACCACCTCCCTGGAATCCTGCGCCGACGCGCCTGTGGTCATCGAGGCCGTGGTCGAGGATTTGACGGTCAAGACCAGGGTGTTCGGCGACCTTGAGGACGTTGTCGCGAGCGAGGCAGTGCTCGCCACCAACACTTCTTCTCTCTCCGTGGCAGGCATCGCTGCGGCCACGGAGCATCCAGAGCGCGTGGTCGGCATGCACTTCTTCAACCCGGTTCCAGCGATGCGCCTCGTCGAGGTCGTCAACGGACCGTCCACCGACCCCTCGGCCGTCAGTAAGGTCGAGGAAATGGCCGAGCGGCTTGGCAAGACCCCGATCCGGGTCTCAGACACGCCTGGATTCGTCGTGAACCGCGTCGCCAGGCCTTTCTACCTCGAGGCCCTGAGGCTCGTGGAGGCCGGTGGTGAACCGGGGCAGATCGATGCGGCAATACGAGGGGCGGGTTTTATGATGGGGCCTTTGCAACTCGCCGACCTCATAGGTAATGATATCAACCTCACCGTCTCCGAATCGCTCTTTGAACGGTACTATTACCATCCGCGGTTCCGCCCCTCGTATCTGCAGCGATCAATGGTCGAAGGCGGGTTGCTCGGCAGGAAGAGTGGTCGTGGTTTCTACGAATACGGTGGCGAGAAGACAGGGGAGGACAACGAAAATGAACCCTCAGAAGACGTGGCCCTGCGCGTCATATCCTGCATCGTGAACGAAGCCTTCCTGGCACTCTCAGAAGGCGTGGCCACCGCAGAAGACATAGACCGGGCGATGAAGCTTGGGGCGAACTACCCCAAAGGTCCATTCGAGTGGGAGAAGGAGATCGGGACCCGCAGCATCGTCGAAGTGCTCGACTCCTTGAGGGCGGCATACGGCGACGCTTACCTCGCGGCGCCGGCCCTCAGGGAGCGCGCAACAGAAACCCGGCCTCCATAGTCCACAGCTCATCTGATCATTCGTGACGAGCTCGGATCAAAGACCCCTCAGGAAGACAGCGGAACGTTCTGGAGCCTCACCTGGCCGCGGGCGACTTCCTTGCCGTCATCGCTGCGGGTGATCATCACCTGCCAGAGCTGCTGGATCTTGCCCTGCATGATGGGCTCGGCGACCACTTCTACGCTACCTTTCTCGACGGGCCTCAGGAAATCTGTGCTGTTGCTCACCCCAACGGCGAACTGTCCCTTTTCCTCGACCGCGATCGAAGCCCCGACGCTGGCCGCGCTCTCGACGGCCGTGGTGTAGACACCACCGTGCACAACACCCCACGGCGTGTGGTGGCGCTCGTCGAGTTCGACCTTGCCCCTAACTTTCTTCCCACCGACCTCGTCGAAGCGCAGGCCGGCAACCCGCACGAACTCACTCGACGCCTCAAGATCCTTGTCTTTCACCGTGATGCTCCTTTCGTGAAAACGTCCGGCTACCGCCGAAGCGGAGAGCCAGCGTGCCAAAATCCTGGGGTGAGGACATAAAACCGTCCACCCACGAGGGCCAAGGCTAACGCCGCACCCGCAAACTGGCAATAGAGATGCAGTGACATCGGGGCGTTTCCCGCGTTCGGGCCGACTCGTGGACCACATCTCGATAGAATCTTGACTGACCGTTCGGTTGACAGAAGTCTAACTGGTTGGTTAGATAAGGGTGGAACAAAGGGAGTTGTGGTTTCAGTCGAGGGTACCGGGGGAATCAACGTAGAGGCGGGGTAGAAAGAGCGGAAATGTTTTCCGCCGTCTTCGCGAGCTAGTGTGGGATTTTCGCTGACTGGTATCCTGGCGTAGGCCACCAGGCACTTAAGAGGAGGCCTTCATGGCGCAGGCGTTCATCCACGGCGGCTACGCCGACCTTTCGGGGGTCGAGCGGATGTCCATCATCGATCCGTCGAACGGAGAGGAGGTGGATACGGCACCGGCTTCTGGTACGGCCGAGGTGGATCGGGCTGTCGGTAGCGCGTATGAGGCGTTCCCGGCCTGGCGAGAGATCCCGGCGGCGAAGCGTGGCGAGATACTCGGTGAGGCGGCGGAGGCCGTCCTCGCCGCCAGGGACGAGCTGGCACCGTTGCTCACCTCCGAGCAGGGGAAGCCTCTGCGCGAGGCGCGCCTCGAGATCCGGCGCTTCGTGCACACGCTAGAGCACTATGTAGGGCTCGCCAGGAACATCAGGGGCGGGTACGTGCCCGACCTCGACGAGGACACCTACGGCCTCATAATCAGGCGTCCGTTGGGAGTAATAGGCGCGATAGTGCCCTGGAACTTTCCAACGACGCTGCTCGGCAACAAGCTCGGACCTGCTTTGATCACGGGCAACGTCGTGGTTGCGAAGCCTGCCGACACTACCCCGCTCACGACATTGCGGATAGCGGAGATCATGCACGAAGCGGGCTTGCCTGCGGGTGTGTTCAACGTAATAACAGGCACGGGCGAGGGGGCCGGGCAGGCGCTCGCGGAGCATCCCCTGGTCCGCAAGATAGCTTTTACGGGCTCTACGCCAACGGGTAAGAAGTTGATGGCCATAGCGGCGGGCGAGCTCAAACGCACCACGCTCGAGCTCGGGGGCTCGGATCCCATGATCGTTTGCGACGACGCAAACCTTGACAAGGCCGCGAGCGCCGCGAGCGTGGGGAGGTTCTTCAACTGCGGCCAGGCATGCCTGGCCATAAAGCGCCTCTACGTCTTCGACAGCGTGGCAGACGAGTTCATCGAGAAGCTTGCTGGCAAGGTCCAGAAGCTCAGGATCGGCCCAGGAACGGCGGAGGGCGTGATGCTCGGGCCACTGCATTCCGCACGGCAGCGGGATCTCCTGGAGGAGCAGGTCGCTGACGCCATGGATAGCGGAGCCGAGGTGCTTCACGGAGCGAAGAGACCCGATGGCGAGCGCTTCGAGAAGGGCTACTTCTACGAGCCGACGCTGCTGTTGGAGCCGGCGCGCGACTCGCGGGTGGCCACGGAGGAGGTCTTCGGGCCTGCGCTGCCCGTCTGGCGGGTCTCCGGTATGGAGGAGGGTCTTGAGCTCGCGAACGCTTCGATCTACGGGCTGGGATCCTCCGTATGGACGGCGGATCTCAACCGGGCTTCGGACGCAGCAGAGAGGCTTGAGGCCGGGTACACCTGGATCAACTCGCCCCAGCTTGTCTATGACGAGCTGCCTTTCGGTGGCCTGAAGCAGTCGGGCTATGGCAAGGAGCATGGTATCGAAGCCCTCGACTTCTACACGGAGACGAAGTCGGTCGTTGTCAAGAGGGCCGTGGCAACGAACAAAGAGGCCGCCGCAAGTGGTCTCGGCGCCGCCGAGACCGTATCCCAGAGGTGATTCGTGATGATCGAGGTCCCCGAGTGGTACAACGCTAGCGTTCTGGTCGACCGCAACCTGGAGGCCGGGCGCGCTGACAAGGTCGCCATCTTCTGCGGCGACGACGAGGTCACCTACGGGGAGCTAGCCCGCCTCATCAACAGATTAGGCCACGCCCTGCGGGAGCTGGGGGTAGACAGGGAGGACAGGGTTCTGCTGATGCTGAACGACACCCCATCCTTCCCCACGGCGTTCTTCGCTGCGATGCGTATCGGGGCCGTTCCGATCCCCGTCAACACCCTGCTCCAGCCCGCAGACTACCGCTTCTTCGTCGAGAATAGCCGCGCACGCGTCGTTGTCTGCGACCAGATGCACCACGAGACCATCCGGAAAGCACTCGAAAGCTACGACGAGGAGCCGGTCGAGGTCATCGTCACGAACGGTCAGGCAGAAGGTGCGCGTGTTATGGAGGATCTACTGGAGTCGGGTGAGGATGAGCTCGCCCCTGTGGCGACGCACAGGGACGATCCGGCGTTCTGGCTCTACAGCTCGGGCTCTACCGGCAAACCCAAGGGCGCGGTCCACCTTCACCACGACATCATCTACACCTGCGAGACCTACGCCAGGCACGTGCTCGAGATCTCCGAAGACGATGTCTGCTTCTCTGCATCGAAGCTCTTTCATGCCTACGGTCTGGGGAATAACATCTCCTTTCCGTACTGGGCCGGGGCCTCGACGGTGCTCTTCCCCGGCAAGCCCACGCCGGATGCCATCCTTGGTACAGCCCAGAGGTTCAGGCCGACCCTGTTCTTCTCGGTGCCGACGCTCTACAACGCGATGCTCAACAGCGAAGGAGCGGGAGACTACGAGCTCTCCTCCATCCGACTGTGCGTCTCCGCGGCGGAGGCGTTGCCGGCGGGCATCTGGCGGCGCTGGAAAGCGATGTTCGGCTCGGTCATCCTCGACGGCATCGGCTCGACGGAGATGCTGCACATCTTCGTCTCCAACACGCCCGAGAAGCTCAAACCCGGCTCCAGCGGCAAGCCCGTGCCTGGTTACGAGGCAAAGATACTGGACGAGGCAGGATACCCCGTGGAGCCGGGTGAGGCGGGATACCTTTCGGTCAAGGGAGACTCCGCCGCCACGTACTACTGGCGCAACCACGAGAAGACAAAGAAGACCATGCAGGGCGAGTGGCTTTTCGCCGGTGACTGGTACAGGGTGGACGAGGACGGCTTCTACTGGTACGAGGGGCGCTCTGACGACATGATCAAGGTCAGCGGCCTCTGGGTCTCCCCCGTCGAGGTAGAGAGCACGCTCGGGGACCATCCTGCTGTTATAGAGGCAGCCGCAGTCGGCGTCCCCGTAGACGGGTTGACGCGGGTGAGGGCCCACATCGTTTTGCGCCAGGAGTACGAGCCATCCGAAGAGCTTGTCGCCGAGCTGCAGAACTGGTGCAAGGAGCGTCTCAAGCGCTATCAGTACCCGCACCTGGTCGAGTTCGTCTCAGAACTCCCGAAGACGGTGACGGGCAAGATCCAACGCTTCAAGCTGCGCGAGCCTGAGACGGGAGTCCAGATGCCCAGGCAAGAGGACGAGCTGGCCTAGAGGAGGATCGTGACACGGATCAAGGAAGCCTGGGTCGTTGGCGCGGTGAGGACGCCCATAGGGAGACACGGCGGTTCCCTGAGCACGGTCCGTCCCGATGACCTTGGCGCCGTCGCCCTGGAAGCGCTTCTGGAACGTACCGACACTGACGACGCTTGTGCACGCGATGGGGCGGCGTCCCAACGTGGGGTACGGCCTCGCGACGATGTGCATAGGGGTTGGGCAGGGGATCGCCATGGTCGTCGAGAGGGGCAGGTAGGTTGCTGAACGGGACTCCCCTGATAGACGCCCACGTCCACGCCGCGCGTCTCCCGACCCTGAAAGAGTCATGGAGGGAGTGGGCAGCCCAGTACGGCTCGCCTTCCCTGCTCGAGTTGTACGACGAGGAAGGCACTCTCGTACCGCAGCGTTTCGACGACTACATGGAGCGCGAAGGCGTGGACGTCGCCGTTCTCTTCTGCGAGTACAGCCCGAAGTCCACGGGCATACAACCTGTGGAGGACTTGATACCCCTCCTCGCCCATAACCCGGAACGCTTCAAGCTCATGGCGAACCTCAACCCGCATTTGCATTTCCCGGTGGTGGACGAGCTAAGGCGCCAGATCGAGCTCGGCGCTGTCGGCCTCAAGGTCCATACGGTCCACGGCTCCTTCGCCCCCAACGACCGTATGCTCTACCCGGCATACGCCTATTGCGAAAGGGAGAGCTTCCCCGTCGTCTTCCACTGCGGCACGAGCGTCTTCCCCGGATCGACGAACCGCTACGCCGACCCTGCCCTGATCGAAGACGTCGCCCGCGACTTCCCCGATCTGACCATAGTCCTCGCCCACGGCGGGCGCGGCTGGTGGTACGACGCCGCAGCCTTTATCACGCTCATGCGCCCCAACGTCTGGATCGAGGTCTCAGGACTCCCCCCACACAAGCTCCCCGATTACTACAGGAACTTCGACTTCGAGCGCCTCGCCCGCAAGATGATCTTCGGTACCGACTGGCCCGGCGTGCCGGGCCCGGCATCCAACGCCCAGGCCATCGCCAACCTCGACCTCGAAAGCGAGACCCTGGAAGGGATCTTCTTCAAGAACGCCCTCCGCGTTTACGAAAGAATCGGGGCGGGTAACCTGACAACGATTGATATTGACTGACCGGACAGTTATGATGCCATGATCAGGTCAGACAGAGGAGGAAGGCATGACGGCGGTAACTGAAGAGGTACTCCTGGATCGCATAAAGAATGGGAGGCTCATCGAGGACTCTTCGCAGGCGACGGAGAGATACGTGGAGGGTTTGAAGCGGACTCTGATCGTCTCCGCCGACACCGAGCTCATAAGCGCTCCGGCATACATGAACGCGACGAAGGACTTCTCCACACTTCCCAGCGTCAACAACTACATCACCGTCATGGGGATAGTTCAGGACGAGCTCGGGCACGCGCACATAGCGTACAGGATGCTTAGGGACCTGGGGGTGGACACGGAGGAGCTCGTATACGAGCGCAAGCCCGGGCAATTCAGGTACCCTTATGCCTTCGACGTGCCATTGGAGAGCTTCACGGAGCTCATCGTCGCCAACGGGTTTTATGACCGGGCCGGATTCGTTCTGCTCAGTGACATCCACCACAACTGTTCATACGGGCCGTGGAAGCGGGCGCTCGTCAAGGTGGACCGCGAGGAGAACTTCCATCTCAGGCATGGCGAGAAGTGGATGAAGGCTTTCTCGAGGGACCCGGAGAAAAAGGAGGAGCTGCAGCGGGCGGTCGATTGGATGTTCCCGCTGACGCTCGAGTGGTTCGGCCTGCCTGACGGTATGAAGCGCCACAACGAGCAGATCGAGTACGGTTACAAGGGCTCTACCAACGACCAGCTCAGGCAGACCTGGATGAGCCACACGGTGCCCCTGTGCGAGTCCCTCGGTCTCGACGTGCCTGCCCACTACGACGAGCAAGAAGATACTTACGTCATAGACTTCCCGTTCCCTGCCCAGTTCGACGCCGAGGAGAAGCGGTGGGAGTTCGATGATGGTGGAATCTCCTGGGACGACGTTCTCGTCCGCTGGAGAGAACGCGGTCCCAAGAACGAGGAGTACGTCGAGCATCTGCAGCGCGGCTACAAAGAGCTCTACGGCAAGGAGGCCGACTAGCGATGCAGGGGAAGATCGTCACTGTGGGCGTTTCAGCGGAGGAGGCGCGGGACGCGCTCAGAGAAGTGTTCGACCCGGAGTATCCGATCAGCCTCGTCGACCTCGGTCTCATCCGGGGTGTCGAGGTGGAGGGATCGACGGCGAAGATAAAGCTGACGTACACCTGCATGGGTTGTCCTGCGATGGACATGATCCAGGACGACGTCCGCGACAGGCTCCTGGAGATGGAAGGCATTGACGAGGTGGAGATCGAGGTCGTGTGGGAGACCTGGTCGAGGAAAGACATCACGCCCCTCGGGAGGAAGCAGCTCAAGGACGTGGGGGTCGTCTGATGCGGCCTGTCGAGAACTACGAGGTATTCACGGCCCGCGTGGGCGAAGCCCCGCTCAGGCACAACGGCAACGTCAGGGCCGCTGAGCCGAGAGATGCGGCCGTCTACGCGCACCTCATGTACGACGAGTGGCGCTGGCGCGAGATGTTCGTCGTGCCAACAAAGGCCATCGTCAGGGTCATCAGGCCCGAGTAGGGAGGAGTGGTGGAGAGATACATGGTCTTCGCGCGAACCGAGTACGACGAGCCGCTTGAGCACAGAGGAGACATCGAGGTCGCCAGCGACGAGGAGGTGGCGAAGCTAGCCAGGGAGCGCTACGGGCAAGACTGGCTCGAGATGTCGCTCGTGCCCGTGAGCAAGGCCCATTGGGCCGAGAAGGAGATCGAGGAAGGAGAGACGGAGGTGCAGGTGTGAGCAGGCGTCCCGAAGCCACGGAAGAAGTAGCGCCGGGACGTGGGGCGCACAGCGAGTTCCTCGTCGAGAACGACGATGCTCTGGCCGCGCTGGTCAACCTGATCGCGGTCCTAGGCGACAACGTGTACTTCCTTGGTCGCCGCGTCTCCGAGTGGGCCGATGCCGGGCCGCTCCTTGAATCCACCGCAGCCTGCGCGGCCATAACCCAGGACAAGCTAGGGCAATCGCGGGCGATCTATCCTCTGCTCGAAGATCTGCCCTGGCCCAACCCGCCGACAGGTCTGCAGGGCGAGGTCGACGGGGCGCGGCGTTACTCTGTCAGCTTCCTCGATGATCCGCTGCCAAGCTGGACCAACGTCGTCGCGGCGCTCGCGCTCGTCGGTCCCGCGGTGAACACCGTGCTCGAGGCCGTGGAGCACTCTCGCTACGAGGCGCTCGCCAGGAGGGCGCACCGCATACTCGACGAGGAGAAGCTCACCTCTGCATACGCCGAGAGCCTGGTGCGCCAGATCTCCTACGAGGAGCGTGGCCGCAACCTCTTCCAGGTTCGCGTCGACGAGCTCCTCCCCGAGATGCTCTGCTGGTTCGGCCCCGACGGAGAGGATGGCATAGAAGCCCTAAGGGCCGAGGGTCTGATCAGCATGGGCAACGAGGAGATGCGCCAGAGGTATCTTGACAGGGTCGTTCCGCTGCTCCAGGAATGCAGAATAGAAGTCCCGATCAGACGCAGTGAAAGCGACAAGCGATGGGAGTTCGGAGAGTTGCCATGGAGCGAATGGAGCCAGCTGCAGAGACGCCTGGAGAGACCGGCGCAGAGGAGCGGCGTGTGATCTGCCCCTGGTGCGACTCCGACGAGGTCGAGAAGGTCTCCGAGTACGGTCCTCACCTCATGGTGTACTCCTATATCTGCCGCAGCTGCAACAGCCCATTCGAGGTCATCAAACGATGACCGGGAACTCGGGCCTGCGAACCACGCTAGATGACGGTGTGCTCCTCGTGGAGCTGAACCGTCCCGAGAAGCGGAATGCCCTCGACGAGGCGCTGCAGGGCGAGTTGCTGCAAGCATTCACGGACGTAGCGCACGACCGGGAGGTGCGAGGAGTAATCCTGACCGCCGCCGGGGAGGCGTTCTCCGCGGGTGGTGACCTCTCTCGATTCGAGCGCGATTGGGAGCAGGCCGAGTTTCGCGCCAACAGCCACGAGTTGACCCGCCTCATCTCGTCCATCGAACAGCTGGAGAAGCCGGTCATCGCTGCCATAGGGGGTCTCGCTACCGGCGCAGGGACCCAGCTAGCCCTCTCGGGCGACCTGCGCATCGCCTCCGAAAATGCCCGCTTCGTGTTCAGGGAGGGCATGATCGGCCTTATCCCGAGCCACGGCGGATGCGTGCGCCTGGTCAAGCTCGTGGGGCTCGCGCGGGCGCGGGACATAGTGCTCGGCGGCCGGGACCTGGACGCAGAGGAAGCTTACAGGCACGGGCTCGTTACAGAGATAGTGCCGCACGAGAAGCTGTTGGACGAGGCGAATGAGCGTCTACGGTTCATCCTCAAGCGTGCGCCACAGGCTTATGGCCTCAGCAAGCGGTTGCTTCATTTCTCGGCCAGCGCTGATGTGGAGAGCGGCCTGTTCGCGGAGAGCCTGGCGCAGAGCCTGCTCATCGGCACGGAAGACCACAGAGAGGGCGTGCGGGCAGCCCGAGGGCGGCGAGCACCCTCGTTCAAGGGGAGGTAACATGATGGGTCATCTACTCCCATTCGAGAACAAGAGACCTCTTGTGGCCGACGACGCCTTTATCGCACCGACCGCGGTCATCATAGGCGACGTTGTGGTCGAGGAGGGGGCAAGCGTCTGGTTCGGGGTTGTGCTGAGGGGGGATTTCAACAGGATCGTCGTGGGGTCGGGAACGAGCGTGCAGGACAACTCGGTCATACACACGAACGAGGACCTGCCGACCGTGATCGGCTCCAACGTCACCGTCGGCCACCTCTCGTTGCTGGAGGGGTGTGAGATCGAGGACGGGGCGCTGATCGGGATGGGGAGCATTGTCCTGAACAGGGCGCGTATCGGCAGGCGAGCGATGCTTGCGGCAGGGAGCGTGGTGCGTGAGAACCAGGAGATACCGCCAGAGGTCCTCGCTGCAGGTGTGCCTGCGGAAGTGAAGAAGGATCTGGGCGGCTCCTCTTCGGAGTGGGTCGAGATGGCCGCCCGCGAGTACCAGGCGCTCAGGCTGAAGTACATGGGACGACCGGAGTATTCGGTAAGCGAGATTGCGGAAGGAGATGCCTAGCATGACGCAGGCGTTGATAGGTGGAGAGCAGGTAGGGGCAAGGTCAGGCGAGGAGATGCCGGTCGTAAACCCTGCGACTGAGGAGGCGTTCGACGCGGTTCCCAAGGGTGGCCCTGAGGACGTGGACGCGGCGGTGGCCGCGGCGAAGGAAGCGTTCTCCGAGTGGTCGAAGACGGACCCCGACGACCGCGCCCAGTTGATGCGGGCAGGGATAGCGAAGGTGCAGGAGAACGCGAAGGAGATCGCACAGCTACTGGTACGTGAGCAGGGCAAGCCCTTCTCCGAGGCGATAGGGGAGCTTCACCACTTCCTGCACGGGATGAACTACTACGCTGACCTCGCCAGCAAGATCGAAGGCGTATACGCGAACCTGCCTTCGGCGCTCGGCCGGGCCTACGGCATGGTCATCAAGAAGCCGATAGGCGTGTGTGCCGCGATCGTACCCTACAACTTCCCGCTCACGCTGATGGGAACGAAGGTAGGACCGGCGCTCGCCGCTGGCAACACGATCGTGGTGAAGCCTGCCAATACTACTCCGCTCGCCACGCTGCGCGTCGCCGAGCTGATGCAGGAGGCAGA
This sequence comes from Actinomycetota bacterium, assembly GCA_046732815.1. GTDB lineage: Bacteria > Actinomycetota > Rubrobacteria > Rubrobacterales > Rubrobacteraceae > Rubrobacter_D. The sequence goes on along the minus strand of JBKPNW010000167.1, from coordinate 7,592 downwards.
GCTTCCTCCTGGGGTGCTGAACGTCGTTACCGGTCCTGGCAAGGAGGTTGGTGAAGCGCTGGCCACCCATCCTGACGTCAGAAGGGTCGCCCTCACTGGCAGCACGCAGACGGGGCGGAGGATAATGGAGATAGCTGCCCCCAAGTTCAAGCGCGTTTCGGCTGAACTGGGTGGATCCGACCCCGTAATCGTCTTCCCAGACGCGGATGTGGATGCGGCCGTGCGCGGCATCAACATAGGTCGCTTTTTCAACGCGGGCCAGGCGTGCCTCGCCGCCAAGCGGGTCTACGTCTTCGACGAAGTCTACGACGAGTTTATGGAGGGCATCATCAAACGGGTCTCCCGCTACGAGCTCGGAGACGGGATGGAGAAGGCCGAGAAGCCCAGGATTAGAATGGGTCCCCTCAACGCAGCTAGGCACCGTGACGTGCTGGCAGACCAGCTCCAGGACGTGCTGGACGGGGGCGCGAGGGTCGCCGTCGGCGGCAACGAGCACGACGGCAAGGGTTACTTCTTCGAGCCGACCGTGATCGAGGACGCCCCCCACGACAGCCGCGTGGTGCGCGAGGAGACCTTCGGACCGCTCCTGCCGGTCTTCAGGGTAGACGATGTGGACGAGGCGATCAGGCTCGCCAACGACTCGGCCTACGGTTTGGGCTCCTCCGTCTACACGCATAACGTGAAGTGGATCCACCGCGCTGCCCAGGAGATAGAGGCGGGCATGACCTGGGTCAACCAGCTCCACTTCGGCTACGACGAGCTGCCCTTCGGCGGCGTGAAAGACTCGGGTATAGGCCGCGAGCACGGCAAAGAGGCCATCGAACACTACCTGGAGCAGAAGTCCGTGGTCGTCGGAGGACTGGACTGAAGAAGGGCTACAGGTTTCAGCAAGAATAGATCTGAAACCTCGAAGAGGAGGGTTAATGGCCGTCGAGTATTCGAGAGAAGGCAGCGTAGGTTACGTCACCCTGGACAAACCGCCTGCGAACAGCTACGACCTCCCGTTCATGGAGGAGCTTGGCGAGTGCGTGCACGCAGCGGCGGAGGACGAAGCGGCAGGAGCTGTGATCCTGCGCAGCGGCAGCGAGAGGTTCTTCTCCGCCGGGGCTGATATCAAGGCGTTCAATGCCAACAGCGTCGAGGACAATATGGCGATGATCCGCCGGGCCCACGAGGGCCTCTCCGAGATAGCCCGCACCCCGAAGGTTTTCATCGCCCAGATCGGGGCGACCACCCTCGGAGGTGGACTGGAGATGGCCCTTGCATGTGACCTTCGCTTCGGTGCCGAGGGCGAGTACGTGCTCGGGCTGCCAGAGGCGACCCTCGGCCTGCTCCCAGGCAACGGCGGAACCCAGCGCCTGCCGCGCCTGATCGGGGTGAGCAAAGCCCTCGATCTCATGGTGACGGGACGGACAATATCACCTTCTGAGGCCCACGAACTTGACATCCTCGACCGGCTGTTCCCGGCGGAGGATCTGGAGGAAGAGACGCGCAAGTACGCGGAGCATCTGGCGAGCGGCGCTACGGAGGCTATCGGGTCCATAAAGCTCGCGGTATACGGCGGTATCGAGAGGCCGCTGGACGAAGGCCTCGAGACCGAGCGAACACTCGTCGAGCCGCTTTTCGACAGCGAGGACGCCAGAGAGGGCATCTCCGCATTCATGGAGAAGCGGAAACCGGAGTTTAGCAAGTAAGCTGTAACAATTTGCTACCAGGAGGTACAATCCGGCACATGGAGGTGAGAGAATAGTGGCCACATCAGACACCCTGATCCGGTTCTCAGACCGCGAGGGTGAGGCGCTGGCGCCGAAGCAGGCGCACCTGATACGCAGCGCCTACAAGGTCATGGGTGAGAAGGGATTGCGCCACCTCTCACTGCAGGACGTTGCGGACGAGGCCGGGGTGAGCAAGGCCATCCTCCCCTACTACTTCGAGTCCAAGGAGAACCTGACCCTACTCACCATGCGCTGGGTGCTCGCCCGCGTCGCAGGACGCATCCGCGAGGCGATCGCCGAGGCGTCTTCCGCGGAGGAGAAGGTCTCGGCGATGATCGACGCCATCTTCGTCAGCCCCGAGTCAAACCGCAGGTTCTACCTCGTCTTCTTCGACTTCCTTGGCTACGCGGCTCGCAATGACCGCTTCGCCGACGTGGGCGCAACGTTTCACGAGATTTGCAACGGCCTATACGCCGAGGTCATCAGGCTCGGCCAGGAGGAGGGCGTCTTCCCCGGATGCGACGCTCGGGAAGGTGCGACTGTGGTGCGGGCCCTCGTGGACGGGCTGTTCACGCAGTGGATCCAGGAGAAGGACTGGGAGAAGACCCACGCTGATTACCGTGAGATATGCAAGCGTTCCGTGCTGACATATCTGACTGCCGGTGCCTAGAAGCGCGCTCGTGAGCGTCGTACCTTCTACTCTCGGCACGCAGCCCATCGGCGAGACGTCGCGCGTCTCGGAGGGCGTCTACCAGGTCAAGCTGCCCGTGCCTTTCCCCCTGAAGTTCGTCGCGTCGTACGTCGTCGAGGACCGAGATGGGTGGACGGTCATAGACCCAGGCTTCGACTATCCGCCAGCCCGCGAGACCTGGGAGAGAGGCGCAGCGGAGGTTGGCCTGGACCTGGAGCGAGACGTAGCACGGATCATCGTGACGCACCTGCACCCGGATCACATCGGGCTCGCGCGCTGGTTGGAAGAGCTTAGCGGGGCTCCGGTCTGGATGCTCGATGGGGAGATCGAGAACGCCCGCCGCGTCTGGGATCTTGACAGGGGAACGGAAGACTTTGTACGGTACCTGATCCGCAACGGCATGGACACCCGGACGGCGGAGCCGACGGCAGGGTCCACGCGGCTCGGCGTCCGCCTGCCGGAGCGCCTGATCCCGCTGCGTCCGGGAGACTCAATCGAGCTCGGAGGCAGCGAGGCGAGGGTGGTGCACACGCCGGGCCACTCGGATTTTCACTTCATGTTGCACGACGAGCGACGGCGGCTCCTGTTCGCCGGAGACCACATGCTGCTCGAGATCACACCTAACATCGGACTGTGGGCATACACGGCCCCGCGGCCGCTTCGACGTTACCTCGACTCCCTTGCAAGCCTGCGGGGTATGGACGTGGACATCGTCTTCCCGGGGCACGGCCCGCTCTTTCACGACCTCGACGGGCGCGTGGACGAGCTCCTCGTACACCACGAGGAGCGCCTCTCGGTAATGCTCGCAGCCCTCGACGGGAGGCCGGCGACGCCGTTCGAGGTCGCACGCCGCGTCTTCCCCGAGGACCTGACCGCCCACCAGCTCCGCTTCGCGCTCGCCGAGACGCTTGCCCACCTCGAACACCTGGTGGGGGATGGATATGTCGAACAGGTGCCAGGCGGCGTGGTCAGCTACCAGGCCGTCTGACCTCCGTGCTGGCGAACGAAGAGGAACATGCGAGGCTCGTCGAGACGGCGCGGGGTGATCGTCCCGCTGACCTCTTCGTGCGTGGCGGCACGATAGCCAACGTCTACTCCGGCGAATTCTATGAAGGCAATGTTGCCGTCACCGCGGGCCGCATAGCCTACGTCGGTGAGGGTGAGCGGGCCGCCGGCCCTGACACCGAGATCATCGACGCGAAGGGTATGATCGTTGCCCCAGGGTACATAGAGGCGCACTTCCATCCGTGGGTCCTTTACAATCCCGCTAGCCTTGTCGAAGGCGTCTTGCCGCTCGGAACCACCACCATCGTCGCCGACAATCTCTTCTTCTTCATGCAGATGGGTCACGAAGGGTTCGCGAAGATGGCCGGCGACCTGCGGGATCTTCCCCTCCAGTACCTGTGGATGGTGCGCCTCACCTCCCAGGCGACGTTTCCCGGTGAGGAAGAGATGTTCGCGCTGGACAACGTCGAGCCCCTCCTGCGGCGTGACGACGTGCTGGGGACTGCCGAGGTCACGCGCTGGCCCGCGCTCGCGGCAGGAGATCCAGCCCTGATCTCAAGCATCCGCAAGGCGAAGTCCCTCGGCAAGATCGTAGACGGCCACACCGGCGGCGCTTCGGAGTCGCGCCTGCAGCCCGTCGCCGCCGCAGGCATAGACGCCGACCACGAGGCAATAACGAAAGAGGAGGTCCTGAACCGGCTGCGGCTAGGGATCTGGACGATGCTCCGCAACAGCTCCCTGCGTCCCGACCTGCCCGAGCTCCTTCGCTCCATCACCGAGAATGGAATAAGCACCCAACGCCTGATCATGACGACCGACGGCCCCTCGCCCGAGTTCCTCGCAGAGCACGGGCTCGTCGATGGAATGCTTCGTGTCGCAGTCGACAACGGCGTTGTGCCGATGCAGGCGCTTCAGATGGTGACCATAAACCCTGCGACTCTGTTCCGGATCGACGGCCAGGTCGGCGGCATAGGCATAGGTCGCCGGGCTGACCTCTTGCTACTGCCTGACCTCAAATCGTTCCGCCCAGAGACCGTTATTTCGCGGGGACGCGTGGTGGCCGAGAGAGGAGAGCTTCGCGTCCCGCTCCCGGACGTTGAGTGGGACTCGTACGGGAGCAGGCCATATTTCGACCCTGATCTGGACCTCGGCGACCCCGCACTCTACCCGCAAGAGCGGTCTCAGGCTGAGGTGCCTGTCATACACCTCAGGTCGGCCGTTATCACCGAACGCAAGGACGCCAGGGTTCGCTCGGAGAACGATCTGGTCGTCCCGGACGAGGGCGCGTTGCACGCCGCGCTCATAGATCGGGAAGGAGCCTGGATCTCCCGCGCGTTCGTGTCGGGTTTTGCCCCAAAACTGGATGGGTTCGCCAGCACCTATAACACGACCACCCATCTACTTGTCCTCGGAAAGCGTCCGAAGTCTATCGCCCGGGCTGCCTTGCGAGTCAGAGAGCTCGAAGGTGGGATAGTCGTCGTCGAAGGCGATAAGGTAACGTTCGAGACTGCCCTACCCGTCGCTGGCATGATGTCAGGCCTGCCGTTCGCCGAAGTCGTCGAACTCAACCGGCGGCTCTCGGCCGCGGTTGCCAAGGCCGGATACGAGCACCACGACATCCTCTACACGCTCCTCTTCTTGACGTGCGATTTCCTGCCAGCACTCCGCCTCACACCCCTGGGCCTGCTTGATGTGAAATCTTCCGAGACACTGGCGGCCGCCGAGCGTCTGTAAGGCGGTAGCCGTAAGTGCGACGAAAGCCGAGCTTCGTCATGATGCAGAACAGATCGTGGGAGCAGTCGCCAGGGTGGACGGCTCGTGGCCGTAGGCATACCCGATTACGTCGACACAGAGAAGCAGGTGTGGGAAGTGGATATCCGCGATCGGAACGACCATCGAGTATGCGTGGATCGTTGTACCCTCACCATTGTCGACTTTATCCAGGACCCTTCCTTGACGTAGAGCGAGAACCTTACCGAAGCCAGAATGGCCATGCAGCACCCGGTGCGCACAAAAGTGGAACATGAACAAGAAAGGGATCAAGGACAGAATACCCAATAAGCCTAACATCGCGTCGCGTGTGGAATCTCGTCGAGCCTAGCCGTACGGTCCTGGCTCCCGCGTATCCCGGTTGGCTGAGGAGGCCCGTCTCGGCATGTTACCCGGGGCGATCCGAGTTAAAATACTAGTTGTCCGACCGGTCAATCGGTGCCAGGATGTGGGGAAGCACGGCCAGCTCAAGGGGTGATACTCGATGAAGACCGTTCTACCGGGGCAGGGCATCCGGTTTGAGCTCGACGGGGAATCGCTGACGATCGATGACGTGGTTACTTTCTCCCGCAGGATTGGGGATTCGTGGTGCGCCTTATCCGCTGAGGCCGTGGAGAAGATCAGGGCGACGCGCGATCTGAAGCGGGAGTTGATCTCACGCGAGACCCCCATCTATGGCGTCACGACGGGCTTCGGGGACAGCGCGCACCGCCAGATATCCGCGTCCAAGACTGCCCGTCTGCAGCAGAACATGCTCCGCTTTTTGGGCAGCGGAACAGGTCCAATTGCCTTGCCTGAGGTTACGAGGGCAGCGATGCTCCTGCGCGCCAACTGTCTCGCCAGGGGCAACTCCGGTGTTCGCCTTGAACTGGTTGAACGCCTCCTCTCCTACCTGAACAACGATGTACTCCCGCTCGTCCCTGAGCGGGGCTCCTGCGGCGCCAGCGGAGACCTGGTGCCACTTTCCTATGTGGGCGCCGCTCTCGTTGGCGAAGTGGAGGTACTGCACGACGGCGAGGTGAAGGACTCGAAGGAGGTTTCGAGTGAGCTGGGCCTGGAGCCGCTTGAGCTCGAAGCCAAGGAAGGCCTCGCCCTGACTAACGGGACCTCGTTCATGAGCGCGTTCGCCGCCCTGGCGGTGTGGGACGCGGAGGAGTTGGCGCTCGTCTCCGACCTGTGCACGGCGATGGCCTCTGAGGCGCTGCTCGGCAACCGGGGACATTTCAGCGCCTTTATCCACGAGCAGAAGCCGCATCCCGGTCAGGTCGAGAGCGCGCGCATCATCAGGAACTTGCTAGCGGAGTCAGAGCTTGCGCTGGATTCCGAGGAGATCTTCGCCGGCGACGGCCTCGGCAGCAAGGAGTTCCTGGAGTTGGAGAGGCAGGTGCAGGACAAGTATTCTATTCGTTGCGCGCCACACGTGAACGGCGCCTTACGCGACACACTGGAGTGGGTGAGGCGCTGGGTGGAGGTCGAGATCAACTCCTCCGACGACAACCCCCTCTTCGACGCTGCGAGCGGCCGGGTGCAGAGCGGAGGCAACTTCTACGGAAGCCACATCACCCAGGCCATGGACGCGCTAAAGATCGCCGTCGCCAACCTCTGCGACCTGATGGACCGCCAGCTCGAGCTGGTCGTGGACGAGAAGTTCAATGCGGGCCTGACCCCGAATCTGATCCCCTTATTCGACGAGGACAGCCCCGAGGCGGGCCTGCACCACGGGTTCAAGGGTATGCAACTCTGCTGCTCGGCGATGACAGCTGAAGCGCTCAAGCTCTCCAACCCGGCGAGCGTCTTCTCCCGCTCCACCGAGGCGCACAATCAGGACAAGGTGAGCATGGGCTCCATAGCCGCCCGCGACGCCAGATCTATCGTCGAGCTCGCGCAGAACGTCGCGGCGATACACCTCCTCGCCGTCTGCCAGGCACTCGACCTGCGTGGCGTAAGGAAGGCGAGCCCACAGACCAGGGCGGCACACGACCTCGTGCGCTCTCGCGTGCCATCTCTGGATGGCGACCGGCGGATGGACTCGGATATCAAGGAGATCGTCGACCTCATCAGGTCCGGCGAGCTCTCGAAGACCATACTCTCGATCTGAGCAGCTCCCCATTCGGCCGTATTCTGCATCCGAAACGAGGCTGGACATCTCACGGATCAGTGTGATAGTAATGGCTGTAGCTTGTGGCTTCAGGGAAAGGGAGTCGTGTAGCAGTTGAGCAAGGAGTGGCGAAAGCCATTTTCAGAGCGAGCACGCGGAGGTGGTGACCATGTTGGACGCGAAGAAGCCCTGGCTCTCGATCTACGGAGACAGGCTCTCGGGTGAGCCCCTGGGAGGTTCGCTGACGGAGTTTCTGGAAGAGGCGGTGGAGAAGTACAGGAACAACACGGCCCTGACTCGGGACGAGCAGAAG
>JBKPNW010000166.1:0-3341 GCA_046732815.1 Actinomycetota bacterium | reverse complement strand
AGCCTCTCGGCTACTGCCCCGCTGGTTTTAGGGTGCCGTCCATGATCATCATGACCGTGAAGCTGTCTTCGTAGGGACTGTTCTGGTAGATGGGGTCGCTATCGGGCAACCAGCCCGTAACCCTTACGCCCTCGAGTGCCGGGTTGTTACCGTAGCGCTCCCACAGCGGGATGACGGGCAGTAGTTCGTTGAAGACCTTGCACAGCTTGGTGACCGTCGCTCTCTGGTCATCCTCGTTGAGGCCCGAGGCGGACTTGATGATCAACTTCTCCAGGTCCACCTCACCGAAGGACTGCGTATCCTGCTTCAGAGGGAAAGACATACCGCCGCCTGAGGCGTCCACGTTGTACGTAAGCAGCGGATACTCGAACGAGTAGACAGGATGTGGTTGCCCCTGGCCCCATGCCTGGATGCCCATCTCGAACTGCCCGTCCTGTACTCTGGGGTCCCACTGGGTGAAGGTAACCGTCCTGACCGTCGTCTTGATACCGAACTTCGTGAGCTGGTCGGCCAGGTTCTTGGCGGCCGCAGACCAGTCGGCGAACTCTGCGGGGGCGCCAAGCTCGTACTCCATCTTCTCCCCGTCGGGCGACACCCAGACCCCGCCATTCTTCTCGAAACCCAGATCCTCGAACATGCTGGTAGCTTTATCCGGGTCGTACTCGTAAGGGTTCATGCTGGCGAGGTCCTGGTCCGAGACCCAGTCCTTGATGAGCACATCAGAGACGCCCGTCATGTACTTGGATCTCTTGGCCGAGTCGGCCATCGAGACGGTGCCGTTCTCGTACATGTCGATTGCGTGCGCGATGGCCTGCCTCACCTTCGGATCGGCGACGGCTTTGATCTTCGCGTAGTTGAAGTACAGCGCCGGTCCCGAGTAGGTGGGAGGCGTGAGGATGCGGATTCCCTGCTCCTTGAATGATTTCTCGGTGGCGAGCGGGAACCCGTGCGTGGCGTAGTCCACATCTTTAGAGAGAACTATCGGGGTGACCGCGGGGACCTCGCCGTTGTAGATGATCATCTTTTCGAAGTCGGTGTGGTCGGCGTTCCAGGCGGTCTTTACTTTGTTCATCGTTAGCTGCGACTCGGTTATGCTCTTTTTGTCTATATTGAATGGGCCGGTGACGACCATCTGCTCGGGCTTGAACTCCTCGAACTGCGTGACCAGGTCCCTGAACTCCTTGGACTCGGGGTCGGCGCCTTTGTCGAACAACTCCTGGGCTTTGTCTGACCAATCTCCGTAGACCGAGTTTGCCCTGACGCGCTCCCTGAGGACCAGGCGCTCGACGACCGTGGAGGGGTCTTTCATCTTGAACGTCAGGTTGTACTCGTCGTCGGGCTCTACGGAGGCAAGATAGTTCCACGCGAGCTGCTGCTGCAGACGGAGTATGTTGAAGGTAGTGACTACATCCTTCGACGTGAACTCCGACCCGTCGCTCCACTTCGCGCCCTTGCGCAGCGTTACCTTGAACACGTCGGGCGGTTCGAAGCCCCAATCCGTAGCCATGTAAGATACGTACTTCCGCTCGGCCCACCTGTACATCGCCATGGGCATCTCGAGGACATCCTGATAGAGCGTCAGCGCGAAGATGGCGTTGGTCACGAAGGTATTGAAGTGCCCGGTGGGAGGTAGCTGATAGGGATAAGCGCCGTGGTACTCCGCGGCACCGCCGCCCCCGCTCTCCCCATAATTCTGGCCCCCACCACATCCCGCGAGCAGAAGTCCTGCCCCCGCGGCTCCCAAACCGAGAAACTGCCGCCGGCTCAACTCTCTGGGACGGTGGATTCTCTCGCCCGTGCTCACTAGCTGCCTCCTTTTTCGGCCTGGGTGTGTCACATAGTCCATACGTTCCTAACGCCTGGTGTACAGAACCAGCAACGTCACGGCCACGAGGAAGACCACCCCCATCACCAGGGTCACGAGGGTGATGGCATACTCGGCCGTCCCGGGGTCCAGGAAGAACATCAGGAAGAAAGAGGGTACGACGATCAGGAACCCTATCCGGAATCCGGCCCTTCCCAGTTCTGGGATCACGCCGTCCTCCGGCCGGCCTGGGCGCCCGCCGCCCTGCTGCTCTCGGGTATGCGGTCCTCCTGGCCGAGCTCCCTCGCGGCGACGTAGCAGGCCGCCAGGTGTTCTTCGAGGGCGACTGCATCCTCAGCAGGACGGTCCGTGTCACACAGACCCTCCTCGTACATCGGGCAGCGAGGATGGAAAGGACAACCCGCAGGCAGGTTCAACAGGCTCGGAATATCGGGGCTCCGCAGGCGCAACCTCTCTTTGTTACGCGTAAGTTCGGGATCTGCTTCTGGTAAGGCCGAGATCAGGGCCTTCGTGTAAGGATGCACAGGCTCCCTGACGAGCCTCTGCGTGGTACCGAGTTCGACCATGCGCCCGAGGTACATAACGCCTATGCGCCCTTCCCACGAGAAATGCTTGGCGACCGCGAGGTCGTGGGTGATGAACAGGAACGCCACCCCGAGCTCCTTCTGCAACCCCAGCAACATGTTGAGCAACTCGATGCGCAGGGAGACGTCCACCATCGAGACGGGCTCGTCAGCCACGATGAACTCGGGGTCGACGGTGAGCGCCCTGGCCACGGAGACGCGCTGCCGCTGCCCGCCCGAGAGCTGATGGGGATACTTCTTCAGAAACTCCTCGGGGGGTGTCAAACCTACCGTCTCGAGCAACTCGCGGACCCTGTTCCTGAGTTCGGAGCGCGACTTCACGAGCTTGTGGCGCCGCAAAGGCGCGCTCAGGATCTGCGTCACGTTGCGTATCGGGTTCAACGAAGCGTAAGGGTCCTGGTGGATGATCTGGACCGCCTGCCGGAAGCGTTTTTTCTCCCCCGCGGGGAGCGCGTCGACGTCCTTCTCGCCGTAGAGTACGCGGCCCTCTGAAGGCTCGAGCAGGCCGGCCGTCATCCGTCCTGTGGTGGACTTGCCGCACCCACTCTCGCCGACCAGACACAGGGTCTCGCCAGGCTCAATGGTGAAAGACACGTCATCGACGGCCCTCACCCGCTGACCGCCAGTACCGTAGGAGCGACTCGCGTGCTCAAGCTCTATGGGCGTCCCGCTCGTGGCGCTCACCTCCCCTCGCCTCCCAGTCGGAACCTACCTTCTCCCAGTGCCAGCACGCGGCCGTCTGCGCCGGGGCCACCTCCATCAGCGGAGGGTCCTCCTCGCGGCACTTCTCGGTGGCGTAGGGGCACCTGGGGTGGAACTTGCAGCCCGTAGGGAGGTCTATAAGGTCGGGCGGGGAGCCCGGGATCGAGCTGAGCTCCTGGTGCTCCCCGGCGAGGGTCGGCACGGCATCGAGAAGGCCGACCGTGTAAGGG
>JBKPNW010000165.1:0-10719 GCA_046732815.1 Actinomycetota bacterium | reverse complement strand
GTGTCGGACACCTTCCGTCGCGACCACCTGGGAGCATTCGGCAACACCTATATTCATACGCCGCGCCTAGACGAGTTTGCGCGCACCGCGGTCGTCTTCGACGGGTATGTGATCTCTTCTTTTCCCACCATGCCGGCAAGGGCGGACATCCTGACGGGCACCTTCTCCTACACCTATATGGGTTGGGAACCGTTGCCCCGCCACGTGCCCACGCTTCCCGGGCTCCTCTCCGAGGCCGGTTACCTGACGATGGGCGTCGTGGACACGCCCTTCTTCGTCAGGGGTGGGTTCGGTTACGACCGGGGCTTCGACGACTTCATCTGGGTCAGGGGCCAGGGGGATGACACGAGGCCATACGAGCGCTCCGACTACCGAAAGACGTGGAGGTCGGAGTCGGACAGGCTCGTGGCGCGCACCATCACCGAGGCCGAGCAGTGGTTGGAGAGACACTACGAGGAGCAGTTCTTCCTCTACGTGGACACCTGGGACCCCCACGAGCCCTGGGACGCGCCCGAATACTACACCTCGCTGTATCACGCGGGCTACGAGGGACGCCAGATCTACCCCAGTTACGGCAGGTGGGAGGAGGCCGGACTTACCCGCGACGACGTGGAACTCGCCCACGCGACCTACTGCGGCGAGGTCACCATGGTGGACTTCTGGGTCGGGAGGCTCCTGGCCAAGCTGGAGGTGCTTGGTCTCGGGGAGAACACGATCGTGTTCTTTACCTCGGACCACGGCTTCTACTTCGGGGAGCACGGCTACTTCGGCAAGGCCGAGTGGATCGACGACCCGGACGCGGCCGTGGCCGAGGACGCTGTCGTCCCCGATTGGCTACCCGAGTCGTGGTTGCTCACCGTGGGATGGTCACCCCTCTACAAAGAGCTCACGAACGTGCCCCTGATGGTCCGAGGACCGGGGCTCGAGCCCGGTCGTCGTTCGGCGTTGACGAGTGCGCCCGACCTCGCGCCCACAATACTCGAGCTCGCAGGCGTCGAACGCCCCCAGGCCATGCAGGGGGAGTCGTTCGGGGACGTTCTCGTGGGAGAGAGGGACGAGCATCGCCCGCTCGTCGTCAGCTCCTGGCCGCTGTACTTCGCGGCGGGCGAGTTCACCACCGCCGTCGACTCCAGGCCCCGACGCATAGCCAGCTACATGCCGATGACCGTGAGCACGCGGGACCACTCCCTCATCCTCGGCGGTCCCGCCTACATGCCCGAGCTCTACGATCTCGGATGGGATCCACCGGAACAGTCGAACGTCTGGGAATCCCGCATCGAAGAGGGCGCGGCACTGGGGAAGAGGGCGCTCTCGTTCCTGGAGCGGCTGGGGACGCCGGAGCTGTACCTGACCCCCCGCCGCCTCGCCCTCCAGAGGTTCGCGCGGGGTCCGACCGCGACATTGCTTGACACCAGAGAGAACCAGATGCACAACGCGAACGAGGAGGCCATATGAGCATCGAAGTCGAAACCCTGCGCACCGTCGAGGTTCCGACCCGCATGGTGCACGGTCCTGGAGCCATCCGCAGGCTGGGCGGGATCGTGGAGGAGTTGGGCGTGAGGCGTCCTTTGCTCGTGACGGACGGGGGCGTGGTCGCCGCGGGCCTCGCGGAGAAGGCCCTCGAGCACCTTACGGACGCCTCCTTCTTCGATGGGGTCAGGCCTAACCCCGACGTGGAGCTCATCGGACGGACGAGCGAGGTCTACAGGGAGGAAGACTGCGACGGGCTCGTGGCCCTCGGTGGCGGCAGTTCGATGGACACGGCCAAGGGGGTGGGCGTCGAGATCGCCAACGGCGGGTCCATAGCCGATTATGAGTACGGAAAGACCCCCATTACGCGGCGCATCCCGCCGCTCGTTACCGTACCAACCACGGCCGGGACGGGCAGCGAGGTCACGCTTTGGGCCGTCATCACCGACCACGAGCGCAGGATCAAGTTCAACGTCGGCGGCACGGCCCTGATCGGCGCGCACGTGGCGCTCATAGATCCGGCCCTGACGGTCGGCCTCCCGAGTGCCATCACGGCGGCGACGGGGATGGATGCGCTCTCGCACGGGATCGAATGCTACACCTGCGACTATCACCAACCCTTCACCGACACTTTCGCGCTTGCGGCCACAGAGTACGTGGCGCGGTGGCTGCGGGCCGCTTGCGAGGACGGCGCGAACCTGGAGGCGCGCACGTTCATGGCGCACGGGGCGACGTTCGGAGGGATGGCCTACGGCACGGAGAGTGCCGGGGCCGCACACGCCATGAGCCAGTCGGCGGGGGGCGTCCACGACTGTCCCCACGGCGCCCTTACCGCCCGCGTACTCGGGCCGGTCTGCGAGTACAACGCCCCGGCCGCGCCCGAGCGCTACGCCAGGATCGCGCAGGCCCTCGGCGCGGACGTCAGGGGACTCGCACCGCTCGAAGCCGCCCGGGCCGGCATCGAGGAGCTCCACCGGCTGACCGAGGACGTAGGTATTCCGACCATGGAAGAGTTGGGCTTCTCGGAGGGTGAGATTCCGATGCTGGCCCGGATCGCTTACGAAGACCCGCAGACGGTCGGGAACCCCCGCGAGGTCACGGTGGCGGACTACGAAGAGATCTACATGAGCGCCTTCGCCAGGGGGAAGTGATGTACACGAAAACGAAAGACTACGCGATGTACGTCGCCGGTGAATGGGCCGCGGGTGAGTCCGAAGCCCGCATGGAGGCTACGAGCCCGGCGACGGGAGAGCGGATCGGCACCGTCCCCGAAGGGACCCGCGAGGACGTAGAGCGGGCGATAGCCGCCGCGAACGAGGCCTGGTCGGGGTGGGCGGCGCTCTCCGCCTTCGAGCGCGCCGCGGCGATGGTCCGGATCGCGGAGATCATCGAGGAACGCCGCGACGAGTTGGCGGAGACGTTGACCCTGGATCAGGGCAAGCCTCTGGCTGCCGAGGCCTACGACGAGGTCGACGAGCTACTCGCCTACTTCGAGATGGCGGGCGCCGACGCGACGCGGCTGGAGGGGGCCATGCCGCCCTCCGTCGACGCCGACAAGCGCGTCATGCTCTACAGGGTGCCGCGCGGGGTAGTCGGCGTGATCTCACCGTGGAACTGGCCCTACACCATGCCGGCGGAGCTGATCGCGCCGGCGCTCGCTTGTGGCAACGCGGTCGTCTGGGTGCCTGCACCCTCCACGTCCGTCTGTGCCGTGAAGCTCGCCGGGTGCATCGTCGACGCCGGACTGCCGCCCGGGATCTTCAACATGATCACCGGCTGCGGTCCCGTCGTCGGAGATGAGGTGGCGGCCAACCCTGGCACCCAGGCGGTCGGGTTTATCGGCTCCGTGGAGACCGGACAGAAGGTAGCAGGGCGTGCCGCCGGGAAGACGCTCCTCCTGGAGATGGGTGGTAATGGGCCGATGGTGATCCTGGACGATGCCGACCTCGACGCCGCCGCCGAAGCGAGCCTCACCTCCGCCTTCCTCGGCGCCGGCCAGAGCTGCACCGCCGGGGAGCGGTTCCTGGTGCACGAGAGGGCCTACGACGCTTACCTAGAAGGGCTTGGTAACGCGATCGAGCGCGGGGTCAGACTCGGCGATCCCTTCGACCCGCTCACCACGCTGGGTCCCCTCAACAACGAACCGACGGCCGTCAAGATGGATCGGCACATCTCCGACGCGCTCGAGGGTGGCGCGGAGCTAATCTCCGGCGGGGCCCGCGCCGAGGGTTTCCCCACGGATCTCTACTACCGCCCGACGGTGCTCGGCAAGGTCACGGCCGAGATGCGCGTCTCCAGGGAGGAGACCTTCGGACCCATAGTCCCCGCGACCGTCATTCGCGACGAGGAGGAAGCCATAAGGGCCGTCAACTCCTCGCCCTACGGTCTGCTATCCGCCGTCTTTACCCGGGATCTGGCGAGGGGCTTGCGCTTTGCCGAGGCGGTGAGGACCGGCTGGGTCAACATAAACACCTCATCCAACCACTGGGAGAGCCACCTCCCATTCGGCGGGCGAGCGGGCTCCCACTCGGGCATCGGACGCGTCGGAGGACGCTACGCGATGGAGACCTTCACCGAACTCAAGACGGTCATCGTGAGCCTGTAATACAGCGGATTCCGGAAGGGTAATCCCTTCCGGAATCCGCGCTGGTCAGCATTTCAGCACGCTTAGCCCTTCGGGCTTCGCTTTTCAGCACTTCAGGAAGAACAGGAGCTGACTGGCTGAAGTGCTGACCAGCGCCGTGCTCGAGGCTCGAGCACGGCGCTATCAGGGTCCTCCCTCTACTTCTTCGGGCAGCTCGTACCAGCGTTTGCGGTCGCCTATCTTCGCCCGCATCTTCCAGCCGAAGCCCTTGGGCTCTTCCTCGATGCGCGCCAGCAGGGCTTCGATGCGTTCCTTGATACGCTCCCTGCTCTCGTCCGAGAGGTCGTAGCGCTCCAGGTGGCCTTCGAGGTCCTTCAGGTTGGCCGTGAAGGTGCGCCAGAGTCCCCAGTCGGAGGCGCACAGCTTCGCGATGTGGGCGGCGTTGACGCTCTCCCCGTCCTTTTCGTCAACGGGATGGTCGTGCAGGATGGCGAGGGCGTCGCGGACGTCCTTCTCGTTGAGCTCGATGATCTGGAGCTTGGTAAGCAGAAGCTCCGCCAGAGGGACGGTGAGCGGTTCCATGGTCATTCGGTCCCCGAAGCGGATCTCCTGGCTCATCCTGAAGCTGCCGATAAGGACGTCGACCTGCCTGTCGTGCTTTTCGTCGAAGTACAGCAGCCGCTCCCGGCCGTAGAGCGCGTTGAACCGCGACTGTGGAACGTACCCGAGGGACTCGAAGAACTTCTGCACCTGGGAAGATTTGCCCTTCTTCGTGATCCAATCGAGGTCAGCGTACTCCCGCTCGAAAGCGGGATCCAGACCGTCCTTGGCGCGCACCTTGATGGCCACCCCTCCGAGCAGGCGGAGCGGAACGTCGTTGCGCTCGGCCTCCTCGGCGACCCTCACGGCCTCCTCGACCATGTCCTCCCTGATGTCGTCGGAGCTCTTTTCCTGGCTGGTCATGTCTTTCTACTCCTCCTGCGCGTTCTTGGCGGTCTCGACCCAGGGTCGCACCAGCTCCCTGTTCTCTTTCTTTTCGAGCCATCGCCTGATGCCAGTCTCCGGGTCCTCGGCCTTGTTTATCGCCAGCTCCAGGCTACCTACCTGGTCCTCGTCGAGTCTCATCGCGTTGATCAGGGAGTAGGCCGCCGGTTCGTCTTTGGCGAGCCCTTCCCGGCTGACCGAGTGAAGCGTCTGGGGGGCGTCGACCGAGCCCATGGCGTTCTTCGGGTCGGAGAGGTAACGGAACTCGTACTCCTGGTTCATCCAATGCGGCGACCAGGCGAGGAAAACGAACGGCTCTTGCATGCTGTAGGCCTGCTCGAGCTCGGCTAGCATCGCCGGCGTGGTCGCCCCGACGAGGCTGGAGTGCAGGTGGTACCGCGGGACCACGTCGGTCTGTATCTTCTTCATCAAGACAGCGCCGGGTTCTATGCCGGTGATCATGTCGGTCCCCGAGGAGTCGAGGTCGGAGATGCTACGCACGCCCTTCATATAGTCGGGGACGGCGATCCCGTACCTGGTCGGGTCGACGTACCACGGCTCTTTGGAGACCTCGATCTTGCCCCGCCCCCGATCGACGAACTGCTCGTGGTTCGGCATCCAGGCATCCAGGAATGCGTCCGTGTCGCCCCTGATCAGATCCCGGTAGACGAGCCCCACGTCGTCGGCGAGCTTGAGCTCGACGTTTTCGTAACCGAGCTCGTCTTCGAGAAGCACCTTGGTCAGATAGGAGTTGGCCACGTTCTCGTCCCAGCTGAGGTAGCCGAGCGTGAGATTCCCACCCCCACCGAACCCGCAACCCGTGGCGAGGAACACCGCTACAACCAGGAGCAGCGGCAGGAGCGGCCCGACCAACCCCGCCCTAACCGGCCGGCCGTTCATCCTTCTCGGACGACCCTCTCGTCCCGAGGTGTGGTCAGCTTTCGCGATCTCTCCCTCTGTAGCCTGCAACGTTAGATCTCACACCCCGCCGCTTGCACCTCTCCCGCGGCGAATACGAAAATGCATGCAACCCTTGCGCCATACCCGGTACGGTCGCGAGTACCGCTGAATCATACGTCGACGCCGCCGCCCGTTCAACTCGTTGGCCGGTCACATGTTAGCGTTTCAGCCTGTCAGCTTCTCGTTTTAACTCCAAGCCGATTGCTCGAAGCAAATTGGGCGATTTACGACAGGTAGCTACCTCTGCGGGTTCCTGTGATGGCGTGGGCGGATTGTAAGACACCCGGTCGCAACCCGGTGGTAAGCATGGCCATCGCGGGTTAAACTGTTGGCGCTTTGCGCCTGTAGCTCAGGGGATAGAGCAGCGGTTTCCTAAACCGCGAGTCGGAGGTTCGAATCCTTCCAGGCGCGCTCGAACTGCAGCACGCTGCGCTCTTCGGGCTCAGCCTTCAGCAATTCAGTTGGTCAGCTCTGGTCGAGCGTGCGATAGGCTACTAACGAATCGCTGAAGTGCTGAAGGCTGACTAGCGCGGGCGGCCGAATCGCTCCTCGAGACCGGCGTGGAGGCGGGCGGTACCGATGCGGGAGGAGATTCGGTCACTGTCGGTCGCCAGCTCGGGGTAGTGCTCCTCGAGCATGTCCAGCCTCTGAGTAGTCCTCTCTATGGCATCGTACGCCCGGCGCAGCTTGTCCTCCCACTCGCGCCTCACGAGGGTTCCGGGGGCCGCCTCGGCCCCGTCGCGGCTGCTGTGCAGCCGCTCGGCGAGCCGTACGTAGCCCTCGTAGTGCTCGAGGTACCTGTCGTAGCACTTCTGGAAGAACCTGGCCGGGGACTTGTTCCAGCCGCGACCGGGCACATCGTCATCGGGGTGCGGCACCTGGACTCCGAGCAGCGGCGCACCGTCCGCGGGCCGCGGTGGCGCTTCGTTCGACTTCGGTGTGCTCTCCCGCCCCTGTCGTTCGCCCACCTCGGGAGGGGCGTCTGGATCCGGCGTTTCGCGTGCGTGCTGATCGGGATCTTCGGGCCACCGGCTGCCAGGGGGCTCTTCGCCCTGCTCCTGCCCGAGAGGATGGCCGACCGTCTCGGGGACCCACTCGCGTTGGTGTGCCTCTCGTTTTTGGCTCTCTTCGAGGGCGCGGCCCTGTCGCTGCACGACCTTGAGCAGGAACGCTTCCCCTTCGCGCAGTAGTTCCAGGCGTTTTTCGGT
Source organism: Actinomycetota bacterium (assembly GCA_046732815.1). Taxonomy (GTDB): domain Bacteria; phylum Actinomycetota; class Rubrobacteria; order Rubrobacterales; family Rubrobacteraceae; genus Rubrobacter_D. Next base: position 3,513 of record JBKPNW010000165.1, on the reverse strand, counting down.
CAACTCGACGTAGCGGCGCGCCGTCTGCAAGAAAAGGACGGCTATGGCGAAGATACCCACCACCGTAGCCAGTGCGGCCCCGATGCCGACATACACCAACGTCGCGCTCATCCCTCTCGTCTCCTCCCCAACGCAACCCTACACACGTTCGAGGCACCTGCCTACCAAGGTATTAAATCGTATAGGCGATAAGATAGCAAGCCGCCATCCTGGGAGCACCCAATCTAGGGCCTCCGCAGTATGCAGAGTGCCAGATAGACGGTATTCGACCGCCATTAGCCATCATCTACCTAGGCATGCTCGGGCGTTAGTATCGCCCCAACCGTTCCATCCTGTCCAGGGTGTCGGTGACGCGCCAGTGCTCCCGGATCCTGCCGTCCGACGCCCGCTCCACCGTGAAGCTCTCGATGCCCTTCCGTCAGCCCGGCCCGTGTGCGCGAATCCGGGTACCATGTCCCTAACTGTCACCCAGAGAGAGGATCGACCATGGCCTACTTCGAAGGACAACTCAAGCGTGCGACCACGGAAGCCGGAGAGGAGCATACCGGCTACGTTCTGGAGACCGAGATCGATATGTCGGCCGTACAGGACGCCGACGACCTCGTGGGAGACCAGATCGCCGTCACCGGGGACGTAGAGATCGTGGACTTCCCCGAGAGGGGCAAGATTCTGGTCTTCAGGGCAACCTCAGTGGCCGTCCTGGAAGAGGACGAAGAAGACGTTGATATCCCATCCGCCTAGTCTCCATTGCTCTCCTGCGGCCACTGCCATTGGAGGTATGCCCGATCGACCATCAAGCTGAATCCTGAGGCCGCGGTTTGCAAGGGGACCGCGCCATTCCCTTCAAACGACTCTATGCACATTGGCGCATGTTCCCGTCTTGTAAGAAAATATACGATGATTCAGAAAACCGTGTCTCTAGGGATGAGGAATGGCTCGAGACCTTCTCCCAGCTCAGGAGGCGTAGAACGCTTGGAGGCGGCGACGGCCAGGGAGCGGCTCGAGGCGGTGCGAGTGTGGCTGCTCGGCGGCTTTCGGGTTGCCGTGGGCTCCAGAACCTTCGGGGCAGAGCAGTGGCGTCTCAGAAAGGCGGCCGATCTGATCAAGGTGCTCTCGCTTGCGCCGAAGCACCGACTTCCTCGAGAGCGGGCGATGGAACTCCTCTGGCCCGACTCTGGCAGGGAGGCCGCATCCAACAACTTGCGGCAGGCCCTTTATGTCTCCCGCCAGGTTTTCGATGCGGTAGCAGGTTCCCGCTACCTGGCATCCGAGAACCGGTCGCTCGTGCTGAGCCCGGAAAACGAGCTCTGGGTGGACGTGGAGGCGTTCGAGGAAGCTACGGCCATCGCCCGACGCTCTAGGAACCCGGCGGCCCACCGGGCGGCTCTCGAACTCTACACCGGGGAGCTACTCCCCGAGGACCCCTATGAGGAGTGGGCGGAAGGTAGACGCGCGCATCTGAGGCGGCTGTATCTCGAGCTTCTCATCGAACTGGCCAGGTTAGACGAGGAGCGTGGAGATTACGGATCGGCGGTCGAAGCCCTGCAGAGCGCCGTGGCGGAGGAGCCGACCAACGAAGCGACGCACGCTGGACTGATGCGCGTGTACGCGCTCTCCGGCCGCCGACGAGACGCCCTGGCCCAGTACGAGAGGCTAAGGGAAGCATTATCAGGACCACCCGGCGCCCAGCCAAGCGTCACCATCCGGCGCCTGCGCGACGAGATAGCCCTCGGCGGGCACCTGTCGGCCAAGAACCTCCCTGCCGGGGAAGTAGGGCTGGAGGCAGGCGATCACAACCTACCTGCCCAGAGGACAAGCTTTGTCGGGCGCGAGCGTGAGATGGTGGAGGTCGAACGGGCGATAGCCGCAACGAGGCTCCTGACCCTCACAGGAGCGGGCGGCTCGGGTAAGACGCGCTTCGCCCTAGAGGTCGCCAGAGATCTGGTCGGCGCCTACCCCGACGGTGTGCGGCTCGTGGAGCTGGCTTCTCTCCCGGAAGAGGGGTTGGTGCCGCAGGTAGTCGCCAGGACTCTGGGGGTAGAGGAGCAATCCGGCCGGGCACCTACCGAAGCGCTCGTCGAGGATTTGCGCGATAAGAAAATGCTGATGATCCTGGACAACTGCGAGCACCTGATGGAGGCCACGGCCCGCCTGGCAGACGCCCTGCTCGATAACTGCCCCCGACTGCGAATCCTCGCCACGAGCCGAGAAGCTCTGAAGGTGGCGGGCGAGACCGTCTGGTTGGTGCCACCCCTCCCGGTCCCCGGGCCGCAGATCTCGCAGACCGTCGAAGAGCTAGAAAGGTATGGAGCCACCCGGTTGTTCCTCGAACGCGCCTCGGCCAGGGACCCGCGTTTCTCGCCGGGACCGGCCAACGCCGGGGTCATTGCGGAGATATGCAGGAGAATGGACGGCATCCCGCTAGCCATAGAGTTGGCGGCGGCGAGGGTGGGAATGCTCTCCTTGGAGCAGATCTCGGAAAGGCTCCAGGACTCGTTGAGCCTCCTGACGGGTGGTGGCCGGACGGCCGAGCCGAGGCAGCAGACGCTGCGTGCTGCACTGGACTGGAGTTACGGGTTGCTCACAGGATCGGAGCGGGTTCTGTTCCGAAGGCTCTCCACGTTCGTGGGTGGCTGGACGCTAGAGGCCGCCGAGGTGGTAGGCGCGGGAGGCGAAATAGAGAAGAGCGAGGTCTTCGATCTGCTCTCTAGGCTCGCGGACAAGTCGTTGATCGTAGCCTCGGGGGCGGATGGTGACGCCGGGGTGCGCTACGCGATGCTGGAACCCATCAGGCAGTACGCGCGAGGACGGCTCGAGGAGAGTGGAGATGCCGGGACCGTCCGTCGTCGACATGCCGCTTTCTGCCTCGCTCTGGCGGAGGCGGCCGAACCAGAACTGCAGAAAGCACAACAGGGAGCCTGGCTAGAACGGCTCGAGACCGAGCACGGCAACCTCCGGGGAGCGCTCTCCTGGGCGTTCGAAAGCGGTGAGATCGAACAGGCGCTGCGGCTCGCGGGGGCCATGGCGGCGTTCTGGTACCAGCGCGGGGACGTGCATGAGGGACGGCAGTGGCTGGAAGCGGTGCTGAACACCGAAGGGAACGCACCTTCGACGGCTTCTCGGGCCAAGGTCATGGCCTGGGCCGGGTGGTTGGCGAGGGTCCAGGGCGACTACGAGAGGTCGGAAGCGCTCGGTGAGGAGGCCCTAGCACTGTTCCGCAGTCTGGGAGACGAGAGTGGCGCCACGGAAGCCCTCTACAACGTGGGAATGACAGAGCTGTTCTGGATGAACTTCGAGCGGGCATCGGCAGCGCTCGAAGAAGTAGCCGCCTCCCAGCGGGAGTCGGGCGATGAGGTGGGTTTGGGCCGCACCTTCCACGCCCTGGTCTCCGTGGCGGATGGCCAGCACGACCACGAACGGGCGCTAGCGCTGCACGAGGAAGGCCTACGGCTGGCCAGGAAGACGCAGGATGACTACGGTATTCTGTTCTTGCTCTTTGCAGGCGCCTCGGCT
>JBKPNW010000164.1:0-21549 GCA_046732815.1 Actinomycetota bacterium | reverse complement strand
GCTCCTCGGGACGGCGCGCGTCGAGCCGCTGCTCAGACGCATCCGCAACTCCATGGCCGCCTCCGGGCTCGAGGTGGAGAACGCCAAGGGCGAGTGCAACTTCGGGCAGCACGAGATCAACTTCAAGTTCGACCGTGCTCTTCCGACCGCCGACGGGCACGCGATCTACAAGAATGGCGCCAAGGAGATCGCCGCCCAGGAGGGCTGCTCTATCTCCTTTATGCCCAAGTTCGACGAGCGCGAGGGCAACTCCTGCCACATCCACCTGAGCCTGCGCGCTGAGGACGGAGGTGCCGTCTTCGCCGATGGCCACCACTTCTCGGAGACCTTCAACCACTTCCTCGCAGGCCAACTGGCCTGCCTGCGCGAGCTCACGCTCTTCTTCGCCCCCAACGTAAACTCCTACAAGCGCTACGCCAAAGGCTCCTTCGCCCCGACGGCCGTGGCCTGGGGCAAGGACAACCGCACTTGCTCCTTGCGCGTCGTTGGCCACGGTGGTTCGCTCAGGCTAGAGAACCGGCTGCCCGGCGGGGACGTGAACCCCTACCTGGCGATCGCGGCCATGATCGCCGCCGGTTTGCACGGCATAGAGAACGAGCTCTCGTTGGAGGACGAGTTCGTCGGCAACGCCTACGAGGCGGACAAGCCCCACGTCCCGACGAACCTGCGCGAGGCGCAGGATCTCTTCGCAGGAAGCGAGGCGGCCCGCGACGCTTTCGGCGTTGAGGTCGTCGAGCACTACCTGAACATGGCCCGCGTCGAGCTAGAGGCCTTCGAGGCCGCCGTTACCGACTGGGAGCGCTACCGGAACTTCGAGCGCCTGTGAAGGGCAAGTCCAGGCCGAATATCGGCGTCACGGCGGCGGCCGAGAGGGTGAGCTACGGCGTCTGGGAGGAGATACCCGCGGTTATCTCCCCAGCCGGCTACATCCAGGCCGTGCAGCGCGCCGGCGGGCGTCCTGTCCTGCTACCCCCCGACCAGGAAGATGCGGAAGATCCCTCCGGCGTACTCGAGCTCCTGGATGCGCTCGTCATCACGGGAGGGGCAGGGGACCTTGACCCCGCCCTCTACGGGGACGAGCGGCACCCCGAGACAGGGCCCGTACAACAGGAGCGCGACGCCTACGAGCTCGCGCTGGTACGCGGAGCCCTGGAGCGCGGGGTGCCCATCCTGGGCATCTGTCGCGGGATGCAGATCCTCAACGTCGCCTACGGGGGCACCATCGAGCAGCACCTTCCCGACGTACTCGGCCACGAAGAGCACCGCCACACGCCGGGCACCTTCGCCGATCACGAGGTACGCCTCGACCCCGACTCTCTCGCCGCCCGCGCCGCCGGCGCGAACAGGACACCGGTCAAGTCGCACCACCACCAGGGGGTAAAGAGCGTGGGGGGCGGCCTCGTGGTCACCGGCCGCGATGCCGAAGACGACTCGGTCGAGGCTATCGAAGACCCTTCTTGCTCTTTCGTGCTCGGCGTGCTCTGGCATCCGGAAGAAGACGAGAATAGCCAGCTCATAAAGGCCCTAGTTTCGGAGGTCTCCTAGATGCTCGAAGTCCTGAACCCCGCCACCGAAGAGGTGGTAGAGAGGCTCGAACCAGCCACCGAAGACGACGCCGACGCGGCCGTCGCCCGCGCCAGGGAAGCCTTCCCGGCGTGGAGAGACGTAGAACCCGCCGACCGCTCGCGCCTGCTCAGGCGCCTCGCCGATGCCCTGGAAGCAGAACAGGAGAATTTGGCGCGCCTGGAGTCCAAGAACACGGGCAAGCCCATCGGCGACTCCAGAGACGAGATGGCGATGGTGGCCGAGACCTTCCACTACTACGCCGGGATGCCGGAGAAACTGCTCGGCGACACCATCCCGGTCTCCGGGGGCGTCGATGTCACGTTCCGCGAACCATTAGGCGTCGTCGGGCTCATCGTCCCCTGGAACTTCCCGCTCACCATTGCGAGCTGGAAGATGGCCCCGGCGCTCGCGGCGGGCAACACGCTCGTCCTCAAGCCGGCCGAGCTCACGCCGCTGAGTGCCCTCGAGTTCGGGCGCATAGCGCTGGAGGCCGGCATCCCCGAGGGCGTCGTCAACGTCGTCGCAGGTCCTGGGAGAGAGGTCGGAAAACGGCTCGTCGAGCACCCTGATGTCGCCAAGGTCGCGTTCACGGGCTCCACCGAGGTCGGCAAGGGGATCATGGCAGGGGCCGCAGGCACCATAAAGCGCGTCACCCTGGAGCTGGGCGGCAAGTCCGCAAACGTGGTCTTCGCCGACGCCGACCTGGAGAAGGCCGCCGCTTCGGCGCCCATCGCCGTCTTCGGCAACGCCGGGCAGGATTGCTGCGCCCGTTCGCGCATCCTCGTCGAGAGGAGTGCCTTCGACGAGTTCCTCTCCCTCATGGAGCCGGCCGTGACGGGGATGCGGGTCGGGGACCCGTTCGACGAGGAGACCGAGATGGGGCCCCTGATCTCCGCCGACCACCGCGAGAAGGTCGCCGCCTACGTCCCCGAAGACGCGCCCGTGGCACTCCGTGGCGAGGCGCCCGAGGGCTCCGGATTCTGGTACCCGCCAACCGTTCTGGCCCCCGTCTCCAACGACGATAGGGCGGCAAGAGAGGAGATCTTCGGCCCTGTCGTCGCGGTGATCCCCTTCGAGGACGAAGAAGACGCCATCCGCCAGGCCAACGACACCGTCTACGGCCTATCGGGTTCGATCTGGACCGAGAACGGCGCCCGCGCCCTGCGGGTGGCGAGGCGTATGGAGACGGGCGTGATCTCCGTAAACTCCAACACCTCCGTCCGGGTCGGCACGCCTTTCGGCGGCTTCAAGCAGTCCGGCGTCGGACGCGAGCTGGGCCCGCATGCCCTCGACTGCTATACGGAGGTAAAGAACGTCTACATCTCGACGGAGGAGGACTGATATGCCGGGACGCCTCGCAGGGAAGGTCGCCGTCATAACCGGCGGCGCCAGCGGCATCGGCCGTGAGACGGCCCGGCGCTTCGCCGAAGAGGATGCCAAGATCTGCATAGCGGACCTCGCCGACGAACCAGGCAACGAGGCCGCTGACGAACTGGGCGTCCTCTACGTCCACGCCGACGTCACCGACCCCGAGGACGTTCAACGGATGTACCGCGAGACGGCGGAGCGCTTCGGGGGCATAGACGTGCTCTTCAACAACGCCGGCATCTCGCCACCCGACGATGACTCCATCCTCGATACCGACCTCGACGCCTGGCAGCGCGTGCAGGACGTCAACCTCAAAAGCGTCTATCTGTGCTGCAAGTACGGAATACCTCACCTGCTCGAGCGGGGGGGAGGGTCGATCATCAACACCGCCTCCTTCGTAGCCACGATGGGGGCGGCGACCTCCCAGATCTCCTACACCGCCTCTAAAGGCGGCGTGCTGGCCCTCAGCCGCGAGCTCGGAGTCGAGTTCGCCGGCCAGGGAATCCGGGTCAACGCCCTGTGTCCCGGTCCCGTGAACACGCCGCTCTTGCAGGAACTCTTCGCCAAGGATCCGGAGAAAGCTGCGAGAAGGCTCATCCACCTCCCGATGGGCCGGTTCGCCGAGGCGACGGAGATCGCAGGCGCCGTTCTCTTCCTGGCCTCTGAGGACTCATCCTACGTAAACGCGTCGACCTTCCTGGTCGACGGCGGACTCTCGAGCGCGTACGTCACCCCGATGGAGTTCGAGAACGTAGAGCTCTCGGAGCGGGGACTGCACCCGGCCGGTGACGGGTAGATTATGATAGTCGGGTAAGATCCCGTCCCAGGGAGGCAGATCATGACCAAACGCGGGCCCTCAGGTAGCATCCTCGACGCCATAGGTAACACGCCTATGGTGGAAATCGAGGGTATCTACTGCAAGCTGGAGTACCTGAACCCTTCGGGGTCCATCAAGGCCCGCATAGCGAAGTATATGATCGAACGCGCCGAGGACGAGGGTCTCCTGAAGAGGGGCGATACCATCGTTGAGGCCACCTCGGGCAACACGGGCAACGCCCTCTCCATGGTCGCCGCGGTCAAGGGGTATCGCATGCTCGTCGTAATGCCCGAGGGGATGAGCGGCGAGCGGGTCGCCATCAGCCGCGCCTTCGGGGCCGACGTTATGGAGGTCGGGCACTTCCACGTCAACGAGGCCCTGGCGAAGGCGAGGGAGCTCGGGCAGGAGCCGGGCTACTTCTGCCCGGCCCAGTTCGAGTCGGAGTGGAACGTGGAGGAGAACCGCATCTGGCTCGGACCGGAGATTCTCTCTCAGCTCCCCGATGGCGTCGTGCCCGACGCCATGGTGATGGGCGTCGGAACGGGGGGGACCTTGATCGGGGTCGGCCAGGCTTTCCGGGAGGTGAACCCCGCCGTCAAGCTCTTCGCCATGGAGCCTTCGGAGTCATCGACCATACTCTGCGGGGAGGTCGGAGACCATCTCATAGAGGGCATCTCCGACGGCTTCGTCCCCGGCATCTTCGAGCGTCACGAGGGCCTGGTCGACACGGCCCTTACCGTGGACTCCGGGGAGGCCGTAGAAGAGATGCGCCGCCTGGCAAAACAGTACGGTCTCTTCGTCGGCCCTTCGAGCGGCGCCAACCTCATCGCCACAAAGAAGGTTCGCGAGTCATACCCCGAGCTGGAGACCGTCGTGACGCTGTTCTGTGACGAGGGCGAGAAGTACATCCAGGACCACTTCGCGCAGAGGGACTCGGTCAAGGTAACCTCGGAGAACTACACCTGATCGCTTCAAACCTTGTGGCTTCTCTAACCTGCCTCGCCGCCATACATCCGCGACGAATCGGCGCATCTACTCCCCGTATGTGCTAGCCTTATCCTGCCCGGTGAGGGCCGCGGGAGAGAGTCGTCAGGGGGGTGGGGAGCCCCCCGTGACGGCCGCCGAAGGTGAAAGGGTTGCAGGGGTGACCCGAATCTCTCAGGCAGAAGGACCGCGGACCGGAGGGCGTCCTGGAGAGTTCGATCTGCTTCGCTGGATCGGCGCCGACGGGGTAACACTCTCAGGTTTGGGACAGGGCGGAAAAGCAACGCTCACCCGAGACAGGGGGTATAGCCGCGTGGCGCGATTTACACCGCACACAGAGGCCGATATACACGAGATGCTGGGCGCCATCGGGGTCGACGCCGTGGACGACCTCTTCGCCGATGTAAGGCCGGCGTACGACGGAGAGCTCGAACTTCCACCGACCCTCTCGGAGTACGAGGCGCTAGGGGAAGTAGATTCCATGGCCCAAGAGAACGTTTACGGGCTCCCGATCTTCCTCGGCGCGGGGGCTTACGACAGGATCGTACCCTCCGCCATTGGTGCGATCATCTCCAGGGGCGAGTTCTTGACCTCCTACACCCCGTACCAGCCGGAGATCAGCCAGGGCACCCTGCAGTCGATCTTCGAGTTCCAGTCAATGATCTCCGAGCTGACAGGGCTCGAAATCTCCAACGCCTCCGTCTACGACGGCGCGAACGCGGTCGTGGAAGCGGCCCTCATGACGGCGAGGCTGACGAAGCGGGACCCCAAGGTCGCCGTCTCCCCAGGCCTCAACCCCCGCTACCGCGAGGTCATCGAGACCTACCGCGTCGAAGTGGTGGATCTTCCCTTCGAAGATGGCACCACGGACTTCTCTGATATCCCCGACGACGTCTCGGGCGTCTTCGTGCAGAGTCCGAACTTCTTCGGGGCCGTCGAGAACGTAGGGACCGCCGCGGAGGAGGCGCGCGACGTGGGCGCACTTTGCGTCGCGGTGTGCGACCCGATCTCACTCTCCGTCCTCGAAGCCCCGGGGAACCTCGGGGCCGACGTCGCCGTGGGGGAGGCCCAGCCGCTCGGGATGCCTCTTATGTTCGGTGGCCCTTACGCGGGTTACATGGCGACCAAGGCGGAGTACGTCCGCCAGCTCCCTGGACGTATCACGGGGGAGACGATCGACCAGGACGGCAAGCTCGCCTACGTCCTCACCCTGCGGGGCCGCGAGCAGGACATCAGGCGCGCGAGGGCGAACTCCAACATCTGTACCAACCAGGCGCTCACAGCCCTGGCCGCGACCGTGTATACGGCCCTGATGGGGCCGGAAGGGCTACGGGAGGTGGCCGAGCTATCCATCTCGAAGGCGCATTATCTTGCGGATAGGCTTAAGGCTTCAGGTTTCAGGCTCCGGTATCCGGAGGCACCGTTTCTGTGGGAGTTCGCGGTGGAACTTCCAGATGTGGCACAGGCGAATGAGGCTTTGCTGGAAGCGGGAATAGTCGGCGGGCTCGATCTTGGGGACGGGGCGATGCTCGTCGCGGTGACGGAGAAGCGGACCAAGGACGAACTCGACGCCTTTGTGGAGGTGGTCACTGATGCCTCTTAATTTGATCCGGGACAAAGGCCGCGAAGGCCGCAGAGGCTACACGCTCCCGCAGCCTGACGTGGAGATGAAAGAGCTCGAAACCGTGCTGCCCCAGGCATCGCTGCGTAAAGAGAAGCCTCGCCTCGCCGAGGTGGACGAGCCCACCGTGATCCGTCACTACACGAACCTCTCGCGCGAGAACGAGGGCATCGACACGACGTTCTACCCTCTGGGCTCCTGCACGATGAAGCACAACCCGCGCGCCAACGAGGCCGCCGCCGTCGTTCCGGGCTTCGCCGGCCTGCACCCACTCCAGCCCGAGACGCAGGTGCAGGGCGCGCTGCGCATCATGCACGAGCTACAGGGCTTCCTCGCCGAGGTCTCGGGATTGCCTTACGTCTCTCTGCAGCCTCTCGCCGGGGCGCAGGGGGAGCTGACCAGCATCCTGATGGTCAAGGGGTACTTCGACGATGCCGGCGACGGAGGGCGCACCACGGTCCTCGTTCCTTCCACGGCGCACGGGACCAATCCGGCGACAGCCTCGATGGCGGGCTTCGAGTCCAGGGAGGTCGGGCTCGACGAGCATGGGTGCGTCGACGTTGACGAGCTAAGGGAGATGGTGGACGAGTCGACGGCGGCGCTCATGATCACCAACCCCAACACCTGCGGCGTCTACGAGCGGAACATAAAGGAGATCGCCGCCGTTCTGCACGAAGCGGGCGCCTTCCTCTACATGGACGGCGCGAACATGAACGCGAACATGGGCCGCATGCGGCCGGCCGAGGCCGACGTGGACATCATGCACTTCAACTTGCACAAGACCTTCTCGACCCCCCATGGCGGCGGCGGACCCGGCTGTGGCGCCATCGCCTGCTCGGAGGACCTCGCGCCCTTTTTGCCAGATCCCACAGTGGAGAAAGGTGACGAGGAGTACCGCTTTGTCCGTCCGGAGAAGACCATCGGCCGGATGGCCGGCTTCCACGGCAATTTCGGGCAGATGCTAAGGGCCTGGAACTACATCAGGATGCACGGTCCCGAGCTCAGGGACGTTACGGACATGGCCGTCCTGAACGCCAACTACCTGCGGGCGCAGCTCAGGGGCACCTACCGCATCCCCTACGACGAGCTGTGCAAACACGAGGTCGTCGTGCAGCCCCCGCAGGGCAAGAGGGCCCTCGACATCGCCAAGGGCCTCATCGACTACGGGTACCATCCGCCCACCATCTACTTCCCCCTCGTGGTCAAAGAGGCCATGCTGATAGAGCCGACCGAGACCGAATCGAAAGAGACCTTAGACGACTTTATCGGAACGATGCTCGAGCTGGCCGAGACCAGTAAGGAGGATCTGGAAGAAGCCCCAACGGGCGCCCCCACGCGCCGCCTCGACGAGACCCGCGCCGCCAGGCAACTCAAGGCAAGGTGGTAAGGGTGGCGAACGAGGAACTCAAACATACCCCGCTCTACAACGAGCACAAGGAGTTAGGGGCCAGGCTCGTAGACTTTGCCGGCTACGAGATGCCCGTGCAGTACGAAGGCATAAAGGCCGAGCACGAGGCAGTCCGTAACCAAGCCGGGCTCTTCGACGTCTCGCACATGGGTGAGGCCGTCTTCCGCGGCCCCGACGCCGAGGGCGCCGTCCAGCGCCTCGTCACCCGCGACGTGGGCCGTCTGGACGTCGGACAGGCAGGCTACTCGGCGGTCTGCTACGAGGATGGGGGGACGGTGGACGATGTGATCGTCTACCGGCGCGAGGACGACTTCCTCGTCGTCGTGAACGCCTCCAACCGCGAGAAGGACCTGAAACACTTCCGCGAGAACGCCGCAGACCTCGAAGTCGAGGTCACAGACGAGTCCGACGACTGGGCGCTACTGGCCCTGCAGGGACCCGAGGCTCAGAGGCTATTGCAGGAGCTGACCGACACAGACCTATCTGGCCTCAAGCCGTTCCGGTTCACCCAGGGTGAGGTCGACGGTGCGAGTAGCATCATCTCCCGAACCGGCTACACGGGCGAGGAGGGGTTTGAGATCTACCTTTCCCCCGGCGAGGCCCCGCGCGTCTGGCGGCGACTCATCGAAGCTGGAGCGAGGCCTGCCGGGCTCGGCGCCAGGGACACGCTGCGCCTCGAAGCCGGCATGTGCCTCTACGGGAACGAGCTCGACGCCGAGACCACGCCGCTTGAGGCCGGCATCGGGTTTGCTGTCCACCTCGATAAAGATCCCCGCTTCATCGGGCAGAGGGCGCTCTTGATCGAGGACACCGAGGGGTTGCGCAAGAAGCTCGTCGGCTTCGAGATGGAGGGGCGTGGTATAGCCCGCCACGGCTACTACGTTACCAGTGGTGCCGAGGTAGTCGGCGAGGTCACCAGCGGCACCAAGTCCCCCACCCTCGATCGGGCGATAGGGCTTGCACTCGTAGATCCAGACGTGGATGATTGGTTCGAGATCCTGATAAGAGACAACCCAGTGGCGGCAAGGGCCGTGCCGCTACCGTTCTACAAACGCGACAGGGGATAGGGGAGAGCCTTGAGCATACCGAATGACCTTCAGTACACCAGGAGCCACGAGTGGGTCCGAACGGAGGGCGACACCGCGACAATAGGCATCACAGACCACGCCCAGGACGAGCTGGGCGATGTCGTCTTCGTGGAGTTGCCAGGTGAGGGAGCCACCTTCGAGGCCGGCGATCCCTTCGGGACCGTCGAGAGCGTCAAGGCCGTCTCCGACCTGTACACCCCGGTCGGCGGCGAGGTGGTCGAGGTCAACTCCTCTCTGGAGGACGCGCCGGAGAAGATCAACGACGACCCCTACGGGGAAGGCTGGATCGTCAAGCTCCGCACCTCAGGCGAGGCCGACCTCCTCTCCCCCGAGGAGTACGAAAAGGTCGTAGAAGAGGAGTCGTAGCAGATCCGCACTATCTAGACCTTTGATGTCGTGCCGGGTCAGCGATCCTTCGGCACCGACTCGACCCTGCTCACCGCCATCAGCGGCAAGCCTAGGTCACGCACCTTGATCAGCACCCCGTGCAGCGCTGCTTGATCCGCGATCTCTCCCGAGAGGACGGTGATGCTGTCCTCTACGTTCGCGATCGTGAGCCCGTCGAACCACTCCGACCAGGGCTCAGCGAGGTGCCCTTTCACCCGGATCTCGTAGAAGGTCATTTCCCCCTTCCATTCTTCCCGACCACAGGGCGTAGCCCAGCGCCATCTAGATGAGACCGATCACCACGAACGCGCCGCCCGCACTCACGCACCAAAGATCGAGACGACCATCACATCCCCAAGCGCGAGCCCGCACTAGCGGGGCACCGGCTCGCAGCGTCGCGACGCCCAACATCAATAGTCCGACCAGGAAGAGGAAGATCCCGGCTACGAAGCCGTAGCCGGGATCGTCGAACAGCCACCCGAGCGCCCCACCGGGTAAGGTTTGCACTCTTCATGACCCCTTCGTCTCCGCTTGCAGCCGCGCCGGTGTGACTTCGGGGGCCGCAGAGACGGCCCCTTGCGCCTCGTCCATGCCGCGTCTCAGCAGGCGGTCCACCAACACGGACCCGATCGCGGCGCCGACGAGATTCAGTACCCCGTAGTCCCCCACCAGGTACTTGTTCACATCACGGGGTAGGAGGTCGCGGTCAACGCTCCCAGTACGCCCCAGGCGGCGTTGTGCACCGCGTGCGCGATCGAGCTCGGCCACACGCTGCCCGTGTAGATCCTCAGGTAGCCGTAGAAGAAGCTCGCGGCGAAGACGGTCCCGTAGAACAGGGGCAACGAGATAAGCTTGTTGCCCACAGGGAAGACCGGGGTAAGCAAGATCAGGGGCATGTGCCAGGTGGCCCACACGAGACCGGACAACGCCAGGGCTCGGCTCCGCCCCAGGGACAGGAACTTGGGCAGCAGGTAGCCCCTGATCCCTATCTCTTCGGCGAGGGCAAAAGTGAGCGTCAGTATGACGACCTGCACGAGAAGGTCGATGATGGGGTCGATGATACCGCCCTCCGGCACGACGAAGGAGGCGAGCGGGGTGGCCCACGCGACGGCCGACGCGGCCGGGCGATCGAAGGAGTAAGTAGAGGACGGGCTTGTTCTGCAGGTCGTTGGGGCCGCTGTCCGCGTCTCCCACCTCGTTGGGAGAGCGCCTCGGCCGGCGGTATGCGCCAGGCGGACGAGCCAGCCTTCGTGAGCCTACTGGCGATCATCCCGTTCGGCGCGCTCTGCGTTGGCGTGCGCGGCTTCCTTGATGTATTGGGCCAAACCGGGAGTCTGCGTGTCGTAGTTGGATCTGAACCGCTCGTCGCTTACGTACATCTCCGTCAAACCCCGGTGCATCTCGTAGCCGCACTCGTAGAACCAGCGGCTGATGTGCCTCCGGTGCGCCTCGACGGCGGCCATCGCTTCGTCGCTGTCGGGCGGAAGACCAGCCTCGAAGGCCGCGGCCAGGCGGGTGCGTACCTCTTCCTCCTCCGCCTTGAGTTGCTGCCAGTCTTCCTTCGTGTAGTTCGAGACACGCCGATTGGATTCCTTGTAGGCCTCGGTCTCTCCCCAGCGCTGCTCGGCCTCCTCGGCGTAATCTTCGGGCTGGAACTCCCCGAAGACCTCCAGGCGCTCCTCTGATGTTAGCCTTAGGTCCATTGTCCTTGCCTCCATTTCGTAGTCGATGGCGGCGACCATCGCACTCAGGCGCCGTATCCTCTCGGTGAGCAGCCCGCGCTGGCGGCGCAGGTGTCCGATCGCGTCGGTACGCGGATCGTCGACGATGGTCGCTATCTCCTCCAGGGCGAACCCGAGCTCCCTGTAGAACAGGATCCGCTGCAGCCTCTCGATATCAGAGTCCTCGTAGAGGCGGTAGCCAGCGGCGCTGCGTCCACCTGGCGAGAGAAGCCCGATCTCGTCGTAGTGGTGCAACGTCCGTACCGTCACCCCAGAGAGGTCGGCGACCCTTCCTACTGTGTAGCCCGCTGTCCCGAGATTGCTCAAGTTCACCTCCTTCGCGCTTACGCAACTGAGCCTAAAACCTCACGTTACGTGAGTGTCAAGGCCTCTTTCGGACTTTTTCGAAGATTCCTTGTTACTCGATCGCCCCTTCGATGGCAGCGACCGTGGCGGTGGGATCTTCCGCCATCGTTATTATCCCTGCGAGTAGCCCCACGTGCCCGAGAAGACCGTCCCCACGAACAGACACCCAGACACAACACCTGGGAGCCCGGATCGAAGATCCCCACTACACCTTTATATGCATTTCGCAGATATCTTCCAAAAGTTTCTAAATTCTCTGTTTCAAAGCCTTTACAAAGTGTAACGAGCGATGTATCATCCACTCAGTCGGTTGGTGCGAAACTAAACCGGCACAATTAAAGAGCCCGGGGCGCTACTCCTCCTTTCCCTTTCCCCACCTATTACCCCTAGTTGCGCTCCGGGCTCTTCCTCTGCTCAGGGCCAGTCAGCATTTCAGCACGCTCCGGCTTCGCCTCCGCTTGTCAGCACTTCAGCAAGGACCACGAACGGCGCTTCTACTCGGCGAAAGCGTACAGTTCTCCGTGGAGAGAAGTGGTCCCCGGTTGAGTACTGAGGACCACTAGCTGACAAGCTGAAATGCTGACAAGCCGCCGTTAGGCGGCGTGCTGACATGCTCTACGAGGCCTCTTGTCCCTCCGCCTGGGTCAGATAATAGAGCGTATGCATGAGTTGGGCGGTGGGGTCTATACGGTGGACGTCCACGTGGGAGGGGACGTGCAGGAGGACATCGGTGTAGTTGAGGATGACCCTGATGTCGGCGTCGACCATGAGGTCGGCGACCTCCTGGGCCGAGGAGGCCGGGGTGGCGATGATGCCGATGATCTCCTCGGCCTCGGTGACACTCTTCTTGAGCTCGTCGATGTGCTTGACGACGACGTTGCCCACGGTGCGCCCGATCTTCTCAGGGTTGTCGTCGAAGACGTCGTGTATCACGAAGCCCCTCTTGGGGAGGATGGTGCTCGCCGCTATGGCGCTGCCGAGGTTGCCCGCGCCGACCAGCGCGATGTTGTAGGTCTGCCTGAGCCCCAGGATGTTCCTCACGGCCTCGACGAGGTCGTAGGCCTGGTAGCCGACCCCGCGGGTACCCGAGAAGCCTATGGCGTTCAGATCCCTGCGTACCTGTACAGGATTGATGCCGGTGAAGTCGCCTAGCTCCTTGCTGGAGACCGCGTCACGGCCCTCCTCGATGAGCTGCTGTGTGGTCCTAAGATACTTCGTCAGCCTGTTTGTCAAGCCGGGCTGTAACGTCGCTCGCACCTTCTCTGCCGCTCCTTCTTCGTGGATCGAATATGGTGGGAGCATTGTAACAAAATGGGCCGTTCTTGCAATAAAGGTGCTCTTAACCGACAACAAATCAGTAAGCAAGGCCGGTTACAGCGCGATAGGCCGATAAGAGACGGCGTTTACGCGCCGGTGGGGGTGTACTGGGCGAGTCAGGGCAGGCTACTGATACGCGAGACTGGTAGATCGCCTCTGGATCGAGGCGAGGAGCGTGTGATGTAGTGGATTCCCGCTTTCGCGGGAATGACGGTAATGTCGGCGAGAAGGATGTGGGGGCTACATCGCGGGAGCTATCTTGCGAATTCTGTATGATCCGCAACGTGTACCATTAGCACTTCGTTCGCGATACGGTGGAGGTTTCGGTGGAGTACAGGAGATTGGGTGGTAGCGGGGTGAAGGTCAGTGAGATCTCCCTGGGGAGCTGGCTGACCTACGGCGGGAGCGTCGCCGAAGAGCAGGCGAGGGCCTGCATAGACAGGGCTTACGAGATCGGCATCAACTTCTTCGACACGGCCAACGTGTACATGCACGGGGCGGCCGAGGAGATCGTGGGCCGAGCGTTGAAAGAATTCGAGCGGGACTCCTACTTTCTGGCGACCAAGGTGTACTTCCCGATGGGCGAGGGACCGAACGACCGTGGGCTCTCGCGCAAGCACATAACCGAGCAGTGCCACGCGTCGCTAGAGCGGCTCGGCGTCGATTACGTTGACCTATACCAGTGCCACCGCTACGACGAGAACGCGCCCCTCGAGGAGACCCTCAGGGCGCTCGATGACCTGGTGCGTCAGGGGAAGGTACTGTATATCGGCGTCTCGGAGTGGACGGCCGACCAGATCTCCGACGCCATGAGGATCGCCGGTGAGATGAACCTGGACCGGATCGTCTCCAACCAGCCGCAGTACAACATGATCCAACGCCGCATCGAGGGCGAAGTCATCCCCCTTTGCGAGCGCGAAGGCGTTGGCCAGGTGATCTTCTCCCCGCTCGCCCAGGGCGTCTTGACCGGGAAGTACCGCTCCGGCGACGCCCCCGAGGAGGGCACCCGCGCGGCCGACCCTGAAAACAACCGCTTTATGCAGCAACTCATGAACGAGGAAGTGCTCTCGGCCGTGGACGGTCTGCGTTCCGTCGCGTCCGACGCCGGTCTCAGCATGCCGCAGCTAGCCCTCGCCTGGGTGTTGCGCCGGGAGAACGTGAGCAGCGCGATCATCGGCGCCTCCAGGCCCGAGCAGGTCGACGACAACGCCGGCGCCTCGGGGGTAGAACTCTCCGCGGACATGATCTCCGAGATAGACCGGATACTGGATGGTGTCATGCGGTTCGAATAAACGCTACCCAAAAGGGGCCATCTGGTGTAGCATGTTCGACGTGGAGCGGCATCACATAACGCTTGGCGCGAGCTCCTTTACGGGACGGCTCCCTCGACCGTCCCTGCCCCGACCGTCCCTCTAGAGAGGGCCGTGCTCGGGGCATCCGCGTCTCCACGGTTTCCGTGGAAGCCTTTTGCGCGGAAGAGTCTACACACATGAAAAGAGATCGGGGGAAACCTTGCGGGCATTCACCGCAAGAAAAGACACCGCAGCAGACAAGACTACCGACCGGAACGATCTACGGACTTTGACCGACTCGGGCGCCCGAGTCAGGCAGATGGGCGAGACCGACCTCGAGCGTATCCTGGAGCTAAGGAGCGTCGTACGATGGTCGGCCGACCCCAGGGCGTTCGACCTCTTGCGCGGGGTGCGCGACGCCCGCTGGGCGGTGGCCGAAGCACCCAGCGGCGACCTGGCAGGGATGGTCGGTGCGGTGCCGCTCGGGGACATCGGCATCCTCTGCCACCTCGCGGTCCGCGACGGGTACAGGGGCTTCGGCCTCGGCGTTCTGCTCTCCTCGTGGGCCGTAACCTACCTCAAGAGCCGGGGCGCGAAGACGGTCAGG
This sequence comes from Actinomycetota bacterium, assembly GCA_046732815.1. Lineage (GTDB taxonomy): Bacteria > Actinomycetota > Rubrobacteria > Rubrobacterales > Rubrobacteraceae > Rubrobacter_D. The sequence continues at coordinate 7,007 of JBKPNW010000164.1, read as the reverse complement.
CTCTACTCGACCCTGCGGGCGGAGGGCCTCTACCGGTCGCTCGGTTTCGAGGAGGTCACACCGCGCACCGTATACCGGCTGGAGGAAGGAACGCGGAAGCCCCGCGGGAGGGGCCGGGTAGAAGGCCACAGGGTCGAGACGCTAGCGTTCGGGGACCTGCCCGAGCTCTACGGCGTGGACCACTGGAGCTTCGGGGGCGACCGTTCTGCGCTGCTCTTCGCCACCCTGAGGCTCCATCCCGGACGCGGCCTCGTCGCCCGCGACGCGACGGGTCGCATCAAGGGCTATCTGATCCAGACCACCATGGGCCACGCCACGCGCATCGGCCCCTTCCTGGCTTCGACGCCCGACGTAGCCCGACTCCTGCTCGCCCATGCTCTCCCACCGACCGGAGGAGCTCCGGTCCAGGTTACGGCCCCTGGTCCTGCCCGGTGCCAGGCGCACGCCCTCTTGCAAGAGTTCGGCTTCGAGGGCACACAGGACCGGATGCGGATGGAGCTGGGCGAGAAGGGGGCCAACCCGGCTGGCCTCGCCCACTACGGCACGACGCCGTATCTAGCGACCTAGCTGTCAGCGATCGGCCTTCCGCTTTATCAGGAGGCTCTTCCAGCGCGAAGGCTTCGTTTCGAGAAAGGACTCACCATGTGCGGGTCGAACAAACACGGACTCTGGCGCTACATGTGGCGCCGCTCATCGTTCTTGCTGATAGCTGAAGGCTGACAGCTACCATGCGCATGAGCACACTCTTCGGTTCGACTTTGCGCGAGGCGCCTTCCGGGGTGGAGATTGCCAGCCACGGTCTCCTGCTCCGGGCCGGGTTCATCAGGCAGCTTGCGGCTGGAATCTTCTCTTACCTGCCGCTGGCGAAGAGGTCTATCGGTAAGATCGAGGGGATCTTGCGGGAGGAGATGGACGCGGCCGGCGGACAGGAGGTATCGATGCCCGTCGTACAGCCCGCCGACGTGTGGGAGAGATCCGGCCGTTACAGTACGACGGGACAGGAACTGGTGAGGCTCCGAGATCGCAGGAACAGGGAGATGGTCCTGGCGATGACCCACGAGGAGATCGTCGCCGGCCTTGCTGCGGGCGAGGTGGACTCTTACCAGAAGTTGCCCAGGCTCGTGTACCAGATCCAGACCAAGTTCAGGGACGATCCGCGCCCCAGGGCCGGCCTGATCCGGGCTCGTGAGTTCACCATGAAGGACGCCTACAGCCTCGACAGGGACGAGGCTGGCCTGGACAGGCAGTACGGTACGCTCTACGACTCATACTTCAGGATCTTCGCCCGGTGCGGACTACCGGCTGTGGCGGTCGGTGCTGACGTTGGCATCATGGGCGGGAGCGTGGCCCACGAGTTCATGTACCTGACTCCTGTGGGAGAGGACACCATCCTAATCTGTGACGACTGCGGCTACACCGCAAACCGCCAGGTGGCGAGGTTTCGTAAACCTATCGCCGAAACCGGGGAGCAGAGACCTGTAGAGAAGATCGCCACCCCCGACGCCAACACGATCCAGGCTCTGGCCCGCGTTCTGCAGACACCCGAATCCGGGACGGCAAAGACGCTCTTCGTGGTCGCCACGGTCGAGGGTTCCGAGCGGTTCGTCTTCGCGGTCGTGCGCGGCGACATGGAGCTCAACGAGACCAAGCTGGCGAACGTGGTCGGGGCGAGCGGGTTGAGGCCAGCGCTGCATGAGGAGGTCAGAACCGTCGGAGCCGAACCCGGATACGGTTCTCCGCTCGGTGTGGAGGGGGCACTCGTGATCGTTGACGATGCGATACCGGCCTCCCCCAACCTCGTCGCCGGCGCCAACGAAGAGGGGTTCCATTTCCTGAACGTGAACTACGGTAGGGACTTCGAAGCTGATGTCGTCGCCGACATAGCCGCGGCCGGTGGCGGCTCGCTCTGCCCCGAGTGTGCCAACGCCATGCGCGCCGAGCGTGGTGTCGAAGTCGGGAACATCTTCAAGCTTGGCACGCGCTACAGCGAGGCCTTCGGTGTGAGCTTCGTGGATGATGACGGGCAGAGAAAGCCCGTGGTCATGGGATCTTACGGCATCGGACTCGGTCGGCTTCTCGCCTGCATCGCGGAAGAGCACCACGACGAGAACGGGCTGGTGTGGCCCATCTCCGTAGCTCCTTACCATGTCCACATCGTCACGGACAGGGCCAGGGAGTTGGCCGACGGGCTCTACGAGAGTTTGGTCTCAGCTGGCGTCGAGGTGCTGTATGACGATCGCCGCGAGAGCCTCGGTGCCAAGTTCAAGGACGCGGACCTGATCGGGGTGCCCGTACGTCTGACCCTGACGCCCCGCTCCCTAAAGAACGGGGGAGTCGAGCTCAAAGCCCGCCACAGCTCCGAAAGTTACCTAGTTCCCATCGATGAGACCGTCGCCGCGGTCAGGACGGAGGTCTCCTACCTTGGGGCCGAGATTGCAGCCGAAACCTGAAGCCTGTGACCTGATGCCTGAGGCCCCGGTGCGAACTTGAAGCTGCCGGCGTTACGGTGGATGATGGTGTCCAGATCGCCCGGGGACTTCACACCCGAGGAATACCTCGGGCTGCAGCGGGCCGTCCACCGGGTGGCCGAGGCGGTGCGCGAGGAGGTTGGAGCCGAGAGGATGTACATCTTCAGCTTTGGTTCCAACCAGGGCAACGCCCACGTCCACTGGTGCGTCGTGCCTCTGCCGCCGGGCACCCCCTACGAGGAGCAGCAGTTCGCCGCCGTTATGCTTGAGAGGCGGGCGCTTTGAGGATTCCGGACCCAGAGAAGGCAGACCTCGCCGCTCGTATCGGGCGCAGAATGGAAGGAGAGTTGGGGTTGGATCTTGCACGACGCTGAGAACGTGACCCTGAGCGGGTTGTACGTATATCCGATCAAATCTTGCGCCGGGATCTCCTTGCAGAGCGCCGAATTGAGCGCGACGGGGCTTCGCCACGACCGGCGTTGGATGCTCGTCGACGAGACCGGAGAGTTCATGTCGCAGCGCGCCCATCCGCGGATGGCCATGATCTCCGTCCGCCTCTTTGCCGAACACCTGAGCGTCGCCGCGCCCGGCATGCCCGACCTGGAGATACCGCTTCGACACGACAACGAGAACCTGATAGACGTTCGTGTCTTTGGCGACACCAGCAGGGGCGCGCTCGTGGACGGTGAAGCCGACCGCTGGTTTGGGGAGTTCCTGGAGTTCCCCTGCCGGCTCGTCTGCAAGCCCGACGATGACCTGAGGTTGGTCGACTCGTCGTTTGCGCAGAGGGGGGATCAGGTCGGCTTCGCCGACGGCTTCGCGTTCCTCCTGATCTCCGAAGCCTCGCTCGAAGACCTCAACAGCAGGCTGGAAGACCCCCTGCCCATGAACCGTTTCAGGCCTAACTTCGTCCTCAAGGGCTGCAGGCCCTACGCCGAAGACGGCTGGGGCCGGATCAGGATAGGTGACGTGCCCTACCGGGTTGCCGAGGCGTGCCCGCGCTGCGCCATAACCACGGTCGACCAGAGAACGGGCGTCCGAGGCAAGGAGCCGCTGCGTACGCTCGCGACCTACCGCAAATCCGAAGGTGAGGTCTATTTCGGACGCAACCTCATCCACGATGCGCTCGGGACCATCCGCGTCGGCGACCCCGTCGAGACTACGCCGCGCTAAATTAGCATTTCAGCACTTCAGCTAGTCAGCAGTTCGGGCATCCTCCGGTGTGGGGCCGGTGAGGACTTTGGTGAGGAGGTCTGGCTCGACGTTACCGCCGCTGAGTACGGCCACGGTGAGGCGGGAGGCCGGCAATTCTGCCCTGTGGAAGAGGTGGGCGGCGAACGTTACGGCCCCGCTCGGCTCTGCGACCAGCCTGGCCCGCAGGGCCAGGCGACGCATGGCTTCGAGGATCTCCTCCTCCTTCACGGTGACGATGTCGTCGACGAAGGTGCGGATGTGCTCGAAGGGCGCCTCGCCGAGTCTCTGCACGCGCAGACCATCTGCGACCGTGCGGGAGGTTTGATCCGCCGGGAACTCGACCAGCCTTCCGGTCTTCAGGCTGGCAAGGGCGTCGGCCGCGAGCTCTGGCTCGACCCCGATCACGCGCACTCCGGGACGGGAGAACTTGATGGCCGCCGAGATACCACCGATAAGCCCGCCCCCGCTTACGGGCACGAGCACGGTATCCGCGTCGGGCAGGTCTTCGAGGATCTCCGGCCCGATAGTCCCCTGGCCGGCCATGATGACTTCATCGTCGTACGGGGGCACGGGCACGTAGCCGTGCTCCCCTGCAAGCTCCTCCGCCTTGCGGGTCCGCTCCGCGCTGTCCGGTCCGACCAGGACGACCTCCGCTCCGAGCGCCGCCGTCGCCTCGAGTTTTACGCTAGACGCCCCATGCGGCATTACGATGACGGCCCGCGTGTTCAGCTCACGGGCCGAGTAGGCCACGGCCTTGGCGTGGTTCCCGCTCGAGTGGGCCACAACCCCACGACCGCGCTCCTCATCGGAGAGCGATGAGATCTTGTTGTACGCGCCGCGCAGCTTGAAGGCGCCTGTCGGCTGCAGGCTCTCCGGCTTGAAGTAGAGCGTCCTGCCCTCCTCGCTACCCGGACAGGGCACGAGGGGCGTGCGGAGCGCCCCGCCCCGCAGACGTCTACGCGCGACCTCTATATCCTCCCAACCGATCATGATTTTCCCCTTCGTACCGAAGATGGAGCGTTTCCACATCGTAACAGGAGCGCAACACAGCTTTAAGCATTCTGCAAGGCGTACCCCCCTCTAATGTTCCGCGCCGATGACCGAACACCTTCCTGTGAGCGTGCGAACGTGGCCAGGCGTGGGTGATAGGTGAGGCGGACTTCCGCCCTCCTGTTGCTCTCGCTCCTGGCGGCCGTGCTCCTCGCCGGTTGCCTGAAGGCGGACCAGGTAGGCCAGTCGGTAGAAGCTTCTCCCAAGGCCGCCTCAGGCGGTCCTGCAGAGTACTCGGTAGAGAACAGGTCCGGTGCGAGAAGCGTGCCCGAACCCACGGTAGGGGCAGCTTCGAGGATCGAGGGGGACCTCGCAGGTGCCGCTGAGGCTTCTTCCGGGGTCCCTTTCGTCGCGGAGACTCGGGCGAGCGGCGGTTCCGGCTACGACGCCGACACCGTGCGCGCCGTGCGCCACGGAGTCTACGGTGACTACGAGCGGGCGGTTATCGATCTCGGGACCGGCTGGGAGCCTGCCGCCGTCGTACCCGTATGGACCCTGGTGAGGCCCCAGGAGAACGGTCTCCTGCGCGTATCCCTACCCTCGGCCAGCGCGACGCGCGTATCGGACGGCGAGTTCGGCGGCGGGTTGCTCGAGAGCTTCTACATCGTGCACGCTCCCGAAGGCGGCATGTTCGTCGACTTCTTCGCGCGCGAGGCGTTTCACTACAGGGTGCTCGAGCTCGAAGACCCCGCGCGCCTCGTCATCGACTTCGAGCCGGCAAAGGAAGACCCGAATGTGTCACCCCCTGCAAAGAGCGAGGACACGGTACTCGTCGAGCCACGCCCGCGCGCCAGGATCTCCGACCCTCTTACGGTCAGTGGCTACTCCCGCAACAGCGAGGCCGCGAACACCATCACCTTGATCGATTCGCACGGAAAAGTCCTGGCACGCAGGACCGTACGGAGCAACGATTGGAACCACACCTGGGGATACTTCGAAGCGACCCTGGATCTGCCGCCATTCTCCGGAAACGGAACCCTGCAGGTCGGCCCCGCAGGCGCCCACAACGGCACCTCCGAAGGCATAGAAGTCCCCGTCAGGGCCAGCAGGTAATCTACTCGAGACCGAGAAACTATTCCACGAGGTCGCTGGTGTCGAACGGTCACACAACCCTCCGACGTCGGAATCCCCTGTGGCCGCATGATACCCCTCGGCGGCTATACTGGCCCCATGAAGTTGAACGAGAACGAGGCCCTACGCGAGTACATAAGACGTCTCGATGACCTGATGAGTTTCGTCGGACGCGAAGAGTTGCCCTACTCCTTGCGGACCTTGCACATGGACCGGCTGCTGACCATGGCCCGCGAAGCACGGGAGACTAAAAGCGGTATCCGGAAGGGCTAGCCCTTCCGGATACCGCGCTGGTCAGCACTTCAGCATGTCAGCTAAAACAAAAAGCTGACATGCGAAGCCCGTAGGGCTGAGCGTGCTGAAATGCTTGCAAGATCAGCGGCGGGCGGCGCTCTCGCGGCGGTTGCCGAGGTAAACGAAGACGAGCAGCACGATGATGCCCACGGTCACGAACTGCAAAAAGTTCTCAGGTCCACCCTCACCGCCGACGACGAGCGCGGCCACGAAGGTCAGGGCCAGGGCCGCGTAACCCGCGGCCCTGAAAGCGAAGTACGCCACGACCAGCCCGACCAGCGAGTACAGGACCGGCATTAGTGGGGCTAGTGCCATAAGAAAAGCAAAGGATCCGGGATCGGACAGTCCCGTCGCCCACAGTCCGATCTGGCCGATCGCGATGAACGTGAGGAAAGCGGCGACGAAGGTAATGGCGCCACTCTTTAGTGTTACGGGCTCGGGGTCGAAGCGGTGGGGCTCGTACCAGCGGCCCTCGCTAACGTCGTAGCGGCCCCTCGTCCTGCGTCCGCTTCCGCCGGAGGAACCGCGAGCCTCTCTTCGCATGGACTCGTAGGGGTCCTCTTCTTTCCTCCCGAAGCGGCCCCGCAGGCGCTCGCCCAGAGAAGGTCCCGCTGACTCGCGTTCCCTGCGCTTGGCGGAGAGCTCGTCCTCCACGGAGCCGAAGTCCAGGTTCAGGCCGGCGAGCTGGTCGGCCGCGTGGGCCAGGTCGAGGGCCTCGTCGTGCTGGCGGCGTCGGTTGGGGTCGGAGAGGACCGCGTTCGCCTCCTGTAGCCTGGAGAATTCGTCAGCGCTCCCCCCGGGATGGTCGGGGTGACGCTCCTTCGCCAGGTTGCGGTAAGCGTTCCTGATCTCGGCCTGTGAGGCCTCGCGCGAGACACCGAGCACCTCGTAGTAGTTGATCTGGTCCGCCATCGTTTCCCTATTCTAACC
>JBKPNW010000163.1:0-2315 GCA_046732815.1 Actinomycetota bacterium | reverse complement strand
GTTCAGGGAGTTGCTGGGGCTCCGTATCGACGACTTCGTCCCGATGGCGACCAGAGAAACGAATCGACTCGACAACCTCGACGGTGAATCTTACGGATGTGATCTGTGGGCAGATCTCATCCACCTCGAAGGCGCAGAATCCCAGGCCTTCTACACGGAAGATTTCTACGCAGACACGCCGGCCGTAACGCGCAATGTCTTCGGTGAAGGCGTAGCCTACTATCTTGGCACCAGGCCGGAGGAACGATATACGAAGTTGCTTATCCAGAGAGTGTGCCAGGAGGCCGGTGTGAGACCAACAGCCGAAGTACCACCCGGTGTCGACGCTGTGCGCCGCAGGACCGAAGACGCATCCTTCCTCTTCGTGCTCAACCATAATCAGGAGGCCGTAGAGATCCGGCTACCGAACCCCGGCCGGGATCTCCTCACAGCAACTGAGCACGATTTACAGCTGATCCTCGATCCTCTCGAAGTCGCAATATTGCAGGAAGAGATAACACTATGAGGTAGCTGGGAAAACGGAGCGCCGTAGGATCGGTGTGCGCATGTTGACACAAAACTACGCCTTGACTATATTGGCTTGTGTAGAGCTTGGTCTGGGGAAGGGCGGACCCGAAAACGAAGGAGGTAAGCGAATATCCGACTCGCACGCTGGTCATAGCTATGGCGGGCGTGAGAGCGCTCTTCCGTCTGCGCATCCCCGGACACAAGGATAATGAGAACCTGGTGGTGGGCGTCGTTCGGGTCAGGAGGCCGATGTGAAGCGGACGTTGACAAGGCGTGGCTTTTTGAAGGCGGGTGGAGGAGCGCTGGCTGGCGCATACGTCCTCGGTCTCGCCGGATGCGGCGGGGGAAGCGAGCAGGGGGGATCTGCGAAGAACCTGGAGTTCTGGGGCTTCGATGAGGGGCGCGTGGCCTTCGCCAAGGCGGCGTACAAGTCCAAGGCGTTCAAGTCCAAGCACGGGGACGTAACGATCAACTTCAGGATACTGCCCTACGAGCAGATGCACAACAAGCTCTTGACAGCGCTGGTCTCGGGTGAGGGCGCCCCCGACATAGCCGACATCGAGATCTCCCGCTTCAGCCTTTTCATAAAGGGCGACCATGTGCCGCTGCTCGGTCTCAAGAAGCGCATGGGCGACGACATAAACGACATCTACAAGCCGGCCGCCGTCGACCCCTGGAGCTGGAGTGGCGAGATCTACGGCGTCGGCAACGAGCTGAACACCGTTGTCATGGCCTACCGCAAGGACATACTGGAGAGTGCAGGCGTCAAGTTGCCCTTCGAGACGTGGGACGATGTCATCGCGGCCGGCAAGAAGGTTTCGACAGGAGACCGCAAGATGTTCGCCATCCACGACATCTCTTTCGGCGACCACTACATGCTCATGCAGGAGGCTGGCACCGCCTACTTCGACGCGAACGGCAACTATAACGGGGATGACCCAAAGAGTGTCGAGGCCATGCAGTTCCTCCACGACCTCGTCTACAAACACAAGATCGCCGGCCTGGCGCCGGCCGAGGCCAGCGATACCTGGGCCCCGCCACAGTACATGGCCGCCTTCAGGGCCGAGAAGTTTATCGCGACCTGGGGACCGCCCTGGCACCTTTCCTTCTTTATCGATCAGGTTCCGGACCAGGAGGGCAAATGGACCGTGCAGGAGCTCCCCGAAGGGCTGGGTGACAGCAAGCCGACGGCCAACTACGGCGGAACGGGCCAAGCCATTACCGAACAGTCCGGGAACCCAGATGCGTCGTGGGATCTCATCAAGGCGGCCAACCTGACGAAGGAGGGAGTCCTGTTCGACTTCAAGGCGCGGACCGCATACCCGGCTTACAAACCGGCCTACGAAGACCCAGCACTCGCTGAGCCCAGCGACTACTTCGGTGGCGTCAAGATCGGTCAGCTCTACTCGGATATCGCTAACGAACTCCCTACATTCCGCCAGTCGCCTGTGTGGGCGGACACTACCCTGGCGATACAGCGCGATGTGATCACACCGGTCATGAACAACAAGACGGACGCCAAGACTGCGCTGACCGAGATGAAAGGGACGGTCGAGGACCTGCAGAAAAACCAGTAGTTGGGGGCGAAGGACGGACGGGAACAGGTCCGTCACGTTCCTAGGAGAGGTTGGGTGGCGATGCAGCCGCAACTCGATGAGGCAGGGCAGGCGGGAGCCCGTAAGACGGCACCTGGTTGGGCCAAACGCCGGTGGGGCGGTGGACGGCGCTCGGCGGTGGCACCGTATCTCTTCTTGCTACCATTCTTCGCGATCTACTGCACTTTCTTGCTGTATCCAACCTTCAGCGCG
>JBKPNW010000162.1:0-11176 GCA_046732815.1 Actinomycetota bacterium | reverse complement strand
TGACGAGCGCGCCTTCTGAGGCGCACGCCGATGTCTCGGGGCAGGCGGTCGTGGAAGACGCCCGGTCTTACATCGGCACGTCCTATGGCGCCTGGGGCATGGACTGCTCGGGCTTCACCTCGGCGGTGTTCGCCGACCTCGGCGTTTACCTGCCCGACTCGCCTGATGCCCAGTACGCCTACGGGACGCCCTCATACGGCGACGCCGGCGACCTGGTGTTCTTCGACGAGCACGGCTACGGCATCTCGCACGTCGGAATAGCGACCGGCTACGGGACGGTGATCCATGCCTCGACCTACTACGGGGCCGTCGTGGAGTCTTCCATGCAGTACATTCCAGGCTACGTGGGTGCCGTCGACGCTTACTAGCATTTCAGCTGGTCAGCACGCTTAGCCCTTCGGGCTGCGCTCGTCAGCACTTCAGCATTCAGCCAGTCAGCCAAAACTACAGCAGCTGACAAGCTGAAAAGCCGTCGAAGACGGCGTGCTGAAGTGCTGACGTGCTTGCAATGAGGTTGAACCTAATTGCAACTTGCTGTGAAAGCGGCCGGTCGGGATGCTAGGGTAACCGGCGGAACGGGTGCGAAGCGAAGAGAGGTCCTTCCGATGAGACCCGAGCTGGTTCTCAAGGGTGTCATACCGGCTAACTTGATGGCTTTCGACTCCGAGTTGGAGATCGACGAAGCCCACGTGCGTCCCCCGCTAAGGCGCATCCCGGATGCGGAGAGTGAGGAGATCCGGCGCGTCGTCACCGCGGCCGGACTGCCCGCAGGGCGCGGGGGTCGCCCCACTACACCTCCCTCGGCAAGTGCCTTCTGGCCTTTTCGCCCGAGGAGGAGCGGGAGGAGATCCTCTCGCACCTCCGTCTTGAGAGGCTGACCCCGCGCACCATAGCATTTCAGCACGCTACACCCTGCGGGCTTCGCTTGTCAGCACGCTGCGAGCCTGCGGCTCTCGCTTGTCAGCATTTCAGCTTTTTGGTTTCGACCTCGCCCTGCGCGCCCGAGGAAGCATCGTTCAGGGAAGCAGTGATCTACGCTCGTGGTGAGGCTAAGGGACAGCCTGCTGAAATGCTGACGAGCGCCCGACGGGGCGCGTGCTGATAAGCTACCGAAGGGAAGGAACATGCTAGAAGACAAAGTCACGCTCATCACCGGAGCCAGCCAGGGTCTCGGCAGGGCGCTCGCGCTCGCCTTTGCGAGAGAGGGCGCCAATTTGGCGATCAACGCCCGCAGCGAAGGATCCATCGGTCCTGTCGCCGCAGAGGTCGAAGATGCGGGCGCGGAGGTCCTCGCCCTCGCGGCGGACGTGTCTAGGGGCGCCGACGTCGAGAGGATGGTCGGCGAGACGGTCGGGCGTTTCGGGAGGATAGACGTGCTCGTCAACAACGCCGGTCTGCTCGGTCCCAGGGTCGGGATCGAGGAGTATCCCGAGGACGAGTGGAGGGCGGTCATAGACGCCAACCTCACCGGACCTTTCCTGGTCTCGAAGGCGGCGATCCCGCACCTCCCCGAAGGCGGCTCCGTGATCAACGTGGTCAGCGGTGTTAGTGTCGAGGGCAGGGCCGAGTGGGGCGCCTATTCCGTGAGCAAGTTTGGGATAGAGGGGCTTACCCAGATCCTGGCCTCCGAGCTCGCGGGGCGAGAGATCCGGGTGAACTCGGTAGATCCCGGCGGGATGCGCACCAAGATGCGCGCCGCCGCCTACCCGGAAGAGGACCCCGCCACCCGCATAACCCCGGAAGAGAACACTGCCGTTTTCCTGTTTCTGGCCTCCGACGAATCGAGAGACGTGACAGGGGAACGCTTCAAGGCGCAGGAATTCAAGCGACCGTAGATTCTGAAAAGACTATCCGTCGGGCCAGCCGTAACCGTAGAGCAGGCTGTTCTCCGTCGTGCGCACCGAGAAGCGCCAACCCATGTCAGAGAGTCGCGCTTCGAGGTCTACGGGGTCGTAGAAGACTTTGACGATCCTGAACTCCCGCCCGTCGTTGAGTTGCCTGAGCATGGTGTGATCTCGTCGCGTACGCCCTTGCCGCCTCTTCTTCTCGGGAGCCTCCTGGCCCAGGGAGTCTACGAAGAAGGCGCGTCCGCCGGGCCTGAGCGCCGACCGGACGAGCTCCCAGAAAGCGGCGAAGCGCCCCGGCGGCACATGCGAGAGCCAGAAGCCGAAGAACACCGCGTCGTAGGTCTTCTTGGGGCTCCAGCCAAACAGGTCGGCCTGGACGTAGCGGACGGGAACCTCGGGATGGGCTTCCTGCAGCCTGGAGCGGTTGATCTCGAGCACCTCCGGTGAGGCGTCGACAGCGGTTATGTTCGCGGCGTGACGGGCGAGCTCCACGGTCCACAATCCGGTGCCGCAAGCGAGCTCGAGCACCTCGCCCGTGGGCCCGAAGTCGTCGAGTTCCCTGCGCACTTGCCCCAGCTCGGAGAACCACCTGCGATTCCACTCGGGACCGCGGTCGTGACGTCCCGCGCGCAGAAACCATTCGTCGTACTCCCCGGCGCGGGCCCTGTAGTAGGCCAGCTGCCCTTCGAGCAGCCCCTCGTCCACGGCCCTAGGCCGACTTCTCCGCAGTGTCGGTCAGCTCGCCCTGGACGATGAGACGCTGCTTGTAGTCGGGCAGCGTGCAACTCTGGAGGGTAACGATGTTCTTGCCTGGCTGGGTATCCGTCACGTGGGTATCGGAAGGGCTGACGACGAAGGTTTTGAAGACGTTGTAGGTGTACTTCGTGCCGTTCGCGTCGATGACGTAGATATTGTCGCCAACGCCGACGTTGCTCAGGTCCCAGAAGGTCAGCCAGCTCTCGGTGTTGGGGTAGCCCAGCCTGTGGCCCGCGATGTAGACGTTGGCCTCGTGGTCCCAGGGGAAACCGGTGCCCTCGAGGTGGATGGCGGCGTGCGTCTTCAGCGCCTCCTCGTCGTTCCCCGTGGTGTAGGGTATATCGTCGTTCTCGATCCTGGCCATCGCGGGAACGGTGAGCTCGAGGGTCTTGTCCTCGGGGCCGGTGCTGCTCGTGTTCTCGTCTTTCGTGGTCTCTAGCTTGGGTACGTTGAAACCCCCGGGGTCGTCACTGTTCGTGGCCGTGCTATCGAGGCGCCCGGCCAGGAAGAAGGAGGCTATGAGCGCGGCTCCGGCCAGGATCATGATCAGGCTCAACACCCAGGAGATGACGGTCTTCGCCCTTGAGTGGTTGACGTTGTACTTCTTCATGACCTCGGGGATTGTAGCATCACAGCTGCTCCTAATGGGCTTTCAACGCTCTACGGGCAAATCCTCCCTTACGCCCCACTCGTTCCACGAGCCGTCGTAGTTGGCGAGTCTCCTGTAACCGAGCCGGTGCAGCGCGAAGAGCGGGACCGTGGCCGCGACCCCGCCGTTGCAATAGGCGATGACGGGCTCATCTCTATCCTCGGGCACGCCCGCCTCCCTCAGCCTCCGCTCCAGCTCCTCCTCGGAGCGGAAGGTGCCGCTCTCGGGATCAAGGAGGCTATCGGAGTGGAGGTGGGCGGCGCCAGGCACATGCCCCGCCCTGGCCGGTTGGCGCGCCACGGCACCGGTGTACTGACCCTCGTCGCGCGCATCGAGAACGAGGGCGCCACCCTCGCCGAGGAGTGCTTCGGCTTCCGTGCGCCAACCGGCCCTTGGCCTGGGTGTGAAGACGGCCGGTTCGGGTTCAGGGACCTCGTTGGTAGTCGGAAGGCCGTCGGCTTTCCACTTGTCCCAGCCGCCGTCGAGGACGAAGACCTCGTCGTGAGAATAGTAGGTCAGGGCCCACCACAGACGGGTCGCGAACTGCCCCCCCGTGTGATCGTAGACCACGACGCGGGTGCCGTCGCCGATTCCGAGGGAACCCATCGTAGCGGCGAAGCGCTCTGGCGGGGCGATCTGCGCTGGCACGGGATCGTCGGGATCGGTGATGTCGCTGGTCCAGTCCACGTAGACGGCGCCGGGGATGTGGGCCTCGTCGTACTCCTCGCGGGCCGGGAGGTACTCGGCCTTCTGCCGGCCTCCGCCGAGGTCGGTCTTCTTTACGTAACCCCTGATGTCCACGACGCGCAGGTTCTCGTCTTCGAGATGGGCGGCGAGCCAGTCGGTCGTAATGAGGGGGTCCCTGTTCTCCATGTAGTTCTACTCCTCCCTGATGTCGTGTTCCCGCACGTATTCTTCGGCGAGTCCGCGGGCTTTGTCCTTATCATCTTTGCCGAGACGCCCTTCGACCACCTCGTTTTGCAGGTAGTCTTTGAGGCCCTTGATCCAACGCCCCGGCCCCAGGCCAAACTGCTCCATGAGTTCGTCGCCGCTGAGGGGGCTCTCCAGCTTCTCCACGGCGTCCTCGGCCCTCACCTCCTCGACCCTGCCCTTGAGGCTGCGCCAGGACTCCTCGGCGATGCGTCTCCGGCGCGGCGCGCTCCCCGTGATATCTGCCCTGGCGAGCCTGAGTAGCATGTCGACGTTGGCGAGCTCCCTGTCGCCGCGCGCGAGGTAGGTGTCCCTTATGAAACGCCTTACCGCGGCGTCGCTCCACGGGTCGCGGCTGGCGGCGTACCCGTAAGGGCGCATGTGGTTGGCGACCAGGTGGGCGACGGCATCTATGTCATCCTTCGGGTAGGCGAGGCGGCGCATCGCCCGGCGCGCTATGGCAGCCCCGACGTTCTCGTGGCCGTAGAAGTGGATCTTCTTCGCTACAGTACGTCCCCCGCAGACCTCGCACTCCCCCTCCCCGGCACTCTTACTTACGCTCTTGGCCCCGCAGTAGGTGCAGCGGTGCTCGTAGACCAGCGTTCTGGGCTTACCGATGTCGTGGAAGAAGGCCGCCTTGCGCAAGATGGGGTCGGCCTCGACGCTGGAGACCACGATCAGGGTGTGCTCGAAGACGTCCTTGTGGTGGAACTCGGCCTCCTGCTCGACGTCGACGGTCTCCATGAACTCGGGCACCACGTAGGGCATGAGCCCGAGACGCACCAGCGCTCTCAGGCCAGACGCCACGTTCTCGGAGAGCAGGACCTTCTCGAACTCCTCCCTCTTGCGCTCGGCGGAGATGCTCTCGAGCCAGTGGGCGTTGTCACGGATCGCCGCTTCGAGGTCAGACGTCATGGCGAAAGGCTTCTCGGGCTGTGACAGCGTCGTCTCGAAGCGGACGGCGCGCAGCATCCTCAGAGGGTCGTCGCGCATCCTGGCGAGGGGATCGCCTACGGCCCGGATCACACCGGACTCTAGGTCCTTGCGGCCCTCGGAAGGATCGACGATCCCACCCGTAAGCGCATCGGCGGCCACGGCATTGATCGTGAAGTCCCTCCGCGCCAGATCCTCCTCGAGGCTCTCCCCAAAGCGTACCTCGGGATGCCTGCTCCCCCGCGTGTACTGGTCGGTCCTGTAGGTCGTGATCTGGACCTCGTACTCTCCCACGCTGGCCGCTATGGTCCCGAAGCGCTCCCCCACGGTCCACAGATTCTCGGCGTGGGGCCGCAAAAGCGCCTTTATCCGTGCCGGATGCGCGTCCGTCGCCGCGTCCGCGTCCTGCCGGTCGATCTTCTTCGGGCGCACTTCGGTCCCGGTACCCGGCCCTCGGAGCAACGCCCTCCGCACCACTCCACCCACCAGGTAGAGCTCGTGTCCGGCCTCCCCGAATGCCTCACCGAGACGCGAGAGAGCCTCGGGCACCTCGAGTCTCTTTACGTCAGCCATCATGATGATTAGATTCTAGTACGCAACGGACCTTGGGTCACAGGAACTCAGCCAGCGTCGGCCGGCAAGAGGCGGAAAGAACGCCCACCCGGTCCTCTCAAGACCCTGAAGTGGCGCTCGTCGAGCGTTAGCACGTCGAGCGTGTTGTAGCGGTTGGCCAACACTACGTTGGACGCATCGGCGAGGCTGATGCGCAAGTCGGCATATTGCTCCATGATCCGCCTCGCCTCGGACACGTCCCGGTTCGAGAACTGCGCGAGAGGGTACGTCTCACGCGCGACCTCTTCGAGCAGGGCGAGTTCGGCGTCGCCGCCCACCCGCGTAGCCAGCAGATAGTCGAGTTCTGCCAGCACGAAGGGAGACAGGATGAGAGATGACGACGCCTCGCTCAACGCCTCCTTCGCAGCCTCATGAAAACGTTGGCGAGAGTCGATGGCGGCGAGCAATCCGCTGGTGTCGAGGACGGCTACCACTCTCCGAAGCCGCGAAGCTCCTCGTCCACCCTCTCAGCCAGCGTTGGATCATCGCTCGAAAACAACGGCAGCCGCGGACGCGGCGGCTCGGAACCTTCGACCAATTCTTTGATCGCCTCACGTATGAGCTCCGCCTCGCTGCGCCCCCTCTGCGCCGCGACGCGCCCGAGCGCGGATTTGAGGTCCTCGGGCAGATAGACCGTGGTCTTCTTCATGCCATACGTTTTACCATACGTCAGGCAGGGATGGCGGCTTCGCGGGAGGGGAAGATATCGAAGTAGTCCTGGAAGCCCGTGACGGAGAAGATGCGTTCGACGGCCTTCGAGGGGGCGGCGAGGCGGAGGGAGATCCCCTGTTGGCCCAAGGTGTCTTTGGAGCGCATGAGGGCTGAGAGGGCCGTGGAGTCCATAAAGGCTACGTCGCCGAGGTCGACGACGACCGCGCTTACGCCCTCGTTCTCGACGGCCCTCTCTATGGCGTACTGGAACCTTGGGGCGGTGTGGAGGTCCATCTCGCCCCGCACCGAGACGATGGAGTATCCCTCGGCATGCTCGGCTATGCTGACCTCGAAGTCCGTGCCTGCTCACTCCTCTCTAGAGTCGACGCAGAGTGGCCCATGGATATTAGCGCAGTTCGGGTGTCCGGTAAACCGCCCACTCCGTACGGACATGCGATGTTTTCTGCTAATATTCGGGCGTATGGAAAGGAGAAGTACAGAGCGGGTGGCCGTCTTCGTCGACGGGGCGAACCTCTACCACTCGATCAAGAACTACTACAAAGGCATCCTCGACTATGCCAGGCTTCTCTCGGCGGCGGTCGGGGACAGGAAGCTCCTCAGGGCGACCTTCTACATCGTCGAGAAGCAGGAGGCCGAGGAGGGACAGGGGACGACCTCGGCCCGCTCCTTCGTCTACAACCTCAACAAGTTCGGCTACAAGGTACGCTCCAAGCCGCTCGTGGTGCACGAGACCTTGAGTCCGGAAGGGGAACGAACGGTCACGCACAAGGGCGACTGGGATATAGGCATCGTCGTGGACATGATGCGTCTCGCGGGGCACGCCGATACCTACGTTCTCGTCTCCGGCGACGGGGACTACGTCGAGGCCGTCGAGTACCTCCAGAGCGAAAAGGGCATCCGCGTCGAGGTCATAAGCGCGGCCCAGTGCACCTCCCAGGCCCTCCTCGACGTCTGCGACGCCCACACGGACCTGGCAGATATACCGGAGCTGTTCAGGCGGCCAGGACCGCCCAAAGCGGTCAGCGATCAGCAAGTCAGCTAGTCAGCACGGCGCCTTTGGCGCCTTGTCAGCACGCTCAGCCCTTGGGGCTTCGCTTGTCAGCCAGTCAGCGAGGGCTTGGGCATACGAAAGCTGAACTGCTGACAAGCGACAGCCGGAGGCTGGAGCGTGCTGAAGTGCTGACAAGCGCCCGACAGGGCGCGTGCTGAAATGCTGACCTGCTACGGCTCCCCTAAGACTCTCACTTCCGTCTCCAGCTCGATGCCCAGTCTCTCGTGGACCTTCTGGCGGACGAGTTCGATCAGCTCGAGGGCCTCTTCAGCCGTACCGCCGCCGAGGTTTACCAGGTAGTTGGCGTGGACTTCGGAGACCTCGATATGGCCTACCCTGGCGCCTTTCAGGCCGGCTGCCTCTATTACGCGGCCGGGGAAGTCCCCCTGGGGGCGTTTGAAGGTGGAGCCGCAGCTCGGTCTGTTCGGAGAGCCGTTCATGCGCTGGGCCCTGAACTCCTTTATGCGGGTCTTCGATTCGGTCGGATCGCCGGGGGTGAGGGTATAGCCCGCCCTGAGGACGACCCAGTTTGGGTTGTGATGCAAAGCGCTGTGACGGTATGAGAGGTCCAGTTCTCCTTTCTCCATCCTGACTACCCCGTGATCCCTGAACACGTCGGCCCAGTCGAGGACCTCGGTCGTCTCGGAGCCGTAGGCGCCGGCGTTCATGTAGACCGCGCCGCCGACGGTGCCGGGGATGCCCGTCGCGAATTCCAGGCCGGCGAGCCCGCGGCCCGCCGTGGCGTTGGCGAGCACGGGGTAGAGCACCCCGGCGTCGGCGGTGACTCGCGTACCTTCGATCTCGACGTTCGTCAGGGATTTGGCGAGGCGGATCGTAAGCCCCCTTATGCCGCCGTCCCTAATGAGCACGTTCGTGCCCCCGCCGAGGACCGTGACAGGTACGCCGTGCTTGGCGGCCTTCTCGGAGGCTGCGATCAGCTCCTCGACGCTGGTGGGCTCGAGCAGGGCGTCCGCGGGACCCCCTATCTTCCAGGCCGTGTAGCGTTTGAGGGGTTCGTCGAACTTGGCCGCGGGGAAGAGCCGGTGTAGAGTGCTAGCATGCACGAGAGGGAATATAGAGTACCGACGAATGCTTTGCAGAACGGGAGAAGCTTATGAAAGCGATGGCTCTGGCGGCGGGCAAGGGGACCAGGCTCTTTCCGCTCACCGGTGAGATCCCCAAACCCATGGCCCCGGTGGTGAACACCCCCATCATCGAGCACATCTTCGACCTGCTGGCCGGATACGGTATCGAAGATGTCTACGTCAACGTCCACTACTTGGCCGACGCGCTCCTCGAAGCCTACGGCAAAGAGTCGAATGTCAACGGCATGGCCGTACGCCTGGAGAGGGAGGACGAGCTACTCGGCACGGCGGGGGGCGTAAAGCGTCTGGTCGACAGATTCGACGACACCTTCGTCGTCGTCTCGGGCGATGCGCTCACGGACGTGAACATCAGGGAGCTGGTGGAGTACCACAGGGAGAAAGGCGCCCTTGCCACCATAGCGCTGCGGTGGGTTTATGACACTTCCGAGTTCGGGGTGGTCGAGGTGGACGAGGAGGGGAACATACAGGGATTCCAGGAGAAGCCGAGCCCCGAGGAGGCCATAAGCACCCTGGCGAACACGGGCATCTACGTCTTCGAGCCGCGGGCCCTCGACTACATCCCCGAAGGCACGTTCTTCGACTTCGCCGAGGACGTGTTCCCGAAGCTACTGGAGCAAGGCGAGCAGTTCGTCGGGTATCAGGAGGACTTTTACTGGTCGGACATAGGGACGCTCACGGCGTACCGCCAGGCCCAGTACGACGTGCTCTCGGGCAAGGTCGGGGTCAAGATCCCCGGCGAGAAGCAGGGCGAAGGGCTGTGGGTCGGGGAGGACGCCCAGATACACTCCGCCGCAGAGATAGAGGGCCACGTCCTGATCGGCAAAGACGCCGTGGTCGGGCGGGGAGTCAAGCTCCTCGAAGACGTGATCGTCGGCAGCGACTGCTGGATCCGGCCCGAAGCCACGATCAAACGCAGCATCCTGCTGCCCGGCGCGAGCGTGGGCGGCGGCGCCTACCTGGAGGACTGCATCGTCGGCCACCACTACGACGTGCGTCCCCAGGAGACCATAAGGGGCGGCGCCCTCATCCGCCGCACGTAATCGGGCAATTCGGGCAAACACGACACGTTGTCGGGCGGTAAGGGGCGAGACGATACATGTTTGTAGGGGCGATTCGCGAATCGCCCTCCGACGAACCGTCCGCTACGTGGTCGGCCTCACCAGCCGGTAGCCGAAACCTCGCACGGTCTCTATGAGCTTGGGGTCCGTCGGGTCGTCACCGAGTTTGTTACGGAGGCGTTGCACGTAGACGTTCACCGTGCGCTCGTCTATGTATTCCTCCTCGCCCCACACCTGCCTGAGGAGCGCCGTGCGCGGGAAGACCCTCCCGGGGCTGCGGGCAAGCGTATGGAGGAGCTTGAACTCGCGTGGGGAGAGGAGGACTTCCTTACCGTCCTTGAGAACCTGGACCTGATCCGGGTCGATCTCCAGCTCCCCGACGTAGATCCTACCCGACTCCCCATCCCCGGCGCGTTCTCTCTTGCGGAAGATCTGCTTTACGCGCGCCACGAGCTCCCTCGGGTTGACCGGCGAGCGCATGTAGTAGTCGGCCCCCAGTTCTATGCCGACGATACGGTCCATCGTATCCTCGTCCCTGAGGAGCGCCACGGTATCGACGCCGGGCTTCCGAACGGCGGAGATCACTTGAAACCCCCGCTCATCGGGCAACCGGTTATCCACGACCGCGACCTCAAAATCCTCCCTACCGGCCATCTGCCGCGCCTGAGAGCCCGAGCCGGCGGGGATCACACGCCACCCCTCCCCGGAGAGCGCCCGCCTCAGATGCAACCTCTCCTCATCATCCCCTATAACAAGCAGTACAGATGCGCTCAAAACGCCACGCTCACCCTAGCTGTGCAAACGCCAACCGTCACCAGGAGAGTATATCCACAAATACGCCCCTTAGGAATGCCCACCTTGAGAGATCACCCACCCGGCGGTATCATGTGCATCTCCAGTGCGCTCGTAGCTCAGCCGGATAGAGCGTCTGACTACGAATCAGAAGGCCGCAGGTTCGAGTCCTGCCGAGCGCGCCCTAGGAAGTCCTGCAAATACGGAGTTTTTGTCTCTCCGATCTCGCCCGGATGTCGGCCCGAACCAGCCGTTTGACCGCAATTTGACCGCAATATACTGTCCGATGTGCGTGCAGGGTGGCAGGTGCATGTGTGGCGAGATATCTCATGGTCGCCGACAAACCGATCGAAGTCAGGTTCATTATTCTTTGGACTCTATTGTCTGAACGGGTGCGTCCCCTCTCGCTACCGACTCTGACTCTTTGAGCAGGACCGGTACTAAAGGGTGAGGCTGATCAAGCGAGTCGCGATGAGCCTTACCGGCGGCGAAGTTATAGGTGACGTCCTGACCTAGAAGCTCCGGCCACGCCTAGTGCGCCTCCGCTACCGGGTTCGTACCCGGTATCTTCCTCTTCTTGGCCTTTTCGATAAACGTCGGGGAAGGGCAACTCTGCCAACTTCGCCCAACGGTTCTCGGAAGTTGCGCCTGCTACACCCAGCGCCGCACCTGCGCCTTATAGGCTAGATACTCCTCCCCGAAAGCGCGTTCTAGGTAGCTCTCCTCGCGTCCGATCACCTCGCGCTGCATAACCATAACCACCGGCGCCA
>JBKPNW010000161.1:0-10256 GCA_046732815.1 Actinomycetota bacterium | reverse complement strand
GAACGAAAACGTGGAGACGGACCTCGACTTCGACGCGGCCATGACTCTGGGGCAGGTCCTAATCCGCAGGGGAAGGCACGCCGAGATGACCTCCCAACAACTCAAAGGCACCCCCGAGACCCTCCCCGACGGAAACGAAGTCCTGATCCCTGACGACGAAGCCAACCAAGATATCCTGGACGATTTCCGCCATTAGAGCATCTCAGCACGCTTCGGCTTGCGGCCTCGCTTGTCAGCATTTCAGCACGGCGGCTTCGCCGCCTTGTCAGCCAGGGCTTTTGGGCAAACGCAAGCTGAAATGCTGACAACTCGCCTGGAACAGGCGACGTGCTGACAAGCGCCCGGCAGGGCGCGTGCTGACTAGCGCGCTTTGCCTTTGGCAAAGCGCTTACGCCCGTAGCGTAAAGGATCAGGCAGCGATGGGACGGCTGGTATAATCCGCCGCAGGTCCCACGGCGAGCGAGAGTGGTGGAATGGTAGACACGCTAGATTTAGGATCTAGTGCCTTAGGGCGTGCGGGTTCAAATCCCGCCTCTCGCACATCGCCGCCCGCGTCGGGCCGGCCGAGAGGAACTGGAGGGCATGACGGCTAACGTAACGAAACTCGAGGAGAACAAGGTCAGGCTCGACATCGAGGTGACCCCCGAGTCGGTCAGGCAGGGTGTCGAGGCGAAGATCAAGGAACTTGGCCGGCAGGTCAGGGTCCCCGGTTTCCGTCCGGGCAAAGCGCCGCGGCGCGTTATCGAGAACCGCCTCGGACGCGACTACATCTACATGGAGGCCCTCCAGGAGCAACTCCCGGGATGGTACTCCCAGGCCGTCGTCGAGACCGCCGTGCGCCCCATAGACCAGCCCGAGATCCACTTCGACGACCCGCTCGACGAGGAGGAAGGCTTCAAGTTCTCGGCCACCGTCGAGGTCAGGCCGGAGGCGAATCTCGGTGGCTACAAGGGTGTCGAGGTACCCAGGCGCGAGGTCGAGATCTCGGATGAGGATGTCGAGGACAGGATCGAGGAGCTCAGGGCCCAGTTCGCCACCCTCGCCGCCGTAGAGGGGAGGCCGGCCGAGGAGGGAGACTTCGTGATCCTCGACTTTTCGGGCGAGAGGCTGGCTGGAGGGCCGCTGGAGGGCGCCGAGGCCGAGGATTACATGCTAGAGATCGGCCGCGGCGAGCTCCTTCCCGACTTCGAGGAAAACATCGTGGGGATGAACGCCGGCGAACGCAGGAAGTTCGGCGTTTCTTTCCCGATGGACTACGCCGAGGAGACACTCCGGGGCGAATCCGTCCTCTTCAACGTGCACGTCAAGGAGATAAAGGAGCGTGATGTGCCGCCCCTCGACGACGAGTTCGTCAAGGAGGCGAGCGAGTTCGAGACATTAGAGGAGCTGCGTGTCGCCGTGAGGGAGGAGCTCGAGGCCGCTGCCGAGCAGCGTGTGGACGGTGAGTTTCGCGGGCGCGTGCTCGACGTAGTCGCCGAGGGCGGCGAGGTAGAGGTTCCCGAGGTCATGGTCCACGAGAAGGCCCACGAGATGGTAGATAGCTTCGAGCGGAGCATCAGGTCCCAGGGCATGGACCCCGAGCAGTATTACGAGCTCGCGGGCACGGACCACGCCGGCTTCGAGGAGCGCGTGACCCCCGACGCCGAGGACACCGTGAAGAAGGAGCTCGTGCTCGACGCGGTGGCCACGGCCGAGGGCATCGTGGCCGACGAAGACGAAGTCATGCATGAGATCTCCCACCTCGCAGAAGACTCCGAAAGGAGCCCCGAGGAGATCGCCGAAGTCCTTCGCGCCAACGGTACGTACGCGATGCTCGAAGAGGAGATCTCGCGCCAGAAAGCACTCGACTTCCTGGTCGAGAACGCGGTTTCGATTCCCATGCCGGAGGAAGAGACAGAAACGGACCCCGAAGAAGCGGTAGAGGCGAAGGCCGCAGCGACACAGAACGAAAAACGAGAGGAACACGAATGAGCTACGACATAAGCAACGTCATCCCCTACGTAATCGAGCAGAGCCCGCGCGGAGAGCGGGCCATGGACATCTACTCGCGGCTCCTCAAGGACCGTATCATCTTTCTCGGGACCCCGGTAGATGACCAGGTGGCCAACGCCATAATGGCCCAGCTCTTGCACCTCGAGAGCGAGGATCCCGAGCAGGACATCAACCTCTACATCAACTCCCCCGGCGGCAGCGTAACCGCGGGGCTTGCGATCTACGACACCATGCAGTTCGTCAAGCCAGATATCTCTACCACGGCCCTCGGGATGGCCGCGTCGATGGGAGCCTTCCTGCTCGCCGCCGGCGCCAAGGACAAGAGAAACGCCCTGCCCAACACCAGGATACTCTTGCACCAGCCAAGCGTCGGCGGGCTCGCGGGCCAGGCCTCCGATGTGGAGATCCACGCCAAGGAACTCCTCATGACCAAGCGCCGCCTCAACGAGATCCTCGCCGAGAATACCGGGCAGGATTACGAGAGAATCGAGCGCGACACCGACCGCGACTACATAATGGGCCCCGAAGAGGGAATAGAGTACGGCGTTATCGACAACATCGTCAGAAACCACTAGAGATGTCGGGGAGGATGTAGCTGATGAGGGATCCGTCGGATCAGTTGCAGTGCTCTTTCTGCGGCAAGAGCCAGCGTCAGGTCAGGAAGCTCATCGCCGGCCCCGGCGTCTACATCTGCGATGAGTGCATCGAGCTGTGCAACGAGATCATCGACGAGGAGTTCTCGGGGCCCGAAGTCCTCAAGGACGACGACCTCCCCAAGCCCAGGGAGATCAACCGCATCCTCAACGAGTACGTGATCGGCCAGGAGGACGCCAAACGGGTCCTGGCCGTCGCGGTCTACAACCACTACAAGCGCATCCAGATGGGCGCGGAGGCCTCAGACGGCACGGAACTCCAGAAGTCCAACATCTTGCTCGTGGGGCCGACCGGCTCGGGCAAGACCCTCCTCGCCCAGACGCTCGCGAAGATCCTCAACGTCCCCTTCGCCATAGCCGACGCGACGGCCTTGACCGAAGCCGGCTACGTCGGCGAGGACGTGGAGAACATCCTCCTCAAGCTCATCCAGGCCGCCGACTTCGACGTGAAGAAGGCCGAGACCGGCATCATCTACATCGATGAGATCGACAAGGTCGCCCGCAAGGCCGACAACCCTTCGATCACGCGCGACGTCTCCGGTGAGGGCGTGCAGCAGGCCCTGCTCAAGATCCTCGAGGGCACGGTCGCCTCGGTCCCGCCCCAGGGCGGACGCAAGCACCCACACCAGGATTTTCTCCAGATCGACACCAAGAACGTCCTTTTCATCTGCGGCGGCGCGTTCGGGGGACTCGAGGAGATCATCCGCCAGCGCATCGGCAAGAAGAGCATCGGCTTCGGCAGCGACATAGATTCGCGTCTGGAGCAGCAGGACGACTCCATCCTGCAGTTCGCGCTGCCCGAAGACCTCCTCAAGTACGGGCTCATCCCCGAGTTCGTCGGACGCCTGCCCGTGATCTCCACCCTCCGCAGCCTGGAGGAGGCCGACCTGGTGCGCATCCTCACCGAGCCCAAGAACGCGCTCGTCAGGCAGTACAGGCAGTTCTTCCGCTACGACAAGGTCGACCTGACCTTCACGGACGAAGCCCTCGGCGCCATAGCGGAACTCGCGCTCGAGCGGGGGACGGGGGCCCGCGGTCTCAGGAGCATCCTCGAGTCGGCCCTCTTGCCGACGATGTACGAGCTTCCGAGCCGCTCGGACGTAAACAAGTGCGTCGTCGACGTCGATACGGTCAAGGACGGTGTTCAGCCGTCACTGGTAACCGGCTCCCAGAAATACTCCTACGACGAAGAAGAGACCGCCTAGGTCGCTTCGCTTTCGGGAGTAGGGAAAGGGCGACTCCCTGACTCGCCCGACTTGGGCAAACGAGTAGAAGGTACCTCTTTTCTTGAGCCAGCAGATTCCGAAAACGTACGATCACCGCGCCGTCGAGGGCCGCTGGTACGCAGAGTGGGAGCGCCAGGGCGCATTCGAAGCGGACCCGAACCCCGAGAAAGTACCCTATTGCATAGTCGTGCCGCCCTCGAACGTCACGGGCGCGTTGCACATGGGCCACGCACTCAACGGTTCGATCCAGGACACCCTCGTCCGGCGCGCCAGAATGAAGGGCTACGAGACCCTCTGGCTCCCCGGGGTCGACCATGCCTCCATAGCGGTCCAGAACGTCGTAGAGCGCCTGATCCTGCGCGAAGAGGGCAAGTCGCGGTGGGACCTCGGGCGCGAGGCGTTCGTCGAGCGCTGCCGCGAGTTCGCCCTGAAGACCAGGGAGCAGATACTCGGCCAGTACAAGCGGCTCGGCGCCTCCCTCGACTGGCGCCGTCTCCGCTACACCATGGACGACGACTACGTAGATGCGGTCTTGACGGCCTTTATTCTCCTGTACGAGGAAGGTCTGATCTACCGCGGCAACCGCATCACCAACTGGTGCCCGCACGACCGCTCGGCCATCTCCGACCTCGAGGTCAACTACGAGGAGGTAGAGGGCAACCTCTACGGCATCCGCTACCCCTTCGTCGACGGCAAAGGTCCCGGTCCCGACGGGGAAGACTACGCCCAGGTCTTCTCCACCCGTCCCGAGACGATGCTCGGAGACGTGGCGCTCGTCGTCAACCCGGAGGACCAGCGTTACCTGAGCCTTGTAGGCCGCAGGGTCCTGGTACCTTTCGTAGAGCGGGAGATAGAGATCTTCGCCGACGAGCACGTGGATCCCGAGTTCGGTACAGGCGTCCTCAAGGTCACCCCGGCGCATGACCCCAACGACTTCGAGATAGCCCAGAGGCTCGGCCTCGAGCCCGTCAACGTCATGAACCCCGACGCGACGATCAACACGGCTGGTGGTCCATTCGCGGGGATGAGCCGCGAGGAGGCCCGCGAGGCGATCGTAGGGGAGCTGGAGAGCTTGGGACTCCTCGGCGGAATTCGCCCCTACTCCTTCCGGGTCGGGCATTGCGACCGGTGCGGGGCCGTCATCGAGCCGTGGCTCTCGGAGCAGTGGTGGTGCTCGATGGGACCGCTCGCCGAGCCGGCCATCGCGGCGCTCAGAGCGGGTGAGATCGCGGTCTACCCCGACTCCTGGCGGCGCGAGACCATCAGGTGGCTCGAGAACATCCGCGACTGGAACGTCTCCAGGCAGCTCTGGTGGGGGCAACGCATACCAGTCTGGTACGGCCCCGACGGTGAGGTCGTCGCGTCCAAGGAGTCACCGGGCGAGGGTTTCGAGCAGGACCCCGACGTGTTCGACACCTGGTTCTCTAGCGGCCTGTGGCCCGTCGCAACCCTCGGCTGGCCGGATGAAGGTGCCCAGGACCTGCAGTATTTCTACCCGACCGCCCTCCTTTCGACCGCCAGGGAGATCATGTACCTCTGGGTGGCGCGCATGATCATGATGGGCCTCCATTTCGAGGACGAGATTCCGTTTCGTAAGGTGAACGTACACTCCATCGTGCTCGCCGAAGACGGGACGAAGATGAGCCGCTCCAAGGGGAACACCATAGATCCCCTGGACCTCTTCGACGAGTACGGCACCGACGCGGTGCGCTTCGGCCTCCTCTACCAGTCCTCGACCCAGGACTTCCCCTACTCCCGCGAGCGGGCCGAGATGGGCCGGGCCTTCGTCACCAAAATGTGGAACGCCATGCGCTTCGTTCTCGCCTACCCCGAGCCCGGGGAAAACGGGGAGCCCTCGCCTTCCGACCGTTGGATCCACTCCGAGTTCGACCGCACTGTCAGGGAGTACGACGCTCTCCTCGAGGAGTGCGAGTTCTCGGAAGCCATGCGCCGCATCTACTCTTTCGCCTGGAACCAGTTCGCCGACTGGTACATCGAGATAGCGAAGGCGGCCCCCTCGCCCGCGACCCCCCGCGTCCTCCGCGAGGTCTTCCACGGCATCTTGAAGCTGCTGCACCCCGTAATGCCCTTCGCGACCGAAGAGATGGCAAGCGTTATGGGCGAAGAGAAGCTGCTCGCCACGCAGTGCTTCCCCGCGCCCGACTTCGCGCGCGTGGACGAGGAGGCGGACGCCCTGCTCGACCGTACCAAGAGGGCCGTCTCGGCGGTCCGCTCGTTCCGGGCGGAGTCGAAGGTCGAAGGCGAACTCGAAGGCTTCGTGCCTCAGGGCGTCGATAAGGGTGTCTTCGTCTCGCTCGCGGGGGTGAGACCCGCGGAACCCGGAGATGGCACGAGCCGCGCTTCGTTGCCGGCGGGAGACGTCGTCGTGGAAATATTCCTCTCCGAGGAGCTGCGCCGTGGCGAGATAGAGCGCCTGGGGCGAGAGATCTCACGCGTCGAGCAGGAGGTTGCGCGCGCGCAGAGCAAGCTCGCCAACGAGAAGTTCGTTAACAACGCGCCGGAGAGGGTCGTCACAGGCGAGCGCGAGAAGCTGGACGTGAATTCGAGGATGCTCGAGACGCTCTCCCGCCGTCTCGACGAGTACATCTAGGATCGCCCATTCCTACCACGACCTCTTTCGAGCAGGTCTGCGCCCAGTTGGACGGGCGAAGGCACATCACCCTCGGATTCGAGCGCATGGAGGCTCTGCTCGGGGCCATGAACCGCCCCGAGCGCGACCTGCCTGGTCTTGTCCAGGTGGTAGGCACGAACGGCAAGGGCACCACCGCCCTCTCTCTGGCGGCGGCCCTCCAGCAGATGGGCAATCCCTCGGGAGCATACCTCTCACCGCACGTCCTCTCCTACACGGAGCGCGTGGTGATAAACGGCAGGCAAGTCTCAGAAGCGGATTTCGCCGCCGCCATGGAGGAGACCATGGAGATCGCGGACAGGGAGGGCATCCCCGCCTCGCAGTTCGAACTGCTTACCGCCGGCGCGCTCCGGATGTTCTCGGCGGCAGGGCTGTCGTGGGCCGTCCTCGAGGCCGGACTCGGGGCGCGCCACGACGCCACCTCCGTCGTCAGGCCGGACACCGTAGTGCTTACCAACGTCTCTATCGACCATACCGAGTACCTCGGCGAGACGGTCGAAGAGATAGCCGAGGAGAAGCTAGCCAGCCTCACGCCGGGCGCGACCCTGATCCTCGGGACGGACGATTCGCGAGTAGTGGATCTTGCCCACAGCGCTTGCCGCCGGCTCGGGGCGCGATTGGTCTTGCCCGGCGAAGCTGGCGCGGATATCTCCTTTCCCGAGATGGCATCTTACGTGGCCGACGACGTGCGCCTCGGGCTCGCCGTTGCCGAGTCACTGCTTGCAACGAAACTTCCCGAGGAGATCGAGGAGAAGGTCGCGTGGAATGTAAAGAAGGCGCTTCCTGGCCGGTTCGAGGTACACGAGCAAGGCGGCGTCCCTGTTGTGGTCGACGGGGGACATAACGCGGAGGGGATCACGGCGGCGCTCGCCGGGATGCGCCGGGCGTACCCGGAGAGGCCCCTTGGTGTAGTCTTCGGCGTCTTGCGAGAGAAGGACGTCGCGGGTATGCTTGCCGGGTTGAAGAGAGAAGCCGACTTTATCGTGCTGACGCGTCCCGAGAGCGAACGGGCCGCCGACCCCACGGAGGTCCGGCTCCGGTACTATCCCCTCAACCGGGGAAAGAACAGAGCCCTGGTGGTGGAGGATCCCGTAGTGGCCGTAGGGGTGGCCGTGGAAGCGGTCAGCGCAGCGGCAGGGGTGGTGCTCGTTACGGGATCACTCTCTACCGCGGCCCCGGTATTGCGGTGGTTGCGTGAGGCATAAGGGAGCCTGGCAGCTGATCGGCTTGGTACTGGTGGTCGCCGTGGTCTCCTTTTTGGCCGGCTACTTCGTGATGGTAAGGTTTATCCTATGAGCCTCACCCTAGCCTTACAACAGGACCCCGACCCGTTCCAGATCATCTCCGACTTCCTGGAGAGCCCGATCCTGAGGATCGCGGGCCAGCTCGTGCTCCTGCTCTTCATCGTGATCTGGGTCTCCCTCGTCTATTGGACCTACACCGATGCTTCCCGGCGCGGAGCTATTAGCCTGCTCTGGGGGTTCGTCGCCTTCGTCTTTCCATACTTCGGCACCCTGATCTACCTCATCGTGCGCCCCCACGAATACCTCGAAGAGTCCCGCGAACGCGAGTTGGAGCTCGCTGTGCTCGAGCGCGAACTCAGAAACAGCATCCATCTCTGCCCCAACTGCCGCAACATGATCGAGAGGGACTACCTGGTCTGCCCCTCCTGCACCTGGGAGCTCAAGAAGGCTTGCATAAACTGCGACAAGCCACTCAACATGGAGTGGGGGATGTGCCCTTACTGCGGCACCGACCAGCGCAGTGGCAAGTCGATCATAAGATAAGGAGACGACAGTGGAACAGACGCTTGTACTGGTAAAGGGCGACGGCGTGCGCCGCAAGCTCGTTGGTGAGATCATCGGCCGCATCGAGGCCAGGGGCCTCGATATCGCGGACATGAAGCTGATGGAGGTGGACACGTCACTTGCGGAGGAACACTACGCCGAGCACCGCGAGAAGCCCTTCTTCGACGAGCTGGTCGAGTTCATCACGGCGACTCCTGTTGTCGCCATGAGGATAAGGGGAGAAGGCGCCATCAAGGCCATGAGGACCCTCATGGGGGCGACCAACCCTGCCGACGCGGCGCCGGGTACGATCAGGGGCGACCTGGCCCTCAGCATGCCGGACAACCTCGTGCACGGCTCCGACTCACCCGAGAGCGCAGAGAGGGAACTGGGCCTCTTCTTCGGCCCTTGATACGGAGTCCGTTAGAACGTGACCACGTTCGGGTTGCGGGCACACTGAGGCCCTCCCACACGTCATTCCCGCGAAAGTGGGAATCCACGGGTAGGAGATGGAGACACGTGGACGATGCCGGTCTCCGTCCCGCCGTTGGCATTCGACCGGACCGGGCATGAAAAGGTTGCGCCTCGTACTAGCTTCAGAGTCGGCCAGGCGCGTGGACCTGCTCACCACGGCAGGCTACGAGTTCGAGGCCACAAAGAGTGGTTTCCCGGAGCTCGTGCTCGAAGACCCCGCCGAGACCGTAAAGTCCAACGCAAGGGGCAAGGCGCTCGCCGTCGCCAGAGACCCCGACACCGTCGTGCTCGGAGCCGATACGATCGTCTACGTGCCCGACCTTCCTCGGGACGGCCGCATCCTCGGACAGGCCAGAGACGGAGAAGAAGTAAGGCTGTTCATCGGCATGTTGCAGGGACGCACCCACCAAGTCTACTCAGGCGTCGCCGTCGCACGGGGAGACGTTCTAACCCTGCGTCACGCGGCCACCACGGTGCGCATGCGAGCCCTCAGTCCCGCCGAGATCGAATCCTACGTCCGCCACGGAGAGGGCGTCGGCAAGGCAGGAGGATACGCCGTACAGGGAAGGGCCGCATCATTCGTCGAGTGGATCGCGGGCGATTACACCAACGTGGTAGGACTCCCACTCGCCCTCACCACCAGAATGCTCGCCAACGCGGGCATCCCACGCCCATGAGGCACCGGCACAACCAGAACCCCTGTAGGGGCGCCTCGCGAAGCGTCCGCCGCCCACATGCTAATCGTTCAACAGATAGAAGAATCGTATAATATAAAATACCATTGTGGAAGGCCGCAGGTACACCATCAAGCAGCTACCCGCCGAGCTAAGGCCACGGGAGCGGTTGCTATCGGAGGGTCCTGAGGCGCTCTCCAGCGCGGAGTTGCTAGGCATTCTGTTTGGTGCGGGGACCAAGGAGAGCACGGCCGTCGAGCTTGCTGGGCAGGTCATCTCCGCGAGCGGTGATCTCTTCGGCTTGCACGGGGTCTCTATACAAGTCCGAAAACACAAAATATCCTGAGCTACGTTTCCACGCTGTGTTGGGCGATGGTCGACGTGAAGTGCGCTTGGAGTGGGGGACAGGGTAAGGTCCTGGTTGAAGGCGTGCTCTTTCCTAAGTTCAGCGGGTCGTGGTTGAATGCCGTAGGGTGAGGAGGGTGATGTCGTCCTCCTGCTCCCAGCCTTCCCCAACGAAGGAGTAGAGCTCCCGTAAGAGAGCGTCCCCCAGCGACCCCTCCTCGCCGTGCTCGGCAACGAGCGCCCGCAGCCTCGGGAAGCCGAACATCTCGCCGTTGGGGTCGTGGGCCTCAACCAACCCGTCGCTGTAGAAGAAGGTTGCCTCGCCGGCTTCGAGCACGATATCCTTCTCCTCGTAGCTCATCCCAGGCATAAGCCCTAGAGGCATCCCCCTTGCCCTTAGCTCCTCGCATTCGCCACCACGCCGCACATAGGGCACGTCGTGGCCTGCATTAGCG
>JBKPNW010000160.1:0-1864 GCA_046732815.1 Actinomycetota bacterium | reverse complement strand
GAGCAGAAGGCGTACTTCGCCATTGGTGAGCTTACGCAGGAGCAGAAGCGGGACCTCCGCAGTGAGTCACTTAGCAAATCGCTTGGCAAAACGCTTGGGGAGATGCTGGACAAGATGCGCCGCCAGCGCACAGATGACCTTGCCGCGGCGAGTCGTCTAGATCTGCCGAGAGTAGACAAACCTGGCGTCTTGCGCCTACGAAAAGCTAAGCAGAGCTAAACAAAGAGTTGCCGGCACCGCGATAGGAGGCCGAACAAAATGGAGCACGTCACCAAAGACGCGCAGGCACTGATCCGTGCCGCCCGAGAGGTACACGTCGAACGCCACGGGGCAAAGACGTTCCTACCAGGAACCCTCCTACCTTTTCTGGAAGCGGCTGGACGCACCGGCATCAGATCGGACCGTCAGCGCTACCACGACGCCATAGCGGATCTGGAGTACGAGGGCGCAATCGAGTGGGACAAGAGTGCGCGATACGCCAGGGGGGATAAGCACTACCTGATCACCCAGCGTGGCCTGCATGACCTGGGTAGTGCCGGAACGGTAGCCATTCAAGAGAGTCAGCGGAAGTTGTTCGAGGGTTAGAGAGAAGGGGTGTGCACGTGTTAGAGCGAGATCGTGATAGAGGTGCGGAGCTGCGTGCCGAGCGGATTCGGTGGAGGGGACGCTCGCGCAGCATGAGCCGAGCTTCGCGGAGCATGGACGAACGCCTGCGCAAGATGAACGATCAGGCTAGCACCCTGGACAAGCGTCTAAGTCGTCACGCAGAGGACAGCAAGAGCTGGCACACGACTTGGGACGATCCTTGGAGGCCTGGCTAGCATCGCTCTTGCCGCCCTATCCTCTGCGGTAGTGCTTTCCGCAGAGGAGGCCCCACATGCTTCCTGAGGAAGCCGATAGTGGAATCGCATGACAGACCAACGTGTACCCGCGTGGGGGTAGGGGGAGTAGGGGAGCGCTAGGTGCCTCCCTCCTGGACTCGGGGCAGCCCGTCACCCAACTGCCCTACTACCCTGTGACGCCGGACAGGAACATCCTGCCGAACAAACGGCGGGGAAAGGAGTAAAAGACCGTGGTGAAGATCATCGAGGGAGTCCAAGCGCATTACGAGAGCCGCGAAATGCCGTTCGGCAAAACCTATTAGTGGCATCCAGCCTGCGTCGTCCTTGAGTGCGGCTGCGGTAAGAAGTGGACCATTGACGCTAAGAGCACCATAACTACCTGCCAATGTGGCCGTGATCCTGCCAACATCATCGCCTGAGGCATCCAGGATGGAGAAGCTACTCTTCCGGAGGAGTTCAGCCGTCCCTGATTCTATGACGAAAAAGAGCGTACACAACAACACCAGCTTGACGAGGAGGCTTATCCCGAAGGCTCGCTGTGGCGTTACGACGATATTACGGCAGCCAGCAACGAGGAGTAAGCCCAAGGAGAAGAAATCTCATGCGAGCAGAACAAACCGTCAGCGAGATGGCACAGGTTGTCCTCTCGAGGCAGGCGAGCTCCCACGCCCAGCGAACCGGAGAAACGCTCGACGAGGCGCTGGAGGCAGTCGTAGAGACCCCGGCCGGTAGGCAGCTTGAAGAGTTGAGAAGCGGACCGCACCAACACGAGGAGGCGCGCTACTGGCAAGCTAACCTGCTGTTTGAGCGCGTGAGCGAGCAGGCTGGACATCCTGTATATAGCGTGGGCCCTCTGGGTCGGGGCTAGCAGCGAACTTCGCCCTAAGGGGGTTCTCGGAACACAATGGTGGGTAGCAAAAATATTCGGACCAGCGAAGCCGCTCCCGTTAAGAGTGGCGATCGCCAGCCCGAGCAACAACCCC
Organism: Actinomycetota bacterium; assembly: GCA_046732815.1. Lineage (GTDB taxonomy): Bacteria > Actinomycetota > Rubrobacteria > Rubrobacterales > Rubrobacteraceae > Rubrobacter_D. The sequence goes on along the minus strand of JBKPNW010000160.1, from coordinate 39 downwards.
TGGTCGTGCCATAACGCCAGAGCTTGTGGCTAGTTGTCT
>JBKPNW010000159.1:0-1963 GCA_046732815.1 Actinomycetota bacterium | reverse complement strand
CCCCTACGGGGTGGCCGTCGTGTCGTCGTCCTCACCCTCGCCAAGCGCCGTCTGAGTCGCCTCCTCCACCGCTCTGTCGGCCTCACCACCCGAGTAAGCGAGCGGGCCAGGATGCGCAGGATCTCGGGGTGCTCGCCTATGGTCTCCAGCGCCTTCACCAGGATGGCACGAACGTTCTTCAGGCGCGCTATGAGGTGCACCTCGGCCTCCACGCCCTCTATCTCCAGCTTGACCTCATCCAGCCTGGCGTCCACCCCGACCGAGATGTTCAGCAGGTTGGCGAGCTCGGCCAGGATGGAGACGTGGGCCCTAAGGTCCCTAACCTCCAAGGTGATCCTGTCGACCTCTAGCTCGGGGACGTCTAGCACCACGTCGGGCTTTTCTTGGCCGTCGGGCTCCTGAGCGTCAGGCTGTTGGCCGTCGGAGGGCGATGGTCGCGTTCGCGAGAAGAGCGCCCAAGCCGTGGCGCCCGCGGCCAACATCCCCAGGCCGAACCACCCGAAGCCCGGCGCCACCCGTAGAATGGCCTCTTGCGCCCCCGAAGGGGGGCTTACCCGCGCTGTTGCCCTGAGCATCTTTATCCCCTTCTGCTTCCCCTGCGATTGGAGTCCCTCTTGGACATGATGCCAAAAGATCGCCCTCGTTGCATCATCCGTGAGATCTCCTGGTATCCCACTCGGCCAGGCCCCGGTCCAACGCGCCAGTGACACCCACGAGGGCATGGGTAGCAGACCGGGGCCGTACCGAACATCGGAGAACTCCGTGCCTGCGAACTTCGCAGAACTTCCCTTCCACGCACTCCGCTGCATAAGGGCAAAAAGTGGGCCGGGCTGCCAGGGAGGGGGATAATAACCGGCAAGCCCAGCCCACTTACAAACGTAATCGTAACACTAGGATCAACCGCTGCATATACCGCAAATGAGCACCTCTTGTAGCACATGATGTTATCCCGCTTTTCCTGAGCAGCATGATCCGAGACTCTGCTAGAAAACTACGAAACAAACAGGGCAAAGAGTCGGTTTCGCTCGCACACACGAAGGTGACTAACAAAATACACAACCCGACGTCCCCCCCTCCAGTAGGTACGTCGGGTTGGTCATCAACTGAACCCCATGCTCACACGGCATAAGCCCGACGCAATGCACACTTCGGGCCATTTCCACGGGCCTACCCTATGGGCTAAGAGCCGCTGTGGATTACGCTAAATGTAGTGGAGATTCTTTGGGGGCCATATGCGGGCAGGTATTATCGGTGTCTTATGTATGTGGGGCGCCCCCTTCACGACTCTACATAAGACGACCTGCCGCATAGGACCGGGGCTATGCGGAACTTCCGAGAACTCCTCTACCACGCGCTCCGGTGGATAGGGGCGGCGAGCCTTATCGCAGATCGCTGAGCTTGCTGCTCTCGAAACTGTCCAGCGCCTGCTTGAAGGCCTCTGGGCCGATGCGCACGTCGCCCTTGAACGGGTAGTCCAGGGCGGCCACGGTGAAGAGCACCAGCCCGATGACGAGGGCGAGTGCGGCGACCATTAGTACATGCACCGTCGTGCTCCTAAGCCCGAAGAGGTAGGTGAAACTAACCGTTATCACCCCGCCCACCAACAGCACTGCCCACAGGATGGCGGGCAACCCCTCCTCGGCCTCAAGCAAGCGCGCCCTCCTGGCGTCCCCCAGCTCGTGGAGACGCTGGATTAGATTGTCGTAGAGGACCGTCTGGGCATTGTTGGTGGGATGGAGGGCCTCGACACTTGCCCTCATCCCGTCGAGTAGCTCGTACGCCTTCGCACTGGACTTCCCGTGTTGCATGAGCGGCCACTCCTGGCGCACCACCACCCGTGCGTAATCGCGGGCCAGCTCCTGGATGTGGCGACCCTCAGACTCTGGCAGGCCGTGGGCGAGCCAGAAGACGGCGTCCAGCTCGTTGGCTTCCTGGGTCTCCGAGTCGTGAGCCGCCTGCCAGT
>JBKPNW010000158.1:0-16438 GCA_046732815.1 Actinomycetota bacterium | reverse complement strand
AGACGGTATCTGCCTTCGGGACTCTACGGTCCGAACACCAGATATTGTGGCGCAGAATAAAGATGCAAACTGGTGCAAGGCCATCCGGGCACATCGCGCTGGAGAACCCGACCACGACTTCTGCTTAGCCCTCGTCCTCCTGGCGTTCGTCTCCTTGGTCCTTTCCTGTTATCGTCCTCATGGCTTCGTCTATGTCCTGGCCTGCCTCTTCGACCGGCTCCATATACAGGCGCGCCCAGGAGATTCGTCCTTCCTTGATCCCCATGACGGTCACCCTGGCCATCTGCATGCCGGTGGCGCTCCAATGCCACTCGGTCCACACCACGTCGCCCTCGGTGCTCTGCCTGAGCACCCTGGCTTCGAGGTCGGGGAAGCTCTCGAACATGCCCGACCAGTTCTTGTGCACCTGTTCCTTGCCCCCGAATCCCCTGTTCGGGTGGGCCGGCTGCTCGCTCTTGTAATCGGGGTGGAAGCATTCCACCATCGCATCGGGATCATGCCGGTTTATGGCCTCACGGAGACGTTCGATTACGGCAGGCACGACTAGCCTCCTTTTCGGCTCGCTCTTGCTACTCTGCCGTCTTGACGGCCGCGCGTTCGGGGAGTCCGGCCAGGGCGGCCCCGGCGATACCGGCGTCGTTGTGCATCTCGGCCGCCACCACCCTCGTGCGGGCCGTGAGGTGGGGGAAGAATTTCTCGGACTTCTTGCTTATGCCGCCGCCGATGACTATGAGGTCAGGCCAGAGCAGGAACTCGATCCTGTGGAGGTACTCATCCAGGCGCTTGGCGTACTCTTTCCAGTTCAGGTCGTCCCGCTTGCGGGCGCTGTCCGCGGCGCGATGCTCGGCGTCCTTGCCCCTTACCTCGATGTGCCCTAACTCAGTGTTCGGCACCAGCCGGCCCCCGACGAAGAGGGAGGTGCCTATGCCAGTACCCAGCGTGAGCATCAGCACGACGCCATCTTGCTCCCTGCCTGCGCCCCAGCGCATCTCTGCGAGGCCGGCGGCGTCCGCGTCGTTGACGACGCTCACGGGGGAGTCGAGCTCGCCCTGTAGCGCCCCGCGCAGGTCAAAGCCGATCGCCGCCTGGTCTACGTTCGCCGCCGTCCGAACTACACCGTCCTTGACGACGGCAGGGAAGCCGCAGCCGACGGGGCCCTGCCAGTCCGCTTCGCGGACCACCTCGACCGCCGTAGAGACGATCGCCTCAGGAGTGGCCGGCTGGGGGGTCTTGATCCTCACCCTCTCCTTGACAAACTCGCCCGACTCCGTGTCTACGGGCGCGCCCTTGATCCCCGACCCTCCAATGTCTATCCCGAACACGTTCATGCGGCCTCCTGGGACGGATACGCCGTCATTCTATACGATCCGGTATGGGCCTTTGGGCCGACGCAAGGCGGCAAACCTGGGACGCTCGGATCAGTTGATTCGAGTTTGCTTGCGTGGCTCAGCGGGCACCTTGAATCATGGTGAGAATAGGGACCTCGAAAGGAGCGCATCCGAATATCTTGTGAAGGCGGTGAGACCCGTCTTCGGTTAGCACGTGCGAGAAGGCCGCGTCGGACGATCACCCAGCGTATCCGGAGGGACGCGTGGAGGGGCGAACCCCACTCACAACCTTGAACCCGCACGAGGCCCATACGTCCGCTGCAATCTTCGAGCGCATCTTCCCCGCCGACGAGAACGGTCCGGGAGCGCGGGAGGTCGGGGTAGTCGCGTATCTCGACCGGGCGCTGGCCGGGGCCTACCAGGACAGGGTCGAATCCTACCGCCTCGGCCTGAGGGCCCTGGACCGGGCGGCAGTAGAGCGCTTCGACGCGCCCTTCGTCGACTGCGAGCCGGAAGGACAGGACGCCCTGATCTCCGACCTCGAGCGTGGCGCCCTCGCGGACTTCCTGGTCCCGCCGCAGCGCGAGTTCTTCTGGATGCTACGCGAGCACGCCCGTGAAGGTCTCTTCTCCGACCCCGCCCACGGCGGAAACCGGGACAAACTGGGCTGGAAGTTCCTAGGGCATCCCGGCGTCTGGCTCGAACACTCGGCGGAGGAGAACCTGGCGGCTGAGCCCGTGACGAAGGACGGAGAAGTCAGATCCCTCGAAGATGCCGGCTTCTCCCTCAGCGACGCATCGCACGAGCCGGTCGAGATCCCCGGCTACGATCCCCAGAAGGGTGCCGAAGCCCCGTCGGGGCCGGCCGACGTCGTGCTGGTCGGGGTCGGCGCCGTGGGGGCCCTAATAGCCCCTGTTCTCGCCCGCGCAGGACTCGAGGTGGTGGGCCTCGAGGCCGGTCCGTACCGCACGAGGCGAGACTTCATCCCCGACGAGTTGACCTCCTCCTACTACGCCAGGGGCGCGATGGGCCCGAAGTTCCTCTCCGAGACGCCGCGGTGGCGGCTCAGAGAAGGGGAGCCCACCAGGGACGCCACTTTCACGCTGGGGCGCATGATGAACGGCGTGGGGGGGTCGGTGATCCACTGGGGCGGAGCGTTGCGCCGCTGCCACCCGCACCACTTCGGGTACCTCACATACGTCCGCGAGAACTTCGGAGATACGGTCCTCCCCGACGGAAATACCCTGGTCGATTGGCCCATCACCTACGAGGACCTCGAACCGTACTACACGACGGTCGAGTACCTGGCCGGCGTCGCTGGCGACGGCGAAGCCAACCCTTTCGTTCCGCGGAGCAAACCGTATGCGATGCCGCCCATGCGGCCCTTCCGTACCGGTGAGATCTTCCGCGAGGCGACCACTGAAATGGGACTGCATCCCTACCCCACGCCCGTCGCCGCCAACAGCGTCCCCCACAACGGCTTCCCCGCCAACACCTACACGCCCTGGAGCGGCGCGGGATTCGGACCCTTCTGCGACGATCGCTGGTATCCCGCCCTTACCTCGGTCCCCGAGGCGCTCGCGACAGGCGACTTCGACCTCAGAACCCACTGCCGCGTCGTTCGCATCTTGACAGACGTCGACGGCCACGCGAGCGGGGTCGAGTACGTCGACGCGGGCGGAGAATTGCGGGTGCAGGAGGCCCGCACGGTCATCCTTTGCGGCTACACCTTCGAGAACGTGCGCCTGATGTTCCTCTCGAAGACCGGGCGGCGACCCCGGGGGCTCGGGAACGAGACCGGTCAGCTCGGCAGGCACTTCATGACCAAGATGTGGGCCGACGTCTTCGGGTACTTCCCCGACACCGTCTTCAACGGGCACACCGGGCCGGCGGCGCAGATGTGGGGCCTGGACGACTTCATAGCGGCAAACTTTGAAGCTCCCTCTCACGGCTTCGTCGGCGGGGCCACGCCGAACGTCGAGAACCAGCGGTTGCCGCTGGGGGTGACGCGCGAGGCCCTGCCGCCGGACGTGCCTGAGTGGGGCAAGGGCTACAAGGATCATATACGCACGTGGCAGCACTGGGCGGCCGTCCGCATCCAACCCGACACTCTCTCCTACGGGCATAACTTCCTCGACCTCGACCCCCGACACCGTGACAGGAGTGGTCTCGGCCTACCGCTCGTCCGGATCACCTATGACATGCAGCGCAACGAACATCGGCTCTCCGACTGGATGGAAGCGAAGGCGGAGGAGATACTGCGCGAGATGGGGGCGACGAAGACCTGGCGGGGCCCCCGCTTCGGGGGCGTCATGAGCAGCCACGATCTCGGCGGCTGCCGCATGGGCGAAGACCCGTCCTCCTCCGTCGTGAATGCCGAACTCGCCGTGCACGACACGCCGGGCCTCTACGTCTTCGGCGGGGCCGTCTTTCCCACGTGTCACGGCGTCAACCCGACGCTCACGATGTGGGCCGTCTGCTACTGGGCCGCACAGAGATTGGTCGGGCGTCTGCGCAATGGGGAAGAGAGATAGCCACTTCGGAGGACGCTATGAAGATAGAGCATGTCGAGACGGCCTACTACCGCCTGCCGCTGGAGCCCATGGGCGACGCTGGGCACGGCGCCATCGACTCGGAGGAGTTGATCACGCTGGAGCTCCACGCCGAAGGCGTCACAGGCCACGGCTACGCCTACACCATCGGACGGGGCGGTCGCGCCGTAAAATCCCTCATCGACCACGACATTATCCCCCTGATCATTGGCCAGGATGCCACGGATATCGGCGGCCTGTGGGACCTTATGTGGCAGCGGCTCCTTTACGTCGGACGCGGAGGACTCGCCTCCTTCTCCATCGCGGCGGTGGACGTGGCCCTTTGGGACCTCTACGGCGTCCGCGAAGGCAGGCCGCTGTACGCCCTCCTGGGCGCCGAGGCGCGCGAGATCCCCGCCTACGGCTCCGGCGTGGACCTACCGAAGCCGCTGGAGGGCCTGCTCGCCCAGACGGAAGGTTTCCTGGAGCGCGGCCTGCCAGGCGTCAAGGTCAAGATCGGACGCGCAGACCCCCGCGAGGACGAGGAACGGGTGGAGGCCGTCCGCATCCTGGTTGAGGACGACATCGACCTGATGGTCGACGCCAACATGGCCTGGGACGCCGACGAGGCGCTGGAGCGAGGGAGACGGCTGGAGCGCTTCGACCTCTATTGGTACGAGGAGCCGACCATCCCCGAGGACGTCGCGGGCCACGCCAGGCTCGCGCGCGAGATCGAGGTGCCCATAGCCATTGGCGAGAGCCTACATTCCCCGCACGAGTTCAGGCGCTACGTCGACGAAAAGGCCGCCGGCGTCTTGCAGATAGACCCCATTACCAACGGCGGCATAACTGCCTCCCTCGAGGCCCTGAAGATGGCCGACGATGCCGGCCTCTCGACCAGCAGCCACTACACCGATGAGCTGAGCGCCCACCTCCTCTGCGCCTCGAAAGATCCCGTCTACCTGGAGAAACACGCCTTCGCCCTGGATCCTTACCTCGAGCAACCGCAACGCGTCACGAACGGCGGCGTGCGCCCCTCGGAGACGCCCGGCACCGGTCTCCGCTTCGACACAGAAGCCCTGGTGCCGTATCAGGTCCGATAGAGAAGATCCGCTCGCAGGGACGGTTCGCGAACCGCCCTAGTCGTTCCGCGGGGCGTGACCGGTAGCGGCATGCGTGGAGAGAACCATACCCACTCCCTATTCGCTCCGAAGCCACCCTGATTCGGTATCATATGCGCGGGAAAGGAGGTCTGACGTGGACGAGAGAGATGCGCGGCGAAACCGGGAAGCCTCGGAGCGGCTGGACAGGCTCGCCCGCGAGGGCTACAAGGCGGCGGTCGACCAGGCTTTTGAGGCGCAGAAGAGCGGCATGAGGCTCTCCAGGAGGTTTTTCGAGAACTGGGTCGAGACGCTCGACGACCACGCCGAGCTCAACCGCAGGACCCTCGGCAGTCTGCAGGAACTGGCGAGGGAACAACGCGAGGTATTCAGGGAGTTGTCCAGGGAGTCGGTGGACGCCTACGACGGCTTTCTGGATTCTCTGGACGCCTACCAGGAAGACATCTCGAACCTCCAAAGGCGCGATGATTGAGCGGGGGAGCTTGCGGGTAGGCTTGAAGGCAGACCGGGCGTTGTATACATTGAGAGGGTCGAGCGAGTCGATGGGAGAAGTAGCACCGGTTCATGCGAGAGGAAGAGGTTCCAGAAAGCCTTTCTGAAGGGCCACGGACCGGCGGCTTCGACGGCGCGGGTCCGCTTGCTACGGACGTCCTGCGCCGCAACGGCCTGAAGTCCTGGACCAAGCCGGCACCCTCGCTGTACCCACATCAGTGGAGCTGGGATTCTGCGTTCATCGCGCTCGGCCTCGCGCACGTGGACAACCGGCGCGCGACGGATGAGCTCGAGACCCTCTTTAGCGGCCAGTGGTCGACGGGCAAGGTCCCGCACATAGTCTTCGACCCCGAGGCCCCCAAGGAGAGCTACTTCCCCGATGCGGAGCGCTGGAACTCCTCCGCGCTCTCGGAAGATGCGCCCTCAGGCCCGCGCACCAGCGGGTTGTGCCAGCCGCCCGTGCACGCCATAGCCGTCAGGCGCATCTGGCAGACCTCGCGGGGCAAGGACGAAGAGCGCGTCGCCCGCGCCCGCTCCTTCCTCGCCGGCAACTACCGGCGTCTGTTCTCCTGGCACCGCTATTTGGCGACCGCCCGAGATCCCGAGGGTTCTGGCCTGGTCACCATCTACCACCCCTGGGAGAGCGGCACCGACAACTCCCCGCGCTGGGACGCGGCCCTGGAGAGGATCTCCGTCGGGGAGGTGCCCTCTTACACCCGCTACGACCTCAAGCACGTCAGCGATCCGTCGCACCGTCCGACCGACAGCGAGTACGACCGCTTCTTGTGGCTGCTGGAGCTCCTCAAACGGGTCCGCTACGACGAGGCCGATATCTACGAGCGGCACCCGTTCCTGGTCAAGGACGTGTTGTTTTCCGCCATCCTCGTCGCGGCCAACGAGGCTTTGTTGGAGATCGCCGAGGTCCTCGATGCGCCGCGCGAGGACAGGGAGTTCATAGAAAGCTGGATCGAACGCGGCCGCGCCGGCCTCGAAGAGCAGTGGGACCCCGACCTCGGGCTCTGCCTGGACCGCGACGTACTCGCCGGTGAGCCCGTGCGGGTGCGCACCATAGCGGGCTTCGCGCCCCTGATCTCCGGTGGGCTGGATCTCTCGCGGCTCTACGAGCTCCTGGAGACGCTCGACTCGCGGGACTTTGCCGGCAACCCCAATCTGCGCCATCCGCTGCCGCCCTCCACCAGCCCGGAAGAGCCAGGCTTCCACCCGCGCAGCTACTGGCGCGGCCCCGTCTGGCCCGTCGCCAACTGGCTCCTGTGGTGGTCGCTGCTCCGGGCTGGCGAGAACGAGCGGGCACAGAGGATGCGCCGCGAGACCCTGGAGGAGCTCTCCGAGGGCGGCTTCGCAGAGTACTTCGAGCCTTTCACCGGCGAGCCCCTAGGCTCCCGAGAGCAATCCTGGACCGCCGCCGTCGCCCTCGACATGCTCGCCACAGGCGGCGCGGATTAATTCCTGCTGCCCCTCACCCGTCATACCAAGTCTGCCTGGAAGGTCGCGCTTTGCGGCTGCGGGACGCCGAGTCTTTCTCTTGTACGTCATTTCCGCGAAAGCGGGAACCCACGAGCAGCAGGAGACGTAAAGGCCCGTGCGCGGTGGCGATGCCATCTACCCGGACTCGATATCAAACCCAAGAGCGGCGTAAGGCACTTTGTTACGATTAGTGGATGAAGCAGAGTTATCTCGAACTCATCGAGGCAATAGCGGAGTTGGATCCCCCACTGTTCGTATTCGGTGGCGTCGCCGAGGATGTCCTGCTCGACCGCAAGCTTTCCAGGCCTCATAGCGATATCGACATAATGGTGCTACGCGACGAGCTGGGTCGACGTAAAGAGCAATGCGAGCAACTGGGCTTCAGCAATTTGGAAGTATTTTACGAGCCGATCGGAGGCAGACCATTGGTCCTCGGTGGGCGAGAGGGTGGCCTCAACCTCGAGCTTGGGGTCTGTGATATAGACGGCGACGCCTATTACTTCAGCGTCATCGACGAAGCTGGCGATCTTTGCAGAATATATGCGCCCGACGACATATTTGCCCACCCTGCTACTGTGATCGAGGGCACGCCGATACACACCGTTTCTCCGCTGGCGCTCTACCAGATAAGAGCGGGGCTCGACATCACCAAGAGCTTCGGTCCGCTTCGTCGCAGGGATATTGCCGCTCAGCGGAGGCTCAGAACGAACTTGCTTGCCGACCGCCCAGATGTCGCGCTAAGGCCAAGGATCGAGAAGCTCAGTTCTGCTGAGCAACAGTAACATCCATGTAGAACCAGAAACTGAGGTGCCAGGAGCTTGCGAGCTCTTCTAATTATGCGCAGTACATCCTTTGGCCCATTTTTTGTGCTTTTCGTTTCCTGGTGATCCTTTTGGGATATACCGTAGGGCATGATGCGCGTTTTGGTAACCGTTACGCCACAGATGTACCGTCAGGCGATCGCGCTCTCGATCCGGCGTCAGCGTCACGGTATCGACGTGAGGGTCGCATCGCCGGGGGCCACCGCAGGGGAGCTCGTGAGCTTCCGGCCTCATCTGCTCGTTCACAACGACAACGACGGGCTCGGTCCGGAAGCCGTGGCTGGTATTCTCTGCCGCGTGATGGTGCTCTACACCGACGGCATGGACGCACAGATCAGCGTAGACGGCGAGGTCTCCGAAGCGCGCGACATGTGCATGGAAGACCTGCTTCGAATTGTGGACCGGGGGATCGCCCTCGCGAAGCGAGAGACGGGTCAAAGCTGAGAGGCTAAGAAGCGTGGGCTTACGAAGGTCTTTTTCAGTCCGCCCTCAGAGGTACTCGTATCTCCATCGTCGTGCCGTCACCGGGGTGTGAGGTGAGGTTCAGTTCCCGCCCACCATCTCCGCCCGTTCCCGCATGGATCTGAGCCCGATACCCGCTCGGTCGCCGGGCTTGCGTAGAGGATCTTCCCATCACGGTCGCTTATGGTGACCATGTCCGCAACGTTGGCCATCAAGGCGCGGAAGCGTCCCCCGAAGGCATCCTCCCTGGAGGCGCTGTCGGCGTCTTGGGTCATGTGCGGCCTTCCCTATCTTCCTGGTAAACTTCGGCGACCTCGAACGAGGAGATCCAACCGTTGGCGAGCGCCTTCTGCGTCGCCTCCGTGCGGGATCCGACCCCTATCTTGTTGTAGGTGTTGGCGAGGTGGCGCTTGATCGTGGCCTCAGAGAGGTGGAGCGAGGTTGCTATTTGCTGGTTACTCATCCCGCGCGCCGCTTGTAGCAATATCTCCAGCTCCCGTCCCGACAGGTCATCCGCCCGTCCGTCAAGGTCTTCCAACACTTCCGGGGGCACGACGCGCGCGCCGACTACTCCCGAAGGCGAGTGCGGGCTCGCGGCGGCGTTCCTCACGGCGGCCAGGAGCTCCTCCAGGGTCGCGCTCTTCGGGAGGTAGGCGCTGGCCCCCGCGCCTATGAAGCGCCGGATCAGGCGCGGCTCGTCGTGCATGGTGACGATCACGACCCTCGGCGGCTGTGGGAGACTCAGCATCCTCCGCATCGACTCCTCGGCCCCCATGCCCGGCATCTCCAGATCGAGCAGCACCACGTCGGGCCTCTCCTCCGAGACGATCGCGGCCGCCCGCTCGTGGGTGTTCGCCTCTCCCGCCACCTCGATGTCGTCTGCGACGGCGAGCATCTCGGCGAGACCGCGGCGAAACAGCTGGTGGTCGTCGCAAAGAACAACCCTAATTGGGGCCCGGGACCCACCGGCACTCAACGCAAAACCTTGTTCATGAATCGCTTACACATGATCATCTGCCCTCATTATTGTGCCACAGGGCTTCCCATGGCGGGGAGTTTAGAGACACAAACGCGGGCAATGCGAACGCGCGCCGGCCCCGTTTGGCCTGTGCTGCGCCAGGGGCGAGAATACCCTCGCGGCGGATGGACCTTCACCCCGCTCTGGCCAGCGCTTCAGCAAGCCGCGAGCGCCTGTATCCCGAAGCGACCAGGACGCGCGGCGCGATAGCTTGCTATCGTCTTCGCTTTCTGCGGGCTTACCGACCGGGAGATCGGTATAGTGGAGGGAAGGACGTAGCGGAGGATGAGAAGGAGGAGATCACCTTGCTCGGCACAGCGATCGAGGAAGCGATGAACGAGCAGATCAAGAACGAGCTCTTTTCGGCGTACCAGTACCTCTCGATGGCGGCGTACTGCGAGTCGGAGAACCTCCCCGGTTTCGCACGGTGGATGCGGGCCCAGGCTCAGGAGGAGACGGGGCACGCGATGAAGTTCTACGACTTCATCCTGGAGCGTAACGGTCGGGTCGCCCTGCGCGCGATAGACGGGCCGGTGGTCGAGTTCGGCTCACCACTCGAGGTCTTCGAGGAGGCGCTCGAGCACGAGAGGAGGGTCACGGCGATGATCCACGACCTCTATGGGCTGGCGGTGGGGGAGAACGACTACGCGAGCCAGACCTTCCTGCAATGGTTCGTCACGGAGCAGGTGGAGGAGGAGAAGAACGCCGGGGACGTCGTCGAGACCCTGAAGATGGTGGGAGACAAGAGCGAGGCACTCTTCCTGCTCGACAGGGAGCTGGGCCAGCGCCGGGCCGAGGAGGAACCGGCCGGCTGAGTAGCTTCAAGGTTGAATCTCGCCCCTGCCAAGCCACTCATCCCTTTGTTCCTTGAGCCAGCTTGTTCGCAACCTGTTCGCCGCGATCCTGGCCGGCATGTCCTCGGGAGCGAGGTCATCTATGTCCTTGTAGAACGTCTTGCCGCCGCTCATCAGCGCCACGAGACCGCGTTCGGCCTGTCTCTGATCTTCTGAGACAAGCCTTCGCAGCATCGCGGGGAACTCCCCCGACAGTGGTTCGCCGAGTTGCCTGGCGAGCTGGCCGTCCTTGCGCAGTTGGAGCTGACGCCGCTCCGTCTGCACGAAGCGCTTCCAGGCGGCTGCTTCTTCTGCTACTTTCTTGCGCCTGGCCTGCTCTCGCTTGCGCGCGAGTTCCTCCTGTCTGAGGGCGGCAACCCAGGCCGCTGCGAATCTGATCCGGCTTCGCTCCCTGGCCCGCTCTTGCTCGCGCCGTCGCGCGGGACCTTCTTGCCGTAAAGCTTCGTCTGACACTAGAGACTTCCTTCTTTCACCTTGCCGCCGGGGCCCAAACAAGGAGCACGCCCGGGCTGTCGTAGGTGCAGGCCCAGAGAAAGCGACTTCGGCTCCAGTAAAGGTGTCCGGCTCTCTATTAATGCTTATTGTATCATACCGTGACATCCCCATGTACGGTCCCGTCTCCCAGCGTCAGCCGAGGCCTGGTTAGTTTCCGTGATCGTCGGGGTGTTAACATGCAGCGTGCATGATACCGGTCCGTTCCTGTTAGATTGCGGGAGGATTACGGTGGTCAACCGGATGCAGTCTCTCGTGCTGGGGTTCTTCGTGGTGGTCTGGATCTGTCTCGTTGCCATCCTCTTGGTCGAGCCAGGAATCTACGACAGCGCCATGAAGCTGCCGACGGGCCGGCATCTTCTGGCTGACCTGGCGTTTCTGGGTGCGATCTCGACTTTCATCGTCCTGCTCTCATGCGGGGTGTTGAGGCGCTGGCGCTGGACGTTCTGGCTGATACTGGTCGCCTTCCTGTTCGGCGTCCTGCGCGTACCGGCATCGGTCCTGGAACTGACAGGCGTGCTCCCTAGGGCCGGGCCTACGTGGTACGTGCTCTTCCAGGCTCTGCTCGGCTTTGTTCAGGTCACGATCGGACTCCTGATGCTCGCAGGCTATCGTCGGGCGGGCCTGTGGGGTAGCCCTGGCGCCACGGACCGGTAACGTCTGGTGTACACGCGCCAGTGGGTACTCTTGACCACGCTCCGGGTGGACTGTAAGCTCGGAGCTTCGGCAGTGCTACGGAAAGGGACTGTATGCACGTGGAGAGGGACACCGGGGGTACTCGGGCGACTTACGCCTGCCTGGTAGTTGGACTCGCCTTCGCAATCGCGGCGCTCGTAATCTTCGGGGCACCAGCTCTGGCGCAGGACGGCGACACGGAAGTGACCGTCGATAGCAACGATAACATATTCTCGCAGAACAAGCAGAACGAGCCCGCTGTGGCGGTCGATGCCAACCATCCGAACGTCGTGGTGGCCGGCGCCAACGACAACATCGACATGGAGGCCTGCAACGCCGGCGACGACACGACCTGCCCGTTCACGGACGGTATCGGCATCTCGGGCATCTACTTCTCGATCGACAGCGGCGCCACCTGGACCCAGCCGACCTACACCGGGCTCACGGCGCGAGGTTGCCTCGGTGCGCCCGGCGACACCGACCCCGATTGTGAGCCCGTGGTAGGGCCCATTGGCACACTGCCAAGGTACTACGAGAACGGTCTGGTCTCTGACGGCGACCCTTCTGTTGCGTTCGGCCCTCGCCGCGGACCCGATGGGGAGTTTTCCTGGGCCAACGGTTCGCGCCTTTACTACGCCAACCTGGCGTCGAACCTGCCGGGGGAACAGGCCTTCAAGGGCTTCGAAGCCATCACGGTGTCGAGGACGGACGACGTGAAGGCCGCGGCAGCCGGCGACGAGACGGCGTGGAAGGACCCGGTCGTCGTCAGCAAGCAGAACTCCGCGCTCTTCTCCGACAAGGAACAGATCTGGGCGGACAACGCGTCTTCGAGCCCTTACTTTGGCAACGTCTACGTGTGTAACGCGGCCTTCCGAAGCGTCGGGAGTTTGCCAGAGCCGATCGTCTTCAGCCGCTCGACCGACGGCGGCGACACGTGGGCGAACAAGCAGATCACCAACGCCGCCAACACCAACTCTGGCCAGGGGCGTTCGGGCGGACGTCAGGGCTGCACGGTACGCACCGACAGCGAGGGTAGGGTCTACGTCTTCTACGAGGGAGCTCTGAAGGGCAGCAGCGTGCAGTACGAGGTCCGCTCGTTCGACGGTGGCGTGAGCTTCACCCGGCCTGAGGCCGTGGCGACGGTCACCGACGTGGGCCTCTACGATCCCGCCACAGACAATTACAGCTTCGACGGTGTCGGCGGCGCGAGGACTGACAGCTATCCGAGCGTGGATATCGCCAACAGCGCACCGACCGGGCAGGACGCCACCGATGAGATTGTCATGACGTGGTCCGATGGCGAGACGCCCTCCGACGAGAGTCCAGGGCCGAACGAGCAGGCGCTCGTCACCTACTCGACCGACCATGGAGAAACGTTCAGCGACCCGGCAAACGCGGCGTTAGACAGCGACCGACCTGACTTCCCGGCCATCGCCATCTCCCCCGACGGGACAGATGTCTATCTCACCTACGACAACTTCCATCAGCCGTGGCAGAGCTCGACCCAGGCGCCTAGGCGCCTGATGCAGGGTGTGGTCAGGCACGCAGAGGTGGCTGCAGTCGGCAAGATCGGGCAATTTTCGGACCTGCATCGGGGACCCGATGGGGACGCGCGCGGTTCGAGCCAGAATAATCTGGCAGGAGGGTTCATAGGCGACTACAACTACGCGGCCGCGACGCGCGATTACGGTGTGGCCGTCTGGAACGACGTGAGGAACGCGGCAGACTGCCCTGCTGTAGATGCCTACCGCCAGGAGCTGGCGGCCGCCGTTTTGGCGGGTACTGCAGAGCCGCAGGAGGAAGACCTACCCGAGGTGAGGAACGAGGTTCGGGATAAGCCCAAGGAAGAAGAGGAGGGGCCAGAGCCACCTGAGGTCCAGCAGGAGTGTCCGGCTACCTTCGGCAATAGCGACATCTACGGCGGCTCCTACGACGACCCGACCCCGTAAGAAGTCTGGGCACAGGGGCGGTGGTTCTCCGGACGTGGAGGTGTATCCGGGTGGCGCATCAGATGACGGAAGAGGAATACAGGGCGTTCATGCTCGACCACCCCAGGACGGCGGTCCTCGCCACCGTACGAGCCGACGGCAGGCCTCACGCGGCCCCGATCTGGTTCGACCTGGACGGCGATACCCTGATATTCACGACCGGAGAGAGCACCCTCAAGGGACGCAACATGATCAGGGATCCCCGCGTCAGCCTTTGCATCGACGACGAAGAACCACCCTTCCACTTCGTCCTGATCGAAGGCACCTCTGAACTCAGTGCCGGTGACCCCGACCTGCTCTACTGGACCACTCGTCTCGGTGGCCGCTACATGGGCGCGGACAAGGCCGACGAGTACGGCCGGCGCAACGCGGCGGAGGGCGAGTTGCTGGTGCGGGTGACGCCGCAGAAGATCCTCGCCTACAAGAACATCTCCCACTGATAGCACTTCAGCTAGTCAGCATTTCAGCACGCCGCCTACGGCAGCTTGTCAGCATTTCAGCCAAGTCGTCTCCGAGCGTCGCCGCGAGCGTAGAACCTCCGCCATAAGCAGCGGTTCCTCATGCGCGCCAGAGCGAGGCCGGAGAGGAAGAAGCTGAGTTGCTGACAAGCGAGGGCCTGTTAAGGCCCGAAGCGTGCTGACAAGGCGCCAAGCGCCGTGCTGAAATGCTCTCATACGCTATGATCTCGGGGATGAACGAACGTCATGAGAAAGACGACCTTTACGGTCGGGGTGATCTCGCGGATAGGCTGCGGGAGGCGGTCTCCCGCCCGCTCGACGAGTGGCGTGAGGTCTACGAGGGCTTCTCACCTGTAGACCTCGAGACCGGGGAGAGGCGTTCGCGGGTGCCGCAGCCGGGTGTCGCCTCGCGGCGCGCCGCGGTGCTGGTGCCGATCCTCGTGGAGGGCGAGGATGCGAGGGTGGTCTATACGGTGAGGAAGGAAGATCTCGCCGATCATGCCGGCCAGATCTCCTTTCCCGGCGGCAGCATAGAGTCGGGCGACGGTTCGCTGTTGGAGACCGCGCTGCGCGAGGCTGAAGAGGAGATCGACCTCAGCCCCAGACTGGTGGAAGTTGTAGGGGAGCTGGAGGAGATGTACATCCCGCCCTCGAACTTCCGCGTCAGCCCGTTTGTCGGGCTCCTCCCACCCGAGGCCGAGTTGGTACTGTCCCCCGACGAGGTGGAGGAGATCTTCACGGTCTCCCTGGCGACGCTGACCGCCCAGGAGACCTTCCGCAAAGTGCTCTGGCACCGCGACGGCCGCGACTACGAGGTGCCCGTGTTCGCGATCGGGGGTCCCGTCCCGCGAAACATCTGGGGGGCGACGGCGGCGATGACCGCGGCCTTGCTCGCACGAATGGGCTGGCGGGAATACAGGCGCTAGGGGTGGGCGTGCTGCGGGTTGTCGCCATGGTGCTCTTCGGCCTGATGTTCCTGGCCGAAGCCGGGGACCTCTACGGGCTCGTCCTCACGCTCGCCGATCCCGTACCAACGGCCGAACGATTCGGCATCAGTACGGGTGCCGAGCTCTTGCGCAGCAGCGTACTTCTGATCCTCGCCCTCGTGGTCTGCATCGGCGCGCTCTTCGCCCTGGCCGGATTACTCCTCAAAAGGCACGCGCTCTTTCAGAGGAGCGCCCTGGTGTGCGCGCTCGGGTACCTCGTTTACGGGCTCTACCAGGTGGCCGACGGCGTGCTACAGGTCGGTTCTACCGTCGTGGTCGTGGCCGGTTTGATCTACGTGGTCCTCGGCGGACTCGCATACGCGATGTACCGTTCCGTGTTCGAGACCTCCAACCCCTGACCAGCGCGAATGCCAGGTTTGGGAAGAGCTGCGCTTCCGAAAACCCTCTTGTGTGCGTAATCCCACTGCCTAACTCATCACCTGGTAGATTCTCTGTTCGTGGCTATGGAGGCTGAGAGAAACGAGGGCGTTCGCCGGGTCTACAAAGACCACAACCTCCACGTTTTGTGGGGCGTGACGTTGATGGCGGTCCTTGGGACTTCGAGCGTGACGCCGGCTTTTCCTACCATCGTAAGGGACCTCGGTATCTCCAGCGGGCAGGTCGGGCTCCTGATCACGTTCTTCACCCTCCCGGGCATCGTAAGACCCCGCTCCTCGGCGTGCTCTCCGACCGCTACGGGAGGAAGAAGATACTGGTCCCCGCGCTCCTCCTCTTCGGCTTTGCCGGAGGCGCCTTCGCCCGCAGCTTCGAGCTGCTCCTCGCGCTCCGCTTTTGCCAGGGAATGGGTGCCGCGGCGCTTGGGACGCTCAACGTCACCGTGATCGGCGACATCTACGAGGGAAAGGAGCGCTCGAGCGCCCTCGGCTACAACTCCAGCGTCCTCTCCGTCGGGACGGCGAGCTACCCTGCTATCGGTGGCTTGCTGGCGACCTTCGGGTGGTTCTACCCTTTCCTCCTCCCTTTCGCGGCCATACCCATAGCCTTCGTCGTCCTGTTCTCGTTGCACAATCCGGAGCCGCGCAACGACGATCGGCTGAGAGACTACTTCGGGAGCGTGTGGGAGAACCTCAGGGACAGGGAGGTCTTCGGCTTGATCGGCGCTTCGCTTCTAACGTACGTCTTGCTCTTCGGGCCGCAGATTTCGTACCTCCCGATCCTGATGAACGCGCTTCGACGCCCCCTCCTAAGTGATCGGGGCCATCCTCTCTGGCGCCTCCCTGACGTCAGCGCTGACCTCGACCCAGCTCGGCCGCCTTACGAGCCGCTTCTCGGAGAAGAATCTCATGAAAACGGCGTTCGTGCTCTATGCGATCGCCCTTGGCCTTGTGGCCTTTACCCCCAGCTTGTCCCTACTCGTGCTCCCCGCCGCCCTGTTCGGCGTGGCGCAGGGGATCAACCTCCCCAACGTCTTCTCGCTCCTTAACACCTACGCCCCCACCGAGAACCGCGGGGCGTTCATGGCTACCAACGGCATGTCCCTGCGGGCGGGCCAGACGATAGGCCCGCTCTTTATGGCCTCTGCCGCCGGAACACTCGGCCTCGCAGGAGCGTATCTCACCGCCGCCGAACTCGCCCTCTGCGCCTTCGTCCTGGTCCTCGCCCTCGTGCGTTAGAGAAGGCTACAGGTTTCAGGCCTCATACCGGGTTTGGGCGAATGGCACCGCACACGGGCCTACCTCCTCGGCCACCCGTGGATTCCCGCTTTC
>JBKPNW010000157.1:0-8740 GCA_046732815.1 Actinomycetota bacterium | reverse complement strand
CTGCCGCGGAGGACGACGAGGCGCGCCGGGCCGACCCGTGGAGGATAACCGAGGAAGGGCGCGCGTTCGTGGAGCCCGAGGTGGGGGTGGCCAGGGCCCCCTACGACCGCGAGGTCGGAGGCGAGGAGGAAGGCGGCCGAGACGCCGGCTTCTGGGTCCTGATCGCGATCGCGGTCGTAACGGCGGTGTGCGCGGCGTACTCGCTGCTGGTGGCGACCGGCGTGTTGGGGGGCGCTTAGAACGGTTCGGAGCCTCCAGCCCACATCGGCAGGAGCCTGGATACCCTCGACCGCCGCTTCAATGCGACCTCTGCGCTGGCCCGCTCCACCTCCCGCAGGCCCGCGGGCTTCATCTCGCCCCGCTCTATTGGCTCCGTGGCCTTCTCTCGGTTGACCTTCGACTTGCTCCCGGTCCCGCGCGGCGTGAACCGTTGCAAGTAGCGTCTACCCACTTCGGTCGCGGACAGGAGCGTTCGCGGGCGTCGGACCGGGCCTACGTGGGCGGCTTGCGCGCCCACACGGCCGTCATCATCCAGCACTGCGTCCAGTAGTTCGCGTCCTCGAGCAACGCCGAGGCGGCGTCGAGCGTCGCCGCCTCGAGGAGCTCGCTGCCGAGAACCCGATCGCGCACTTCGGCGAAAAATATCCGGAAGTACAACGCCCCGAGATCCCGCCCGCGGATGTTCTGCACATCGGTCTTGGCCCGTGGTTGACCGAGATCTAGCGTGCCGACCAAGCCGGGTAGCTTGCGGCCGATGAGCCAGTCGACCCCATTGCCGCGCCCCCACTCGATTATGGCCTTCCAGGTGGTTGACCAGATATCCGGCTCCGTGGTAGGCGCCAGGTGGAAGTCCGGCTCCTGGACCAAAAGCCATCAGCCCGGCTTGAGGGCGGCCATCCGCGCGAGCACGGCAGGGGCGTGATCGGAGATCTGGTGCAGCAAGGCGCGGCAGGTCACCAGGTCGTAGGGTGCGCTACAGGGCCTCCCAAGTGCCCGCAGCGACGCGATGCAATGGCGCGCAAACACCGGCGAAGACACACGGTTTGTGAGGTTTGGTGCAAAACACGCTTCGTGCGGTAGAATAAGAGGGTTCGCGATGCGCTGATGCTTCTATCGCGAACGACCCGGCGGGGATCTCGCGGACCAGATAGAGAGGCTCGGATGAGTGAGCGACGCGACACGATGGGCGAGGACGAGGAGGTAGAGATCCTCTCCGGGGTGGACCTCTTCGAGTCGCTCTCCACGGAGGAGCTAAGGGAGCTCATCCGCCAGAACTACGAGGTCCGTCTTGCGGAAGGCGAAACCTTCTACGCCCCCTGGGAACACGACGGCAGCCTCTTCGTCCTCAAGAAGGGCCGGGTGCGCCTCTTCAGGACGGAAGGCGCGCGCGAGTTCACGCTCGAAGTGGCTGAGGCGGGGACGGTCTTCGGGGAGATGGCCTTCACCCCTTACCGCCTGAGGGAGTCCTATGCCAGGGCCATGGAACCCTCCGTCGTGTTCGGGATGGAGCGCGCTAACGTGGAGCGCCTGATACAAGAGAATCCTCGGGTGGGGATCAGGATGATAGGCCTCCTCTCGGAGCGGCTGCGCTACTACGAGACGAGGATGGAGGACGTGACGCTCAAGGAGGTGCCGGCGAGGCTCGCGAGCCTCATTCTCTTCCTCGTCGAGAGTGAGGGGGTGCGTGGAGCGGGAGAGATCAGCATACCGACCCGCTACACCCACGAGCACCTCGGCACCATGATCGGGGCCAACAGGGAGGCGGTGACCAGGGCCTTCGGGCGCCTCCAGGACGAGGGTGCACTCCAGATCAGGCGTCGCATCATTTACGTCGGAGACATCGGAGCGCTAGAGAGAGCCGCCGGGCGTCTTTTGGAAGGACACGAAGGGGGCTCCTGAGAGGCCCCCTGCCGGCCAATGCACCCGGTACCGGGGGCGCTCCCGCCTTAAGCGTATCGCTACCGAGGGCGTACAAGTCCTCGTACGCGCGCTCGATGGCGGCCGTTGTCCTTGTCCGCTCGACGTCAAGAAGCTCCACGATACGTTTTTTGTTTCGGCGGCTTGCTTCCCCCGACCACAGGTCTATGTGAAAGAGCATCTCTTCCCAACATCCAATCTGCCCTTCAAGCTTGGCCGCAAGGGCGTGCCTCTCGCAGAGCAGGAGGCCATCGACGTACTCCCTAGCGGGTTCGGCGCAGGGCAAAGGCCTCCCGCCCACGGAAACGAGATCCGTCTGGCAGCAGGACCGCTTCCGTGAGCCGCGCCCTTCATTGTCGTCTATGCTATCCCTCATGGGTAGTGCCCCCTTGTCCAACCGCGCCTGACGCCCCGTTTCGTGCGCGGGGGGTCTCGCAGGACACCCCGTCCCTCGCGGACTAAGGGAAGCGAGGCTGGCACGGAACGCCGGGCCGGGCGGACAGGAGGGGGAGCTCGATCCGCCGGGCCCAGCCTACCGATAAGACCTTATACCCCACGAACCGCAGGGGCCGTGCGCTGGGACACTTAGTGCCGGAGAGTACGGACTATCGGGCGCCTCTGTGTCTCAATAACAGCCGGGAATAGGGAAAGGATGGCCCCGGCGCCGCACCGGCGCCGGGGGGGGCTTCGAGTGCTGCCGTGGGGCCGGCGCCCAAGCCTTGTGGCCTGAGCCTTATGCCCTATAGTGCGGTGGAGCGGGCAGGGGCGGAAAAGACGATCAAGGTATGAGGTCAGAAAGAGCGCGAATCGGCGGCGAGCGCCGACGAACGAGCCCTCTGGAGGTTGCGGCCCCACGCTCGAGGGTGTAGGGTATCTGCACCTTTTGGGCCATTCCTTTGGGGAAAGGGGAAGCGGAAAAAGATGCTAGCTTTGCGGTGCACTTGCGGCCGACACCTGGAAGCCAAAGGCGACGAAGCCTTGCATGCCTCGCTTCGCGAACACCTTCTCTCGGAGCACCTCGGCGGGAGCCGCGTCGGATCTCCGGCCGGGGAACTGGCCACAAAGATCCTCGCGGACCGTGCCTACCGGCTGGAGTACGTGCCCGTACCCGAAGACAACGAACTCGTCTTCGAGCCCTACTGAGTTACTCGAGAGACCGACGAGCGTAAAAGTGGCGAAAGAGGAGAGACGCATCATGAGGGCTGAGCAGACGGTCTCGGAGATGGTGGCGGAAGTCTTGGCGCGCTAGGCCGAGGAGCTTGCCGCCAGAACCGGCCGACCCTTCAGGGAGGCCCACGAGGAAGTACGCCAGACCGAGGCCGGCCGCCAGCTCGCAGAGCTGGCCGACGGGCCGCATCGTCACGAGAGGGCACGCTACTGGCAGGCCCATCTCCGATTTGAACGCGCGAGGGAGCAGGCTGGGCGTTCAGCGTAGATTGAACGGTCGGCGGTCTTGAGCTTTCTTTCACGCACACCGGCGCATAGGCCGCTTCGAAACGGCTCTTCTACCTCAACCTAAATCCCCTGCAGCACGAGTGGGAGATCAACCCCAGGCTCTACGAGGGCATAAGGAACGTGGACTAAAGCGGCATGACGGACCTTGTGGAGGTAATAGATAGGAAAATAGAAGACGACGCCATCGGCGGCGACACCGCCTCGCGGGATCGGGATGGGTCGAAAGGATCGCAGACCAGCAGGTCGCCTTCCTAGAACTCCGTAAAGGCGAAGTTCAGCGTAGATGCGTGGGTATGGAAGGTGCCTTCGGCCCTAGCCTCCCGCGCTCCACGCGGTCCTTGAGCCACTCAACCGTTTCGTTTTCGGCCGCGATCCTGTCCGTCCGGTCCTCGCGGGTCAGCTCGTCTATGTGCTTGTGGTAGAACCTACTCCCGCTCTTTAGCTGGACCATCCCACTTTGCGCCAGGCGCCGGTCCTCTAAGGCTATGCGGTCCAACTCCTCCCGGGACTCGCCCGGCAGGGCATGGCCCAAAGCGCGGGCCATCTTGCCCTGCGCGTGATCTTGGAGGCCTTGGCGCTCTATCTGCATGAACGCTTCCCATGCGTCGTGTTCGGGCCTCGGCCAGCCGCCCACGTGCGCTCCCTTCGCGCGAAACCTCCCCGTCATATCGGCTATGCACCCTGTTGCGTGGAAGGTATTTTCCGCGAACTTCGCCCAAATGGAGTTCTGAGAAGTTGGCTCCGAGGTTCGGCTGGTGGCATCATGCTCTTGTGGTGGAGGGGGATATCCCGCTGTCGCTGAAGCGGATGTCGCTTGTCGCTGATAGCATCAAGGTAAGGAGTCCAGATCAATCCGCAAACAATCGCAAGAGTTTTTGGCGTGTTGTTCCTGATCACGTTTATCACTTCGATCCCCGCTTACTTTTTCTTAGTCCCCGTGCTCGACGATCCCCGCTACATCGTCGGTGCTGGTGCCGACACCAGAGTGTCCTTTGGAGCGTTCTTGGAGTTGCTCCTCATCATCGCCAACATCGGCACCGCCGTCGTGCTGTACCCGATCGTCAGGCGGCAGAACGAAATCTTGGCCCTTGGATACGTCACCGCTCGTATCGTTGAATGCGTCTTCATCGCCGTGGGGATCCTCAGCCTCCTTACGGTCGTGACGTTGCGCCAGGAGGCTGCTGCGGGCGCGGATGGCGGCTCGTTCATCGCGGTCGGCGAGTCGCTGGTGGTCCTCCACAACTGGACGCGCCAGCTCGGACCCGGCTTCGTCGTCGGCATAGGGAACGGGCTGATCCTGGGCTACTTGATGTATCGGTCTGGCCTGGTGCCGAGGGGCATGGCCGTGCTGGGGCTCATCGGCGGTCCCCTGATCATCGTTACGGGTGTCGCCGTGCTGTTAGGGGTCCTAGAGGAAGGGGGTGTGTGGCAGGTGGGGGTCATCCCTGAGTTCTTTTGGGAGTTGTTGCTCGGCATATGGCCGATCGTGAGGGGATTCAATCCATCTGCGCTCGCTCGCTTAGGGTACGAATCACAGTAGGTGAGCTGTCGGACGGTATACGGCATGCTCGAAGAAGTACCCGAGCGGGTGAAGGGGGCGGATGGCGAACCCAGGCGCGCAACACGCCAGCCCAAGAGAGGAGGCGAACACACGAATACCACCTGAACACAGATAGGCACAAAGCCGTAAGTCAAGGAGACAAACACATGAGAACGCCAATCGCCAGACCACAGTCGTCGAAGGGAGGAGAGTAAGATGAAGATTACAGCGTCGAGCCTCATCCGTTGGGCCGGATTAGCAGCTTTGGTGGCGGGGATCATTTTCGCGGGCATCCAGCCGATCCATCCACCCGACGTGGTTGCGTCGGTCAACACCGGCGCCTGGGCCATCATCACCTCTGTGAAGACGGTCATGTGCCTCCTCTTCCTCATCGGCATTACCGGGATCTACGCCAGGCAAGTGGAAGAAGCCGGGTGGCTTGGTCTGGCCGGCTTCCTCCTATTGATCGTCTGTTGGTGGCTCCAGACGTCCTTCGTCTTCGCCGAAGCCTTCATCGCGCCGCCTCTGGCGAGAACGGCGCCAGGGTTTGTGGATGGCCTCCTTGGGATCTCCTACGGGCATACCGGCGGGATCGACCTCGGCGCTCTCCCAGCGATATATAGCCTCGGGATCGGGATCCCGTACATGCTCGGCGGCCTGCTGTTCGGCATCGCCACGCTGCGCGCCCGCGTCCTGCCTCGCTGGCCGGCCGGTCTGCTCGCCGTCGCAGCCTTGTTGACCCCCGCGGCCGCGCTGCTCCCGCACGCCATCCAGCGGTTGGCGGCGATC
Organism: Actinomycetota bacterium; assembly: GCA_046732815.1. Lineage (GTDB taxonomy): Bacteria > Actinomycetota > Rubrobacteria > Rubrobacterales > Rubrobacteraceae > Rubrobacter_D. The sequence continues at coordinate 3,039 of JBKPNW010000157.1, read as the reverse complement.
CCGGTGGCGTTAGCTATTGCCTGGCTGGGCTATGCGCTCTGGTCCGAACGGCGAGGGCAAGCCGCGCAACCCGTACCTGGCATGGGAAGTCCCCGGGTCCGCTAACCGGCACAAGGGCCGAGGCTACTACGCCCTGGCCCTTCTTGTCCTTATTCACCGGAGTGCGTGGAAGGAGTATTCTCCGAAGTCCGCCGAGGCTACGGTCTCAGGTGTAGGCACGCCGCGAGATCGGCAGCACCACCAACAAGATGACCAAAGCGCAAACCCCTCACCCACGCGCTCTTGTGCACCGAGAGGTTGTCCATGAGCACTATCTGCCCGCTCCTCAGGCTCGGGGCCAGGACTTCTCTGAGGTAGAGCGAGAAGGACTCCGTGTCGGAGGAGCCTTGGATGCTCATCGACGGTCCCATCCCTTCGGTGGTGATCGAGGAGATTAGGGTGACGTTCTTGCCCCAGTTCCTCGGGGTGCTCTCCGGGCGTCGAGGTGCGGATCGCCGGGAGGAGGCGGTTTCCCCGAACTTCGGGCCCTGCCCCTTGTGCGAAGTTCGGCCTTCCGTATACGTCGCACGGCCGCTCTACACCGTCTTGTACCTTACGTCGCTCCACGACGGACACGACATCACTACCGGCGCCTGGCGGTCCGGGCCGCCGTCAGGGTCGAGCACCCAGTGCCCGGATGCGGTCGCGCGCCGTCTCCTCCATGTGGTCCACTCTACCTCCATGTCCCTATGAGTCGGGATCCGAAACCCCGGATTCCGATCCGGGTGGCTACCCGATCCTGGTCGAGATCGCCTGGTAGCCGCCGCCCCCGGGGTAGTGCCAGGCGCCGGTGAGCGTGCCTCCGTCCTCGCTCAAGATGCCCTCGTAGTACGCCGGTGAGCCCCTCTCCCCAAACCAGATCGTAAGGGTGTCCCCCGACAGCTCGTAGGTGTAGTCGAGGGTGTCGCCCGAGCCGCTGTAGAAGCGGCTCTTTATGTTCTCGCTCGGCTCGGCTCCCAACCCCCGCTCATGGCCGATGACCTCCATGCCCGTACTCTTTTCGCCGTTCTCCTGCAGGAGTGCGACGTGCTGGATCAGGAAGAACCCGCCCTCCATCCACTCGTAGGTGACGGTTCCCCCTACGTCTCCGGACAGCTCCCACGTGCCGACGAGCCTGTCCAATGCCCTGAGGTCCGCAGCCGGTTCGGCCACCCCCTGGTAGCTCCTGGCGCCCTCTGTGTTCTTCTCGTCCGCCACGATGTCTCTCCTTTCGACGGTGTGTTCCTACGTCTCTTGCCGGAAGTACTCATCTCCGGCCCGAGATGCTGCGACCGCGCCCATCATTCGCCGGGTTCTACCCCCAGTCTGCGGGTCCGCGCACGGATCGAGCGTTCGAGCCGTTCGAGGGCGACGGGCCAGCCGCCCCCGATGATGTCCCTGAGCTCGGGGGTTGGGAATCCCCTCTGCACGACCGTCATCCGGGTCCCGCCGCCTTCTTCCTCGAACGTGACCTCCACTTCCGTCTCAAGGCTAGCCCCGTCTGGCGCCGTCGCCGTGCACGTCATGAAGAGGCGCCGCGGCCGGTCGACGACCTGGAACACGCAGGTCTCACGGTACAGCTCGTCCTCGCTGCGACCCCACGCGGAGATCCACAGCCCCCCAACCCTGGCGTCGCACTCCGTCTCGACGATCCCGCCCTGGTGCTCCGGATCCCGGTACCACTCCTTCTGGGCATCGGCGTCGACGAAGGCGTCGAACACCTCCCCCGGGGCCGCGCCGATCAGGCGCTCCACCCTCAGCTCCTGGCTCACTCCCCCCCCCTTTTCCACTCGAGGTAGCCCTCGAGCCCGTCGAGTCGGCGCTCCCAGAGGCGCCGGTAACGCTCGATCCACCGCGTGGCGTCCTCCAACCGACCAGGCCCGAGCCGGCACTCGCGCGTCCGCCCGACCTTCTCGGTGGTCACCAGCCCCGCCTCCTCTAACACCCGGACGTGCTTGCCCAGACCCGTCAGCGACATGCCAGAGGGTCCCGCCAGCTCGCCGACCGTGGCAGGGCCCCGCCCCAGGCGCTCCAGGATGGCCCGGCGGGTCGGATCGGATAGCGCCGAGAACGTGCCGTCGAGCCTCTGCGAATACTGAACCATTTAGTTCAGTATACAGAGGCAATCGCCAGAGGCAAGCCCGAATCCACCGGGCAAAGTGCTATCAAGATATATCGTGATATACTGCTGAGTCAGAGCTGGCCGTCGGGACGAAGGAGGCGAGATGTACGGTCGGGGCATGATGTGGTACCCGGGTGGGAGGAGGACGACGATGGCGCCTTACGGGAGACCGGTCCCCTCGAGGTTCGTGGCAGGGTTGGTGATAGGAGGGTTGTTCCTGTTCTTTGTGGCCGGTCCCGGCTTCCATTTCCTCCCCTTACTTTTCCTTCTCTGGGCCGTTCCGTTCTTCTTGGTGCCGGCGTTCGCGGCCGTCGCGAGGGGTTTGACGGGGCTTGCGGAGGCCCGTACCCGGGAGAGGTCGGGCAGGGTGACGGCGCAGGAGAGCAAGGAGCGGGAACTCCTGGGGGCGCTCGCGCGGCGGGGGGAGCTCTCGCCGGCGCTCGCGGCCCTGGAGACCTCGCTCAGCGTCACCGAGGCGGACAAGATGCTCTCGGATCTGGCGGAGAGCGGTCACGTGGAGGTGAGGGCGCATGATGGAAGGTTGGCATACGCACTCTGGGAGCACGACCGGCGCCAGTTGACGGAAGAGGCTTAGTTTCGAGGCCTAACGTTTTCGGAAGGAGATGCGGAACATGTTCGGTCCAAAAGCGATGAGGGGTTTCTTCGGGGGCAGGCACGGGCCGGGGTTCGGCCACGGCCCGCGGCGGGGGCGGATGTTCGAGAAAGGGGATCTCAAGTACGTGATTCTCGACCTGCTCGAGGACGAGCCTGCCCACGGTTACGAGATCATAAGGAAGCTGGAGGAGAGGTCCCGCGGGTTCTACTCCCCGAGCCCTGGCTCCGTCTACCCCACGCTGCAGCTGCTCGAAGACATGGGTCACGTTAGCGCCACCCAGCGG
>JBKPNW010000156.1:0-5678 GCA_046732815.1 Actinomycetota bacterium | reverse complement strand
ACAGGCCCTCAGGCGCGTAGGAGACGAGATCAAGGAGGGCCTCTATGCCATTCGGGTAGCGCTCGTGCACCAGCGCGGCTACGTCGGCCTCGCGCGGCAGGATCTCGCTAACGCCGAGCTCTCTAAGGTATTCCTCGTCCTCGGACAGCGCAGGAGCGATAACCGTTGCGCCTGCGTTGGCCGCCATCTGGACGGCGAAGCTCCCCACGCCGCCGTTTGCGCCAACCACGAGGATGGTGTCGCCCTCGGAGACGCCTAAAGCGTCAAGGGCGCTCATGGCGGTGATCGCGGCAAGCGGGGCGGCGCCGGCGCTTGCGGTGTCGACGCTCTCGGGCTTGCGAGTAGCGACCGCCTCGGGGACGGCTATAAGCTCGGCCCAGCTACCGTCGTGCACCGTAGGGCTCATCCCCGGAATGAAACCAAAGACCTCCTGGCCTTCTGAGATGCCGCTCACCTCCGAGCCCGCCCGCTCCACGACGCCGGCGAAGTCTCGCCCGAGCAAGATGGGGAACTCATGGGTGACCATGTCCTTTAGCATCCCCGATACGATGGCGTTGTCCACGGGGTTTACAGAGGAGGCGCGAACGCGCACGAGCACTTCGTTGGGGGCGAACTGCGGGGTCGGGAAATCTTCTTGCAGGGTGGGGCCCTCGTCGAAACTCTCTAGGGTGATAGCTCGCATAGTCTCCATCTCCTCCTTGTTGGGTTGCTAGTTCTGAACTATTCTCTATACTCCGAACCTATTCGGTTTCCACTCCTGAGTGCACTCTTGCTTATTTACCCGAGTGAGTGGAGAAACTGTTTGGAAATTCGGGATAGCCCTCAGTTCGAGGTGCCACTAGTAGGCTAAGGGGTGCGAAGAAGCCCTATTTGGCTGTCTTCAGCGCTCTGACGAAGATGATCGAGACCCCCTGCAGCTATTTTCCAAACAGTTTCGGAAGGTAGATTCTGCGAACTTCGTCTTGACGGAGTTCGCAGATGTTGATCTTCCAGAGCATCGACTTCTGAGAAGTTCTCTCAGCTGTGTCTCCTAGGATCGTTTGCGTAACGCTCGGGAAATGCTCTTACTGTAGAGTGGTGCTGTAAATGAGGGATCAATAGGGAGGATAACGATGGCCCTCGGAAGCTATCGGTTTGACCTGAGCAGTTTCAGGTGCGTCTGCCTCAGCGATGGAGCCTTCAACTATCCACTGGAGAGCTTCTTCGCCCACGTACCAAGGGAGCAAGTCCAAGATACCCTTCGACGGCACGACCTACCGACCGAACAGATTACTACGCCCTACACCCTGCTTCTGGTCGACACCGGCAGCCACCGCGTGCTGGTGGACACGGGGGCGGGCGACCTGGGCGAGCACGCAGCCGCGCTTTTCCCGAGCGTCGATCACTCGACGACTGTTACCGGCACACTGCTCGACAACCTCAGAGCCTCGGAGATCGAAGCTTCGGATATCGACACGGTGGTCATCACGCACGCTCACCCCGATCATATTGGCGGTACGCTCGACGGATCCGGGAACCTCGTGTTCGGAGACGCTCAGTACTTCATCTCTCGAGACGAATGGGATTTCTGGACCTCCGAAGCTGCGATGGCGAAGGCCTCCCCTCCCATGGTCAATATCGCGCGTCGGAATCTCGAGCCCCTTAGGGACCGGCTGAACCTCATAGACGACGGGGCCGAAATTGTGCCGAGCATACGCGCCATCGCCACGCCCGGGCACACGCCAGGGCACATCGCGCTGTCCATCGCCTCCGAGGGAGAGCGGTTCCTGCACGTCTCCGACGCGGTGCTCAATCCGCTCCACCTGGAGTACCCACAATGGACCCCCGTCTTCGACGTCTCGCCCGAGCAAGCCGTCGTCAGCAAGCGCCGAATCTTCGATGAGGCTGCCGAGGAAGATGTATTGGTGTTCGCCCACCATTTCCCTCCCTTCCCGAATCTAGGACGTATCCTCGATAATGAGGAGGGATGGTTGTGGCGCCCGATCGAGGAGAGACCCTAGCGGACGGTTTCCAGGGGTGAGATCTAACAGTTGTGAGCTCTTCTCCCCCTATTCACGTAACCTCCTAGAAGGTAAATGTTCGAAAGTTGAACTTCCGCTGTACGGGGTTCTAAGAAATGCGGTTCTAGGGTAAGAAGTAGCTCTAAAGTAGCGTTCCGGGGTCTGCCAACGAGGCGGCTCGGGGTAATCAATGCGTGAGAGAGAGCGTGTGCCTAACGATGACCTCCCAAACCAAGGAAAGGGCTCGAGGATGAAATCGGCCGTGGTGGTCGGGGGCGGTCTGGGCAGCCTGGCCGCCCCCGGCCTGCTCGCGATACAGAACAGGCGTAGCGTAAAAGAGGTGTGTGGGGCTTACGCTCACCTTCCGCGGGTCCTTCGTGGGGTTCGTCGCGCTCTCCACATCCTCACCGCCAAGAGGACGCTTAGCACGCCCACGACGAGGTAGAGGATTTGGAGCCAGCTGAAGCCGATGATTAGCATCTGCACGACCTCGAAACCCATCGTCATGGCTCCAGCCACGCCCGACGCCGGTGCGCCCAGCTCGTGCCGCCGCAACACCGCCACCGCAGCGACCAGTCCACCGCCGCCCATGACTACCAGCAGGAACAGGGCCGGTATCGTGTAGCTGCCGAACGGTGAGCCCCGCAGCAGCTCTACCGGAGGGGGTTCGTACCAGCCCAGCAGCAGGCCCAGGCCGCCCACCACCGCGGTCAGACCGAGGAACGTGTTGAGTACGACTAGCGCAACACGCGTCACCGCAACGTCACCGCTATGGCTCTTGTGCGCATCACCTAGCGTCATGCTACGTTATTCATCAAAGTGTGTGGAAGGGACCTTCTGCGAAGTTGGCCTTCCGCTTTACGGCGTTTTCCGAAGTTCGGATACTGCGATCCTATCTAACACACCATCTCGATGTTCTAGACTCGGGATCATGAAACCCTCCTGGAGGCGCACCAAGGTACTAAGAGCCTTTCTCGTCATTCTCGCCTTCCCCACCTTACTCCTGCTAGGTGCTCGGCTTTACGGCGCCTACCGCTGGAGCACCGGAACGCGGGAGTTGCGGGCAAGGCTAGAGGCGACCCGCGAACCCGTTAGGCCCCAGACCGTGGACTTTCGCGAGCTGGCAAGACTGCCCGATCCAGTAAGGCGCTACTTCCGCTTGGTGCTCACTGAAGGGCAACCGATGGTTAGTGGAGCGCGAGTTCGCCACACGGGCACCTTCAACATGGGCGAGGCCACAGACCAATGGAAGCAATTTACGTCGGATCAGAAAGTGGTTGCCCAGCGGCCGGGCTTCGACTGGAACGGGAGTGTCGCGATGATGCCGGGCCTTCCCGTTAGGGTGCACGACGCCTACGTCGCTGGCGAAGGTATCCTGCACGCATCCTTGCTCGGACTCTTTCCCGTGGTCGACATGCGGGGCACGAACGGCGTGGCCGAGGGCGAACTGATGCGCTTCTTCGCCGAGGCGGCCTGGTACCCAACGGCGCTGCTGCCCAGCCAGGGCGTGCGCTGGGAGGCAGTGGACGATCGTTCGGCCCGCGCCACCATGACCGAGGACGACATCTCCATAACCATGCTGTTCACCTTCGAAGAAGAAGGTCTGATCGACACCGTGCGCGCAGAGGCGCGCGGCAGAGCTGTGGACGGCGAGGTAGTCCCTACGCCCTGGCAGGGCCGCTTCTGGGACTACGAAATGCGCGACGGTATGCTGGTACCGCTCGATGGCGAGGTGGCCTGGCTGCTACCAGAGGGCGAAAAGCCCTACTGGCGTGGACACATCGACGAGATCGACTACACGTTCTCGCGGTGATCGGCGGGAGCAGTTACGCCCGCCGTTCCCGCCTTCCCCGCATGTTCGACAGCTACAGGACCGTCACGGCGGTGGCCACCACCGCCAGCGTTCCCCACAAGGGGAGCTCCCCCGGCGCTTCGGCCAGACCGCGGCGGATGAAGACTACAGAGTTGATTGAGAGCACGAGCAGATAATGGGAGCCCTGGATGGTGGCGATAATGTACCCCCATACCCTGCGCCGCCACAGAAGGACTCCGCCGAACGCGAGCGCCGGCACCATGATAGTGGTGTCTAGTGCCGCAACCAGCCTGAATGCTTCCGTCTCAACGGGCCTCGACCGACCTGCGATGGCGTAGGCTGCCCACACTCCCATCCAGACGAAGGTGAGCCCCACCGTGTCGAGCACAAGGTAGCCACCGACGATGCGCACGGGCGTCTTCGGGCGAAAGCTCGCAGCGTCTACATAAGAAGGAACATCGAGACGGGGCTGTGCGGATTTGCGCATCTTCATCCGGCACTACAATTGTAGTCCCGGAAGGGGGCGGGACGGCGCTTAGGGGCGATCCTCGCGGCTCTGGCGGGAGATTTTTTGCACCATCCTGCAAGTGACGTTCGCAGAATTAACCTTCCACGCACTCCGGTGAATAAGCCCTCCAGTGGCTCTTGGCCCCGGTAGGGAGCTTGGCGGTGGTGGTCAGGGTGGCGCTCTACGGGGCCGCCTAGAGGGAGGCCAGAGCCACCAGGTAGAGGGCGAACGCCGACCAGGTCGTCGCCAATTGGGTCCAATTGATCGTGAAGTAGCGCCGCCGTCCCGCCTCCCAGTTCGCCGGCATGCCCTCGGGATCCCAGGCCAAGATCACCTTGTAGTGCGGTTCCTTCCACACGTTCGCGACTACGTATATGCCGACGATCACGACACCCAGGCCGATCGCGGTGAGCACGAAGGAGGTCGAGCCGGGATCGTCGAAGAGGAGCACGAGCGCGACGATCGGCGGCCCGATGCCCATCCCGAGCGACCAGGCAAAGTTGAACACCCGTCCCCAGGACTCCTCCGCGGATCGAAGGAACGCTCCCATGAAGTTGCGGAACTCGGGGCCATCCATCGCTTGGAGCATCGGACGCATGATCGTGCTCAGCATCCCCAAGAGGCCAGAGCCGAGCCCGGCAAAGAAAGCAGACGCCGCGAGTGCCCATTCCTCGGCCGTCATGACGATCCTTCTCTCCTTCGATCGGCGAACACCAGGGCGGCGTATCCGCTCCTTGTCACGTTACGAAAGTAGCTTAGCTTCGTGGAGCAACGGGCGCATCACTCATTTGGGTGATGTTTGAGACTCCCAGGAGCGAACTTCTCAGAAAGCCGTACATACGAACTTCGAGTACGGGCTTGTAACGCCGCTACGAGCCGGTCCTAACTACCCCAAGGTGTTGCATCACTGTGGCGTTGCATCCCGTAGGCAACGAATCGCCCGCAGGCAAGAGAAAAGCCGTGACGCCGTCCCTTGGAGGGGGGAATAAGGGGTCAGGCGCCCGGCTCATCTCCGTAAGAATTGTACTACCGAGGAGGGCCCGAGCGCATACCGCAATTGAATGATTTTTCACGAAGATAGGGACTCGTATCTCTGGTATCATGCCCGGCTTCGGGTCGGCCGCCATATCTGGAGGGGGAGTTGGCCGGCCCTCTTTGGCAACCGACCGGAAGGGTCGGAGCACGACTAACTTTGGAGAACTCCGTCAACGCGAAGTTCATGCCGCCTTTCATCCCCGCCTCATCTACCCGGCTGGAGCGGCTCGAAGATGAGCCTCTCCCCCCGCCCGCTAACGACCTTCTTCAACCAGTAGCGATCCAACACAAAAGACTCGTACATCACTACCGAGATCTCGGC
>JBKPNW010000155.1:0-20049 GCA_046732815.1 Actinomycetota bacterium | reverse complement strand
GCTGGCCCCTGCTCTGCCTGCGCCTGGGGGCGACCGTAGTTCTGGCGGACCTCTCCTACCGCTACGTCGAGACCCCCATACGCCGGGGCGCCCTGGGACGCGCCTGGAAGAGGCTCCGCGAGGCCGAAGGACCGCGGCGCTGGCAACTCCGCCTGCAGTGGGCAGGGGCGCTCGTACCCTTCCTGGCCTCGTTGGCCCTGCTTGGTATAGCCGTGGCCCATGCCAAACCGCCCGAGAAGCCCTCTTATCTGGCCTCCATGAAATCCGTGCATACCGCGGAGAAATCTCCCAACACATCCTCAACTACCGGGGTAGACGACGTCAAGCAGGGCAGCCCATCTACCGACAGAGAGGACGAGAAGACGCCGGTCAAGAGCCCCAGGCAACACGGCCACGTTTCTGGGGCGAAGGCGGAGAAGAGGACTCCGAATAGCGGACGTAGCGGTGTCTCTGAGTATGCCGGGCCCGTTAGCGCCATCGGCGACTCGGTTATGCTCGGCGCCGTGGGAGGATTGCAGAAGGACATAAAGGGGCTTACCGTCGTCGATGCCCAGGTCGGCCTGCAAGTATACGACGCAATCGCCATCCTGAAATCCCGTCGCGCCATGGGGCAACTGGGAGAAGTGGTGATCGTCCACCTCGGCAACAACGGCACCTTCACCAGAGATGAGTTCGACCAGATCATGCGTATCCTCTCCGGCGTCGACACGGTCCTCTTCGTCAACGTGACGGTTCCCCGCCCCTGGGAGGAGCCGAACAACGAGGTGATCTCAGAAGGAGTGGCAAGATATCCCCATGCTGCGCTCGTCGACTGGCACTCTGCGAGCGCGGACAGGCCCGAACTCTTCTACAGCGACGGCTACCATCTCCGCCCCGAAGGCCAGGAGATCTACGCGGATCTAGTCTCCTCCAATCTTCCCGAGAAGTAGCGATAAGCAGGGGGTCGATGACCCCCTGCTTATCTTGCTGGTCAGCTTGTCAGCATTTCAGCACTTCAGCTTTTTGTTCTTGCTGAATTGCTGACAAGCTGAAGTGCTGAAATGCTAGCAAAGGGGCAGAGCCCCTTTGCTAACCCGCACCTTCCTCGCCGGGCTCGATCTGGATGCGTCTCGGCTCCTGGACGGCCGCCGCGCCGGAGACCCTTACCTCGAGCACGCCGCCGTCGAAACGGGCGCTGATCTTGCTCTCGTCGACGCCCTGCGGCAGGGTCATGCTCCTGCGGAACGAACCGTAGCGCCGTTCCCGCACGTAATAGCCGGAACCCTCGCGCTGCTCCTCGGCCTTGCGCTCCCCGGCGATGGTCAGCACACCATCGTGCAACGTGATGTCTACGTCCTCCTGCCTGACACCGGGCAACTCGGCCCTGACGACGATGTCCCCTTCCTCTTGCAGCACGTCGAGCACCGGCGCCCACCGGGTCGGCTCGTCACCCTGCTGCCTCCCGCCCCTGCGGGAGACGCTACCGAAAACCTCGTCGAACATCCGGTTCATCTCGCTCTGCATATCGTAGAAACCGCGATATGGTCTCATAGCCATCTCGACCACCTCCTTGCTCTTCGCGGCTCTCGTAGGGAGCCACCCCTTCCGCGTGCAACAGGCATTATACAGTCGCCGTTAGGCATCAGCCCTGAACTTGCTTGACGGCTATGAAGGACGCTACGTATCCGGCTGTTGCCTGGCCGTCGCTGTGCGGGACCGTCCGTATGATCGAGCCTACTATCGCTGGTCTCTGGTCTACTCCGTTCGGCCAGATGGGTACCAAATATCCGACGTAATCGTAAACCCATCTCTCTCCCCCGATATCTCCCGACCCCTGGAAACGGAGGGCGAATGGATTCCCGTACGTGTATCCTCCCACCAGATCGAGGTTCCAACCTTCACCTCCCAGACTACCGGATAGGCGCCCATAATCCGGTTCGTCCAAGACGAGTGTTCCCGCACCGAACCGAAGGTCGTTGAATTCCTTCGAAAGGTCCGGATCGTTGAGAAAGCTTCTGTAGGCCCAACTTCCTACGAAGGGACTGCCCCTATCCATCTTGTCTCTCCTCTAGCTATCCACGTCATGAGAAACTCGATGAGAACATACGGCGATGAATTCGTAATGAATTCGTAGGCCTTCAGGAGCTCTCGTCGGTGATCTCGGAGAGCGTTGTCGAGGGACTGATGATGTCGGGGTCGGTGACGACGTCGAGCAGGGTGATGGTGTCCGAGGCTACGGCGGTCTCCAGTGCGGGCGCGAGTTCGTTTGGGTCGGTCACGGTGTGGCCTTCGGCACCGAGGCTCCTGGCGTAACCGGCGAGGTCGACCTCACCTATCTCGACTCCGGCCGTGCGGCCGAGAGAGCGCTTCTGATGCATCGCTATGGTGCCGTGCAATCCGTTGCGGAAGACCACGACGGTGATGGGGGCGCCGTAGCGGACGGCCGTCTCGACTTCCTGGCCCGTCATCAAGAAACCGCCGTCCCCGCAGCAGGCCACGACGGTCCGTTCGGGGGCGGCGAGCTTCGCCGCTACCGCGGCAGGTACGCCGTAGCCCATCGCACCGTTCGTGGAGGCCAGTTGCGTGCGGGGATGTTCGTAGCGCCAGTAGCGGTGAATGAAGATGGAGAAGTTCCCAGCGTCGTTCGCAAGTAGCGCGTCCTCGGGCAGGGCTTCGCGCATGGCGCCGACGACCCGCGCTGGGTCGATCCCTTGCGTGGCGCGGTCCGGGGGTATCGTGCTGGAGTCGAGGTAGGCCCTGTGACCGTCGGCCCAGTCCCGCGCGGGTGGCGATGAAGGCGCCTGGCCGGCAAGCGCCGCGAGGGCCCGAGCAGCGTCCGAGATCATGCCGATGTCGACAGGGACCGTAGCGCCGATTTCGTCGGGATCTACGTCTATCTGGATCACGGCCTGGTCCGCGCGCGGGAGCGAGTAGCTCTGGGTGGTCACCTCGCTCAGGCGACAGCCGACGACCAGGACGAGATCCGCCGCCTCTAGTGCCTTCAGAGTATCCGGCGTCGTGCCGAGCGTGAGATGTCCCAGGTAGTTGGGATGCTCGTTCGGGAACACGTCCTGCCTGCGGAAGGCCGCGTAGACCCCGACGCCCCACGCTTCAGCAAGGGAGATCAAAGCCCCCCGCGCGCCCTGCGCCCCCCCGCCGGCGATAACGACGGGACGGCTCGCGGCGGCGAGCCGTTCGGCGATGGCCCGAACATCCTCTGGCGCTGGACCGGGGCTGGAAAGGGACGGCACTGTAGTCACGCGATCGCCGGGTACCCGCTCGCCGAGCACGTCGGCCGGCAGGGCGAGCATGACGGGGCCAGGGCGGCCAGATGTAGCGATTCTGAGTCCTCTGGCGACGAACTCGGCGAGGCGGTCGGCGCGGTGTACCGTCGCGGCCCACTTCGTGATCGGGGCGTAGAACGCCGTGAGATCCACCTCCTGAAAAGCCTCTCTCCCGAGGAAGTCCGTCTCTACCTGCCCGAGCAGGATGAGCATCGGCGTCGAGTCCTGCCTCGCCGTGTGTACCCCGATGGCGAGGTTGGACGCGCCCACGCCCCTCGTCGCCATCGCCACCGCCGCTCTCCCCGTTAGCTTGCCTTCGGCCTCGGCCATAAAGGCGGCGCCGGACTCGTGGCGGGTCGAGATCAGGCCGAGGTTGGGATGCTCCTCGGCGGCGTCCAAAATCTCCAGGAAGCTCTCGCCCGGCACGGTATACAGGCGCCTTACTCCGGCCCGCGCCATAACCTCGGCAGCGACGTACCCGGCCCTGTTTTCGGTGCTATCCGCCATCTGTCCTCCACACGATCCTGTCGAATCTGCCCGACTCGGGTACATCCTACACGCTCCTCTGAGCGGTTTACGCTTTGCAAGCTGCCAGCTTTCAGCGGTTGGCTGTTTGTTCCTGGCTGATCGCCGACTCTCTGAAAGCGCGTTGAAGAGGAACCATACCTCTGCAACGCGCTTTCAGGAGATGTATCGTGTTGGCTTAGAAAGGAGGGCGTGACACTGGCTCGCGCGGATGTGGTAGTCGTGGGATGCGGTGTGATCGGGCTGACGGCGGCCATCTGTCTGCGGGAGGCCGGACTGGACGCGAGAATCGTCGCCGCCGAGTTGCCGGAGGCCACGACGTCGAGCGTTGCTGCTGCTATCTGGTACCCGTACAAGGCCTACCCCGAAGACAGCGTGCTCTCTTGGGGCGGCAGAACCTACGAGGTCTTCGAGGGGCTGTCCGGCATTCCCGAGAGCGGCGTCCTCATGCGCGAGGGCATAGAGATCTGGCGCGAGAGGGTACCCGACCCCTGGTGGGCCGGTGCCGTGCCCCAGGTCCGCCGATGCGACGAAGACGAACTGCCCCCAGGCTACACAGACGGCCACGCTTTCGTCGCTCCCGTGGTCGAGATGCCCGTCTACCTCGCGTATCTGATGGACCGCCTCGCCGCGGCCGGGGGAAGCGTAGAGCGACGCACGCTCTCCTCGCTCGACGAAGTAGACGCACGAGTGGTCGTCAACTGCGTCGGGCTAGGAGCCAGGGTCCTGGTAGACGATTCCTCCATGGAGCCGATCCGGGGCCAGATCGTGCGCGTGCGCAACCCTGGCCTGGAGCATTTCGTCCTCGACGAAGAGAATCCCGAGGGCGTCACGTACATCGTTCCCCGCTCGCACGACTGCATCCTCGGGGGGACGGCAGACGAGGGTGCGTGGGATCTCGAGCCGGACCCCGATACCGCATCAGGCATATTAAGCCGCTGCACGCAGCTGGAGCCGCGCCTGGCGGGCGTCGAGGTGCTAGGGCACAGGGTGGGTCTCAGGCCCGGTCGTCCCGAGATACGCCTGGAACGAGAAGACGACCCTGACGGGGTAACCCGCATCCACAACTATGGCCACGGGGGATCCGGCATCACCCTCTCCTGGGGCTGCGCCGAAGAGACGCTCCGGCTCGTACAAGAAGCACGCTTCGGCTGACGCCTCCGCTCGTCAGCAAATCAGCACGCTCCAGCCTGTAAGGCTGTCGCTTGTCAGCATTTCAGCTTTCGAGCGCGCGAGCCTTGGCTGACTGGCTGACAAGCCGCCCGGCGAAGCCTGGCGGCGTGCTGACCGGCTGAAATGCTCTAGAGGTTGGTTAGGTTGCCCACCGGACCACCCGACTTGTTGAGTCGTTCGCACTCTCCGCAGAGTGGCTTGCCGCCGGTCCCCTGTACAATGTTCTCGGGCGCGATGCTGTTACCGGTCTGGCAGTTGCGGTTGTTGTGGTAGACGTCGGAGTTGGCCGAGTGCCAGGGCCCCTCGCCTTTCAGAGCACCGGTGGTCTCCCTGAGGCGGTCCGTAGCAGAGCCCACGAGTCCCTTGTCTTTGTCTGTGGTCATGTGTTCCTCCTCACCTTGCTTGTGATTGCCCTATATGTAGCCAGATAGCGCGGAAGCCAAACATCCAGGTCGTGGTCAGGCAGGCACGCCAGGCACTCGGGCCACAGCGGCTCTGGTTTGGCAGGAGGCACAGTGGGTAGAAAGGTTTTCGGAGTCGTCAACAAGCGAAAATGGGAGGAAAGTGATCATGGGACTTGGTAACCTGGGAGATCTAGGCGACCTGAGTAATCTGGACCTGAATCAGCTCACGCAGTACCTGCCGAACCTCGACTTCCCGGCCAGCAAGGATGAGGTCGTATCGGAGGTCCAGAACAACGACGCGCCGCAAGAGGTGATCGACCAGATAAAGAACTCTGGCAACGACTCCTTCAACAACGCCCAAGAGGTATTGGAGACGGTGCGAGGAAACCTCTAGAGAACAAGCGAAATAGCTTCATTCTGGTCCGGGTCCAGCGAAGGTGTTGGGCCTGGATCTTTTTGTAGGCTTCGGGTTTCAGGGTTCATCCCGGGTGCATGGCAACGCCACCGCACCAGGGTCTTCGGTTGCTCGTGGCTTCCCGCTTGCGCGAGAATGGCGGGTGAGCAGGGTCCGTCGTGCGCCTGGCAAGAGACGATGAGGCCGTTCCTCACTCCTTCGATGTCCCTACCATGACTACTCCGTCCGCTCATCTTCGCCCCAGTTCTGGGAGGCGATGTCGTGCGTGATCTCATCCAGAAACGTGCCCGTAATGGTCTTGAAAGCCATGCGCACCATCATTGGAGCACAGCGTTTTCCCTGCTTCAATAGGCAACTCCAGGCTCTGTTGCTGGGTGATCTAACCTGTTGCGTCCGGTGGTAGAGTGTGCGGTAGGGTGAGAGAGAAGGGATCATCAGGGTAGGCCGTGTTCTGGTCCGGCAGAACGGAAGCCCCGACCCCGCCGGACTCTCGAAGGGAGGATAGATGGCTACCACCATGTGCGATGTGTGCGGCATTCGGCCGGCGGTCATGACGGTGAGGAGGACGGCGCCTGGCGAGCCGACCAGGATCGAGCACCTGTGCGAGGTGCACGCGGCCGAGGCGAGAGGGGGGCGTTCGGCCCTCGGAGGGTCTCCGCTGGGTGGCAGCAGCCTCTTCGACGAGTTCTTCGGCAGGTTCTTCGACGAAGGGGCGCAAGGGACCGTTCCGGGGCGCACTGCGGCCCCGCGGCGGGCCGAGCAGGTGGACATAACCAGGTACTTCTCCGACGCCACGACGGAGGTTTTGCAGCGGGCCGCCCGATCGGCCATGGAGCAGGGCAGCCTCGATCTGACGGACGAGCACCTCCTGTTCGCGGCGCTCGAGGACCCTACCGTGCGGCGCGTTCTCGAGGCCGCCGATGCCGATGCGGACCAGATCCACGCCCAGCTCGGGGAGAGTGACGAGAAGGCTGGTCCCACGAACGTTGCTCCTTCACTGTCACCTGGCGCCAAACGGGCACTGCTCACCGCCTACGAGGAGTCCCGCGCTCTGGGCTCCTCCTACATCGGCCCCGAGCACGTGCTGCTGGCCCTGGCGGCGGACGAAGAGTCGGAGGCCGCGCGGATGCTCTCGCGCTTCGGGCTCTCGCACACCAGGTTGCGGGGGGCCGTGATGCGCGGGGTGGACACCACAGGCGGCGAGGCGGGCGAGCCGGCGAGTAACACGCCCACCCTGGACGAGCATAGCCGCGACCTCACCAGGATGGCCCGCGAGGGCAAGCTCGATCCCGTTATCGGGCGCTCCGAGGAGGTCGAGATGACCGTCGAGATCCTGTCGCGCAGGACCAAGAACAACCCTGTGCTCATAGGAGATCCCGGTGTCGGCAAGACAGCCATCGTCGAGGGGCTCGCCCAGAGGATAGTCAACGACGAAGTCCCCGAGACACTGGCGGGGAGGCGCATCCTGGCGTTGGACCTCTCGGGCCTAGTGGCCGGCACCCAGTACCGGGGCCAGTTCGAGGAGCGCCTCAAGAAGGTCATAGACGAGGCGAGCGAGAACACCGAGGGGCAGATCCTGTTTATCGACGAGCTGCACACGGTCGTCGGCGCGGGGGCGGCCGAAGGCTCGATGGACGCCTCGAACATGCTCAAACCGGCGCTGGCGAGGGGCGAGCTCCACGTCGTCGGCGCGACTACAGTCGACGAGTACCGAAAGAACGTGGAGAAGGACGCCGCCCTGGAGCGGCGCTTCCAGCCCGTTCTCGTCGGCGAGCCCACGGTCGACGACACTATAGAGATCCTGCATGGCCTCAAGGACCGCTACGAGGCCCACCACCGCGCCAGGATCACCGACGAGGCGATAGTCGCCGCTGCCGAGCTCTCGGACCGCTACATTACGGACCGTTTTCTGCCGGACAAGGCCATAGACCTGATGGATCAGGCCTCGGCGAGGGTCAGGCTGCGGTCGAAGACCAAGCCGGTCGACACCAAGGAGCTGGAAGAAGAGTTAGACCGCCTCAAGCGGGAGAAGGACCAGGCCGTGGCCAACGAGGACTTCGAGGCCGCCCAGGATCTGAAAGGTCGGATCCAGGAGTCCCAGGACAGGTTGGGGGCTTTCAAGGGCGGCCGGCAGAACGCTCCCGAGGTGACGGCCGAGGACATAGCAGAGGTCGTAAGCCGCGCGACCGGCATCCCAGTCAGCCAGCTCACGCAGGAAGAAAGGCAGCGGCTCATGCGCCTCGAGGAGCAGCTCCACGAGCGGGTCGTCGGCCAGGACGAAGCCGTAAGCTCGGTCGCCGAGGCGATCCGGAGGGCCCGGGCCGGCCTCTCGGATCCGAACCGTCCCATAGGAAGCTTCCTGTTTCTCGGGCCGACGGGCGTTGGCAAGACCGAGCTCGCGAGGACCCTGGCCGAGGCCCTTTTTGGGGACGAGGCGGCGATGGTGCGCATCGACATGAGCGAGTTCCAGGAGCGTCACACGGTCAGCAGGCTCGTCGGCGCGCCCCCCGGCTACGTCGGCTACGAGGAGGCCGGACAGCTCACGGAGAACGTCCGGCGCAAGCCCTACAGTGTCTTGCTCCTCGACGAGATCGAGAAGGCCCACCCTGACGTCTTCAACATCCTGCTCCAGATCCTTGACGACGGGCGCCTGACAGACTCACAGGGCCGGACGGTGGACTTCAAGCAGACCGTCATTATCATGACCTCCAACCTCGGCAGCGACCGGATACAGGCCCACGCCAGACGACAGGAGTCCTTCGAAGACCTCAAAGACGACATGTTGAGGATCCTCAAGAACACCCTGCGCCCCGAGTTCGTCAACCGCATCGACGAGATCATAGTCTTCCGCACCCTCGACAAGGAGCAGATCGCCAACATCGCCCGCCTCCTGCTCGACAGGACGACGAGGCGCATGAGGGCCCAGGAGATCGAGGTGGAGTTCACCGCAGGGGCCGTCGACCTCATGGCCGAGGAGGGCTTCGACCCCGAGTTCGGCGCGAGGCCCCTCAGGCGCACCATCCAGCGCAGGGTGGACAACGTGCTGGCGAACATGGTCCTCTCCGGCTCCCTGACCCCCGGTGCGAAGGTCGTGGTAGGCGCCGGCGAAGCGGCCGGTGGCGAACTCACCTTCGACGTCGTGGAAGCGACCGCCGATACGGTAAGCGCATCGGGCGAGGACCGGCGAGCCCCGTCCGGCTAAAAGGACGCCAGGACAACCGTCCTTGTCTCGCGTCGCCTCCATAGCAGGTCGCGCGAGGATAGGTTCCCGCGCGACCTGCTATCAGCGCCTCCGGCCCCTCCCGCGCAAAGTACCCAAGAGAGGAGAGCCGGCACCGAGCAGGAACCCGAAGTCATACCAGCTTCCGCTTCTCGCGGCGTTGTAGAAGGGGAATTGCTCCCAGCGGCCGAAGACGTGGGCGACGAGGACGATCCAGGCCGTAAGCCCATTCCAGAGTCCCCACAGCAGATCATGCCACCACACCGTAATCCTCTCCTTTCCGACTCTGTGTTCGGCGCGAACTCTACGGGGCGTCACCCTCGGGCGTCGCCCGCTCGTGCTGCGAGTAGATCAGTACCGGGCCCCTCGCGGCCCTGAGCACGTTGGTGGAGACGCCACCCACTCTCGCGCGGCCCCGTGGCGACCCGAGCCGCCCAGTACCATGACGGTCTTGCCGGCGAGCGTCTCGCTCATCCCTTGTCCACGGCCCCGGGGTGGGTCCGATGTGCGTCCCGCAAGCGTAGGGCGCCGAGCACGAGGTAGGCGAACACGAGCACCGCGCTCGCCACGCACCACTGGCAGATCGCCCGCAAGACGAAGAGTTCCAGGTAAGTCAGGTAGGCGCTAAAGAAAACGCTAATCAGGGCAACGAAGGCGCCGGCGAGGGCGGCCTTCTCCCCGCGCAGGATGGCACAGACCAGCATGGCCGCGTACGCGAATAGGCCGAGGGCGGCGACGGGGAAGCCCAGGATCTCGGAGTAGCGGCTGGTCTGGACCGTCTCGCAGCCCCCCGAGCCGCCAACGCACACGGGAGGGGCCCCGCTCAGGTAAGTCCAGGTGAGGTAGGCACTGATCAGGGACCCTGCCACCGCGAGCCCGGTGAGCAAGGCGCGCAGACCCAACAGCTCGTTCCCGCGAGCGCCCACTAACCTCCCACCTTCTCTATCGCCTTATCGACGTCATTGATCGGCACGGCGCCCCGCAGCGTCACCTGGTGGTCAGGACCGGAGATTACGAGCGTCGGCGTGCTGTTCACGCCGGCCTCTTCGGCCTTCTGCTGGACTGCCCGCAGCTGTTTCTCGAAGCCGCCCTGCCGCGCCTCGTTCCACTCGCCCACGTCCAGCCCCTCCGTCTTCTTCGCCAGCTTCTTCAGGAACTCGTCGGTGACGTAGCCGCTGTTCTCCGCGCCCTGGTTCTCGAAGAGGAGGGCGGCGTACTGCCAGTAGCGGTCCTGCTCACCGGCGGCGAAGGCCGCACGCGCCGCGGGGACCGAGTCAGGTCCGATAAACACGAGCGTTTCGGAGACGAGTTTGACGTCTCCTGGCTCCACGTGGCGTCCGATCACCTCGGGCAACGTGTCCCGCGCGAACTGGCCGCACGCCGGGCATTGGAAATCCTCGTAGAGCCGGATGGTCACCGGTGCGTCGTCCCTCCCGAGCCTCGTCCCGTCCTGCGGGATGCCGGCCAGGGTCTCCCGAGAACCTCCCCCGCCCACCTGGCTCAATACCACCATCAGCCCGGCCACGGCGACCGCGATCGCGGCCAGAACAACCAGTATGCGCGCGTTTCTTTTCTGCACCGTCCGCAACACCTCTCCCACAGCAGTTTGCGCAGGGCTTCGAAGCTCTGCGCAAACGCTATCAGCTAGTCAGCATTTCGGCCAGTCGGCTTCTCGTTCTCGCTGGGATTCGATCTCTTCTTACCACACGCACGATTCGCGGTAGGTTAGTGTCTCCGCGACTCGAAGCCAACGGCCTTACTCGATCCGGCTGCTCTGCTCGACCTTGACGGGCTCCTTGCTGGCCTTGCGGGCCCTCTCGCGCCAGGGTCGCCCGCTGATTCGGGCTGCGGTACTGGATGTAGCCCCGGCGCAGGTACCCGAGGGGGATGCTGAAGTCGTGAACGAGGCTGGAGTAGGGCCCGTACTCGCCATGTTGGCCTTCCAGGTAATCATCCGTTGACGGGGACCACGTCCGGGAACCCTCGAGAGCAAGCCGCCTATCGTCGTGTTGGACGGCGGCTTTTTCAGCGACGGTTCTCGCCCTCACGTCCGCCAGGAGAACTTTAGGACTTGTTAAGATCTCTTTAAGGTTGGCGGTTTGCGGGTTGCGCCTCCCGCCGCCGGCGCATACCGTGTGGTGGCGATGTGGGATCTGGTGGTTAGCCTAAGGGGGCTGCCGTGATGGGAGAGAGAAGTTCTACGCTTGAAAGAATGCCACTTGCGGGCCGGCCCCGAGCCTCATGGCACTGGCTTATCGTGAAGGACACAAAAAGAGAGCTGGAGATCCTTACCATTGATGTAGGTGGGGGTCCACGAACAGTGCCGGTCTTCTGCTCCGAAGATACGGCCCTTAGGATGCTCCCTTCTTCAGGGGGATGGCGTGTGAGGAAGACGGGAGGCGGGGAGCTTATCTCCGTTCTTTGCGGCCCGTGCAGCGACGCAACCCGTGTGGCCCTCGATCCCTCACCCAGGCTGGTAGATTCGGGCATGGTCGAGTTGGTCAGCGAGGGTACGGAAAGCTTCATTGATCTGCTCCTCGGAAGGGGACGCGCCCGGCTCCACGATGCGCTGTACGCCAGCCGAGCTGGTGGCACTCCGCGACCCCAGGATCTCCGGCCCCAGAGTTCCTTAGGCCGGACCTGACGCTTCGCGACGGCCACGTGCCACCAGTAGGGTAAGCCCGGCTGTGGCAATGCGTAGTAGACGTCCGCGGCGACCGCTAAGCGCACACCACCACACGTAGGCGATTGCAAGCAGCTGCTCTGCGGCGATAACGGCGTGGGCAGCCCGGAAGGCCAGCGCGGCCCGCGACAGCGTCATCGCCGGGCTCCCGTCGTGTCCTCTCATCACTGTCACACCTCCCTTCCATCTTGCCGCTGCCTCGATGGTGTGAGATGTCTCTTTGCGACGGACGCAACCAGGGAGTAGGTGGTGTCGACCATGTTGCCCACGTACAATCCACCCGCCTGGGTGAGCAACTGGTAGGCGTCCCAGCGATCGTGGCCGTATTCGTGCTCCAGCCACAGGATCAGCTCGGTGTTCGCGATGCGGGCCGCGTCTTCCATGGGACGGGCGCTGCCGACCACCATGATAGCCTCATCCGACTCGATGCGCGGCCACTCTATCGCTTTGTCTTTGATCACCTCGAAGACCACGGTCACCCTGGCGGTGATCTCCATGGCGACCCCGCAGAGCTCTCCCTGCCCCTGCCTGGCGTGGCAGTCACCGGTGTATACGAGCCCACCGGGATTCCACACGGGCAGGTAGACGGTGTTGCCTGGCCTCACGTCGGGAACGTCCATGTTGCCCCCGAAGGGGCCAGGAGAGAGGGAGCTGATCGCCTCCAGGTCGGGGGCCACGGCAAGGGTTCCAAGGAAGGGCTCCCAGGGCAGTTCCACACCGAGTTCCTCGTTGACCAGCTTCGTGCCACCGTCCAGGAGCTCCCAGATCCAGACCCTCTCGGGCAGCGGCTCCTGTAGCGTGCGGGTGAGATGGGTCGAGGTAAGACCGCCGAAGTAGGGGATCAGGACGCTCACGGCGAAGTCTCGCGTGGGCTCGATCCTCTCGATACGAACGGCTAGGGTGTCGCCCGGCTCCGCCCCCTCCACGTAGATGGGCCCCGTCTGGGGATTGAGGAACTTGGCCGTGGCAAGCGCGCAGCTCGGGAGATCTTCCTTGTTCTTTATCCTGCTCTCGAAGGCGTCATCGGTGTGTATGGTCACCCTCTCTCCCGGCATCACCCTGGCTACGGGCTCCCGGTACGGGTTGAAGACGTAGCTGTAGTCGGTGGGGACCACCTCCACCGTGCGGTCATCATTGGTCTGCATTCACGACCCTCCTCCGGATGGCTATTTGCTCGCTAATTGTCGCCCAATCAGAACCCAGCGGCGCGGGCGGGTTCGCAATAGTCCGTGGTGGCTAAGCCGTTCGACTCGGATGATGGGCGAGGTTTCGAGCCGGAACGTGCAGCGGGTGGCAAGGGAACGTGGGGCATGCGTGCGCTCGCCCGGCCTGGGGACAAAGGTGCGCTGCGAGATTCCTCGACACGTTACGTCGTGGTGCGCACCGCGACGAACGAATCGTACTCCTCGCCTTCGATGGTCCGTGGCACCAGTGTCGCCACTAGCCCCACCTCGTCGAACAAGCGCAGCCACGTCGCGCGGGAAAACAGGCCCTCGAGGTGGACATCATGGGCGACGCGCACGCCCCCGTCGGGCTCGTAGAGGAGGAACGCGTAATGCACGGTGTAGGTTGTCTCGCCAGGCTCGGGCGGCAGCGTCCACTCCAGGTAGCGCGCCCGGCGCCCGCCCCCGTCATCACCACCTCCGTGATCGGTCGCCTCGAAGAACGTCTCCCTCGTCGCGTCCGGGGCGACGAGCGCCACGCCGCCTGGCGCCAGATGCTCCGCTACAGTCTGGAGCGCCGCCCGCAGGTCGTCCTCGGTGGTCATGTACATCACCGCGTCGTGGACGAAAACCGCGTCGAAAGTACGCCCCAGACGCACGGACCGCATGTCACCCGGCAGGTGCTTGCACTCGGGGTTGAGCTCGCGGCTAAGCTCGCGCATCCCGTCTGCGGGTTCGACGAGGGTCATGGCGAAGGCGTGCTTCATGTGGGAGGCGTTGTTGCCTCCCCCGCTGCCAAGCTCGAGTACCTCCCGCACCGGGCGGCGGGCCGAGGCCTGGATCGTCTCCACGTAGAACGCCGCCTCCTCGGCGTACTCCGAAGGCGGCGAGATCACCGGCCACCAGTCAGCGATGTCGTGGTAGAGCCGTTCCGGCACGAAAAACCTCCTTCTCCTCTCCGCCGTCCACCACCGCCCTACCTGGCCTCGAGCTGGTAGAGGGCGTCGACGGCCAGCTGGGCCAGGAGCTCTGTCCCTAGCTGGAGCGCCGCTTCGTCGATATCGAAGCGCGAATCGTGCAGCCGCTTCTTCTCTGGGGCGTTGGACGACGCCGTCCCCAGTCTGAAGTAGGCTCCGGGATAATCCAGCAGGAAGCGTCCGAAGTCCTCGCCCCCCAGGGACGGTTCTATCTCGGGCGTCGCTTCGGGCCCGAGCAGGTCCTGCGCCGTCTTGCGGGTGCGCTCGGCCCATTGTGGTGTATTCACGGTTGCGGGATACCCGTCCCAGTACCTGATGCGGGCTGAAGCCTCCATCGACTCCGCCACACCGCGCACTATCGAATGGAAGCGCCTTTTGACCCTCTCCTTGGTCTGGGATCCAAACGTGCGGATCGTACCTTCGAGCGTCACTTTCTGGGCTATGGCGTTGTAGCGGGTCCCTCCCCTTATCTTCCCTATGGTCAGCACGGCAGAGCGAAGGGGGTCGACGTCCCTGCTCACGACCGTCTGCAGGCTGTTGATGACCTGGTTGGCCACCACTATGGCGTCGATCGTCTGATGGGGCTTGCTCGCGTGTCCCCCCTCACCCTCGATCGTCACCTTGAAGCGATCGGAAGCACCCGTCATCGGGCCCCGGCGCACGCCCACCTGTCCTGCGGGAAGCTCCGGCCACACGTGTTGTGCGAAGATGACCTGAGGGCGATACTCCCTGAAGACGCCCTCCCTCATCATCCGCCGCGCCCCACCCGTCGGCGAAGCCTCCTCCGCCGGCTGGAACAGAAGAAGCACGCGGCCAGGTATATCTTCCCTTACGTCATCGAGCAACCATCCCGCTCCTACCAGCATCGCCGTATGGGCGTCGTGCCCGCAAGCATGCATAACCCCATCCACCTTCGAGACGAAGGAGTGATCGTTCTCCTCCTGTATGGGCAACGCGTCCATGTCCGCCCTCAAAGCCACGGTCTCGCCCGGTCTACCCCCCTCTACTACGCCGAGCACGCCCGTCTTGGCGTAGCCTGCGGCAAAGGGAATCCCACGTTCGTCCAGTCTCTCTTGCACCGTCTTCGAGGTGGTGTATTCCTCCCCGCTGAGTTCCGGGAACCGGTGCAGATGGCGCCGCAAGGAGACGATCTGTTCCCGGTAGTCGTCGCCCCGGCCCTTCAATGCCGGCTTCATCCGTGCCGTCCCACTGTAGTATCCACCACAGCTGATTCTATCTCCCACAGCGGCGTAGCAGAAGGGTAGCCCCTTCTGCTACGGGCTCATGAAGGGCCGATGAGTTCGAGGTTGGGTGCGCCCGGGGTCAAGGACCGCGCCGAGGATCAGTAGCCGATAGCCGGCGTTTCGCGCAAGAACGTGTCGTCGGTGAGCTGCCTCAGGAGGAAGTCGGCCACGTCTGCCCGCGAGATGTAAGGGCGCCGGCCCGGTTTCAGGTCTACATCCGCGTGGTAGACGTTCGTCCAGGGACCGTTGGTCAGTATCATCGGGCGCACGAGGATCCAGTCGAGATCGCTCCGGCGCACGGTCTCCTCCTGTGCCTCCTTGTCCGCGTACTCATCCCTGAGCAGGGGCGGCACTAGCACCTTCATGAAAAATGCGCCCGCCAGACCAGGATCCTGTTTGCTCTCCCCCACCCCCCACGCTGACTGGCACACGAGGCGCTTTAGACCGTGCTCTTCCATCGCGGCGACGATATTCGTGGAGCCCTCCGAAGCCACTCCGTAGGGGTCCCCTGGCCTGTGCGGATGGAGCGGGTTGCTCGGTTGGCGTGAGCCGAGAACACAGATCACCGCCTCGTTGCCTGCGACCGCCTCCCCTACTTTCTCAGGGTCGAAGGCGTCTCCCACCACGATCCTCAACCGCCCGTGGCGCGCGGTCATCCTCGAGGGGTTTCTGACGAAGGCGGTAACCTCGTGTCCTTCTGCTATCGCCCTCTCAACGAGACGCCGCCCGGTGCCGCCCGTAGGTCCGAAGATCACCACCCTCATACTCGCACTCTCCCTCGTCAGCCGTAGCTCGCTACCGCCCGTAAGTGTACCGTCATTCTAGGCGGTGGCAGGGCGCCCCCGGCGAGCGAGGAGATCCCGCCCGCCCTGGTCGCAGGTGGCCCCGGCGGGCCATGGTTCGGCGGACGGCTCACGTTTCCTCTAGCTCGTTCTTGTACGACCTGCCGCCCTTCATGATGAGCTTGAGGTTGTCCTTGTTCTGGAGCACGGCGATGTCCTCCAGGGGGCTGCCGTCGACCACCAAGAGGTCGGCGAGCTTGCCCTCTTCGACGGTGCCGATCTCCTCTTCCAGGCCGAAGAGGGAGGCGTTGGTCTTGGTCGCAGAGAGGAGGCTCTCCATCGGGCTAAGGACAGAGGTCTTGATCTCCAGCTCGCGGGCCTTGCGGTCCTGCAAGGGCCCCAGGAGGTCGGAGCCGGAGGCGATCCTGACGCCAGCCTCGTGGGCATACCGGAGGGCCCTGATGCCGACCTCGCGCGCCTCGTCTATCTTGCGGATGACGCTATCGCGCACGTTGTGGCTCTTGCCCTCCTCCGAGAGCGCCTCGTAGGTGACGAGGGTGGGCACGAGGTAGGCTCCTGACCGCGCGATGAGACGCGCGGTCTCCTCGTCGATGAGGTTGCCGTGCTCGATGGAGCGCACCCCTGACTGGAGGCAGTTCCTCACGCTCTCGTCGTTGTAGGCGTGGGCCATGACGTAGGTACGGGCTGCCCCGGCCACCTCCACGGCGGCGCGCAGTTCCTCCAGGGCGTACTGGGTCGCCGAGAGCTCGTCAGCGGGGGACATCGCGCCGCCCGAGGCCATCACCTTGATCTGGTCGGCACCCAGCCTGAGCTGCTCCCTGGCGGCGCGCCTCACCTCGTCGACCCCGTCGCACACAACAGAGTGCATCCCCGCGGTGGGATAGAAGATCTCCGCAGCTTGCGTCTCGGTAGCCCGGCGCCAGTCGCCGTGCCCCCCGGTCTGCGAGAGCGGACGGCCGCTGACGAGGAGCCGCGGACCATCGACTATCCCGCGCTCGATGGCCGCCTTGAAGCTCCAGTCCGCACCGCCAGCGTCCCTCACGGTGGTGAACCCCTGCTGCAGCGTGTCCTCGAGGGTCCTGGCCATCATCAGGGCGACCAGGTTCGGGGGGTGCTCCCTGTGCTGATCGAGGATGTTCACCTCCACCGCGCCGATGTGGACGTGGGCATCGGTCAGCCCCGGCAGGATCGTCATCCCCGCGCAGTCGATCACCCTGTCGTAACCGCCCGTCGGAGGCGGCCCTCCGGAGCGTACCGCGCTTATCCTCTCCCCGTCGACCACCACGGAAGCCCGCTCGCGCGGCTCGTTGCCTGTGCAGTCTACGAGGAATGCGTTGGTGAGAAGCGTGGTCACTTTACGATTTGCCCTTCGGTCCGTACCCATCTAACGCCCCCTCTTCATAGTTCAACTGGACGCCGTTCGCGAGCGGCATCGACGCACTCCCCTTCTGTCGCTTGCTCCGAAGTATGCCTACCGGCTGGCGAAAAGTCTGGCGCAGTACCACGGCATCCTTTGACGCGCTACCCCTTGCGCAAGACGACCGGGGCGGCGGACCTGAGGAGCTGGCCCAGTTGTCCGGGCGAGACCCGCTCGTCGATGAAGCCCAGGGACTGGGCGAGGGGGACGGCACGCATCACGCGGCCCAGCAACGCCATCGGCAGCCGGGGGTCCTGGGCGGCCAGCCGGACGAAGCCGGCATCGAGCAGCCCCCACGGAAGCGGGACCCGCCGGCTCGGGGGCAACCGGCGATTTTGCCTCCACATCCGGCCCAGGCGCTCGCCCTCCCGGGCGATGCTGACCACGCCGTAGCCGGCGCTGGGTTTGACCAGCCCGCGCTTCGCCCCGATGAGGATGTGCCGCGGGCCGCTCGTCCGTGGTGGCGCGAACCCCAGGGGAATGGCGCCGTACTCAGCGTGGGCGACGGCGAACTCGGCCTCCGGGTGCCTCGCCTGGAGGTACCCGAGCAAAGGCGCCCGGTCCTCCCCCACCTCGGCGGGCCCGAACGTCGCCGACTCGAGCAGCGCGTGGGTGGGACTCAGCGGTAGCAGGTAGGCGAACGACGACTCGTCGAGGGGGTCGAACAGGGTGGCGACGTTCGCGTCGAACACGGGCCGGTCGGCCTCGACGCGGAGGCCGGTGCCGCTGAGCAACGCATGGGGCCGTCGCGGCGAAGGGAAGACAGGGGCGATCCCGCAGGCGCTGTCGAATACCCAGCGGGCGTGCACGTCGCCGGAGTCAGTGAGGACCTCGTAAGACCCGTCGCCCAGGCGCGAGATCGAGCGGGCCGTGGCGCGCAGCCGGCAGACGTTCGAGGCCTCCCACGCCCCGGCCATGCCCGCAAGGGCGTCGGTGGAGCGCACCAGCCGCAAGCAGAACGGGTTGATGGGCTCCGACGGGCCGCCCGCCACCCTGGCCCACCGCCAGGCGCCGACCGCGAACCGGTCATACGGAGTCGGCCCCCGGCTCCAGTAGCTCAGGTGGATCGGCGGTCTCTCCGCGAGCGGCCAGGGGTCCACGACCGCGACCCGCCCGAGGGACGTCGGTCGGAGCTCGTTTAGCAGCAGCGTGGCCGCAAGCCCGCCGCCGACGAACGCGACGTCGTAATAGTCGGGAGCCATCCGCCGCCATTCTACTCGTTGCGCGTGACCGACCGAGGTCCCCATCCACCGCGTTCCGGAAAACGGACGCGTCCCTGTGCTGAGAAGCGCGAATTGCGGAAGCTCCATGCTTCCGCGATCCGCTACTTTAGCACGAGGTCGATCAGGTAGGGTCCTTCCGAGCGCAGACCGGCGGCGAGCTGGCGCTCGAGCTCCTCCATCGTTCTGGCGCGTCCCGCTTCCACGCCCATGCCCCGGGCGAGGCTGGGCCAGTCGAGCACCGGCCGGTCGAGCTCCATCATGTCGAGCGCCCTGCGTCCGGCCTCGCCGGCGCCGATGTTAGCCATCTCCTGTTTGAGGATCGCGTAGGAGCGATTGTTCAGCAAGAGCGTGGTGACGTCGAGCTCCTCGCGTGCCTGGGTCCACAGGGCCTGTAGCGTGTACATTGCGCTCCCGTCGGCCTGCAGGCAGATCACCTGGCGATCCGGGCAGGCGACCGCGGCCCCCGTGGCGAGCGGCAGCCCCATACCGATGGCACCTCCGGTGACCTGCAGTAAGTCGTGCGCGGCGGCACCCCGCGTCTCCGATATGAAAGCAGCGGCGGCAGTGAGGGCCTCGTCGACGACGATCGCGTCTTCCGGAAGCAGTGTCCCGACCATTGCTGCGGCCGCCTCCGGCGTGATCGCTCCACCTGAGGGTGGTGGGTGTTGCTTTCGTGCCTGGACGGGGGCCTTCTGCGGCGCGTCGAGCTCTTCGGCGAGCGCTTCCAACGCGCCTACGATGTCCTCTTCGGGCGTGGCGAGCGTGTGGATCTCGCATTGCGGCGGGCTCAGAGCGCTCGGCTTGTCGGGGTAGGCGAAGAAGGCGACCGGCGCCTCGGAGCCGACCAGCACGAGGTGGCGCGCGTCGGCGAGGGCCGCGAGGGCGGCGTCGACCGGGTAGGGGAGTAAATCGATGGCGACCCGCCCCGCCCCGCGTTCCACCCGAGCGTTGAGTGTCTCGGCGAGGAGGCGCGCACCGCTCTTCGCGGCGATGCGACCTGACAGCTTCAGGCCCGGCTCGCGCAGGGCTTGAGCGCCCAGGAACAGGACCGTGGGCTCGCCAGAGCGCAAGACCCGGGCAACATTGGAGATTGCCTCGGGCGCGACCGGCACGCGACCCTCGACAGGAGGCAGCGGGGCCGGCCCGTCCGCCTCGTTCCAGGAGGCGTCGGCGGGAAGGATCAGGGTCGCAACCCGACCCGGCGGGGCCATCGCCGCGGCCACGGCGGCCGCCCCGTCGCGCGCAACCGACCGAGAGTCGGCCGAGGTCACAACCCAGTCCGAGAAGGGCCGCGCGGCGCCCTCGATGTCGGAGGTAAGCGGCGCATCATGCTCCTTGTGGTAGGTCGCGTGGTCGCCGACGATGTTGACCATCGGCGTGTTGGCCCGCCGCGCGTTGTGCACGTTGGCGAGCCCGTTGGCGAGCCCCGGCCCCAGGTGCATAAGCGTCGAGGCCGGCCTGTCCGCCATGCGCGCGTAGCCGTCGGCCGCGCCCGTCGCAACACCCTCGAACAGCCCGAGCACGCAGCGCACGCCCCCG
>JBKPNW010000154.1:0-3931 GCA_046732815.1 Actinomycetota bacterium | reverse complement strand
TAGTAACCCTTATTCACCCGAGGAGTGCGTGGAAGATGAGTTCTTGGAACCAACACGATGGCAGGGCGGACAGGAAGCAGATGGCATGACCGACGAAGAGATCGAGAGGTTCGCGTTGGTGTTGAAGGAGTGCGAGCGCATCCGGGCGTTGATAGCGAGGGAGGAGGCCGCGTTGTCCAACGGCGAGCATGACTACGAGATACCGATAGCCGCTGCGCCGCCAGAGCAACGACCGTCCTTGCTCCTGAGTGCCACCGACGTCTGAGATGACACGGCCTGGGGGCTGCTGCTAGCGCACTCGACAAGGGCTATTCACCTAAGTGTCTGGAAAGTGGAATTCTCTCGTTGGGACTTCGCCTTGTCGATTCGGCGGACCCCCTAGCATCTGCCACATCTGCGTTGCAAAGAAACCGGCGACGCGTAATCCACTGTCTCCTGACTTCACCTGATACCATTCTGATACCACCGGGAACGCAATACGGTGCAACACGCAGCAACCCGCAGACGATACAACCCCTTATCTACGCGGGATTTGCAACCCTGTGCAACCCCCTGCAACGCCTGATGGATCACTCGTAATGAGCAGGGGTAAGCGGTTCGAGTCCGCTCGTCGGCTCTCTATTTGAGAATAGCACCAGCTTTAAGGTGACCGGCCCTTCCTCCGACAGGTTCGTCTACCTAACCCTCCACAGTTGACGGGGCCCGTTGCAGATTGAGTGGGTGAGTAGGTCCGTATAGGAAACGCATAAACTTGCGGGCAGAGCCTTCCGATTTTCGTTATGGAGGTTAACCTATGGGCGCAAGGCAAGGGAAGGGAGGAAGACAGAATGAAGCGCACTCCAGAATTGAGGAGCCTCTCTGAGGATCACCACCACGGTCTGGTGCAAGCCCGTCAGCTCCGGAGGGCAACGGAGGCAGATGAGGCTGATTCGGCAGAGGCTGCGGTCAAGGGATTCCTGGCAGAAGGACACCGCCCTGCACTTTCGCAAAGAAGAGGAGGTACTCCTGCCGGTAATGGCGCGCTACGGAGGAGATCTCTCTCACGAGCCCCTCCTAGAGATGGTCGAAGACCATGCGCGCATTCGAGGTCTCGTAATGCAGCTAAGCGACGAAGCGATAGGTGGGAACGTTCGACTAGAGACCCTCCATGAGATCGGAGAGCGTCTCGAAGCGCACATCCGTCTTGAGGAGCGGGTGGTGTTTCCACTCATCGAGGCATCACTTTCGCAAGCGGCCCTGACGGAGTTGGCGGCCCGCCTGGAGGTCAAGGAGGCTGGCCCGCGTGTCGAGCCGTGGGTCCCTGCAGAGGAGCTCTCCTACGCACCGTGGCCGGGTCCTGGCGACAGCGAGGGCGGCGGCTACGACTAGACAGCTCTGGCCGGGTTCCTCTGCAGCGAGACGTGACCACTACCCGTGTGGGCAACATAGTTTGCCTTTCTACCTTCATCGGATGCCGGTTGCTCGCGGGCGGTGTGATGCAACTAGTTTCTCAGAGCTTCGTGGCCACGGACCTCTGAGAAACTACCATCAGAGGCAGGTAGCCGCCGCGCGCACCCGGCTCGACGAGGAAGCGTTCGAGGCGGCGTGGGCGGAGGGTCGGACGATGACGCCCGAGCAGGCGATCGAGTACGCGCTGGAGCAGGAGGCAGCTCCCGATCCGGCCGCCCCAGAGCCCTATCTTGCCGGGCTCAGCGCCAGGGAGGCCGAAGTGCTGCGCCTGGTCGCCACCGGGCTAACCAACGCCGAGGTCGCAGAGAAACTCTTCCTCAGTTTCCTCACCGTCGATTGGCACCTGGGCTCGATCTACCGCAAGTTGGGATTGCACTCTCGCGCCGCGGCTACCCGCTTCGCCTCAGAACACGATCTGCTCTGAGATCCACAGTCCTTTTAGGGATTAGCGTTCCTCCGATCTGCGCCCGGCGCTTGGGCTTTCGTTCTTGCTAATCGGCTGATCGCCGAATGCAGGCACGCCCGGGTATACCCGGGCGCATCCGAGGCTACCGAGATCGTGGTCCAGGATCCACTACCGGGTCGCCCCACCGGGTGCAACTCGAGAAACCCGGTAGCCAGACCCGGTAGTTCTACTGGTCAACACCCACCCTGCGGGCCGTAGAGTTGGATCTGTCGGCCAAAGCCTTGCCGCACGAGCGGGAGAAAGGGGCACGCGACATGACGGACTATCCCCGAGGCGCCGGGTCAGGAGAAGCCGCTACGTCGCCCAGCGTCGCGGCGCAACAAGAGGCGTCGAGAGGTTCGGGTACGCGATCACCACGAGGATTGCTGGGATCGCTCGTCCTCTTGCTGGCGCTCCCTATCGCGGTTTTGACCCAGGTGCTGTTCGGCGGCGGATCGGCGGTAGCCATCCACCTCGCGCTCGCGGCCGGTTGCGGTGTCGTTTCGTTCTCCTCCTTCGATTTCGGAACGCCGAGGTGGCTTGCGTGGATCGGATGCGTCTCTTTGAGCGCCTTTGGTGTCATCTTCTTGTTGCAAGCTGCGAGCACGCTGATAGGGAATGAGTCGTTCTCCTACTTCGCCAACGAGGTGCTCGGGTTCTGGCCGGAGAAGCTGTTGCTCAGCTCTATCGCGTTCTGGCTCATTGGGATGTTGCTGACCGCTAGCCGCGGCAAGAGCAGGATCCTTGGTATCGTCGCCATGGCGGTAGTCGTGTGCGAGGAGGCGTACGTGTATTTCGGCCTTCTTGTCCTTGGCACCAACCCGTTTCTGGAGACGGCCGCGGTGAAGCTGCCGTATCTGCTGCCGTTCGTCTGGCTTCTCTTCGAGAGCGGCAAGAGGCGCCCCAGGACGGGTCCTTAGGATCTCCGCTCCCCGCGCCGTAGGGTCCATCGATCCAGCGAAGGCTTCCCCAGACAACGGGAGGAAGGTGGTGCAGGACATGACACAGCAGAATCCTGACAGGAGACTGGGCTTGGAGACGCTGTATCTCGGCATCGAGTCGTGCGATCCAGACCTCCTGCTCGGCTTCTACGCCGACGACGCCACGCTGAGTATCGTAAACACCGACAGACCGCACGCTCCCCCTTTCGAGCTCTGCGGCAAGGGGGAAATAGCCAAGCACCTGCGGACAACCTTCGGCCAGGAGGCGTCTCATCGCGTCGAGCGGGATGCCGCCGTCGGTGAGGATCGGGTGACATTCCGGGAGGCGTGCGAGTACGCGGATGGCCGGCGGGTGTGGGTCGAAACGACGCTTGAAGTGCGCGACGGAAAGATCGTGCGCCAGGTGGATATGGTAGCAAATGACGCAGGGACGCCGAGACAAGAGGGGAGCGGCAGGGGACCGCCGAGCTGAAGTACGAGCGCCGGGGTGGACGTGACTCTGCCAGATCGTCTTCTGTGCTCCAAGCAAGCAACCGAGAAGGAGGATTAACCATTATGTCGAGCGTATTGAGCGTGGAGAGAAGGCACCCTATCATCACGTTCTTCGTCCTGAGCTACGCGATCTCGTGGGGGTTCTTGCCGATCGAGAGCGTGAGGTTCTTGCCGTCCGGCCCGCTCTTGGCCGCCCTCATCGTGATCCCCATAACCCAGGGAGTCGCGGGACTCAAGGTGCTCGGCTTGCGGATAATCCGCTGGCGCGTGAGGTGGTACTGGTACGTGGTGGCCATAGGAGTGCCGCTCGCGGTCCACTTGGCCGTCGTGGGGCTCAACGTCGCGGCCGGGGCGGGTGTCCCTTCACTGACCGTCACCTCCCTGACTACCTTCCTCATGGTGTTCGCGATTCGCCTGGTCAACCCCGCGGACGGGCCGCTGGGCGAGCATCCTGGCTGGAACGGTGTCGCTCTGCCCGGCTTGCAGGCCAGCTACTCGCCGCTTGTTGCCACCGCGATCCTGGCGCCACTCGTAGCCGGCTGGCACCTGCCCACCTTCTTCCTGGAAGAGGGCGCCTTGCAGCCGTCGGTGCTCGTGAGTGGCA
>JBKPNW010000153.1:0-2247 GCA_046732815.1 Actinomycetota bacterium | reverse complement strand
CGCCTTAGCAGCGTGTCGATGGCGATCTGTCCTTCCATCCGGGCCAGGGGTGCGCCCAAGCAGTGGTGGATCCCCTTGCCAAAAGCGAGATGCTTGTTGTCGGTGCGGGCGATGTCCAGCGCATCCGGGTCCGGGAACCGCTCAGGATCGCGGTCCGCCGCCGCGATCACCACCCGCACCATCTCGCCTCTCGGTCTTACAGTTCCGCCTATCGCGACGTCTTCCCTGGCGAAGCGTTCGGGGGAGGTCTCCAGCGGACCGTCGTAGCGCAGCAGCTCTTCGATCGTGGACTTGATGAGCGGGGGGTCCTTCCTCAACTTTTCGAACTGGTCTGGATGTTGTAGGAGCGCCAGCGTCCCATTTCCGATGAGGTTGACGGTGGTCTCATGCCCTGCGACCAGGAGCAGGAACACCATACCGAGCAACTCGTCCTCAGACAGCCTCTCACCAGCCTCCTCCGCCCGCACCAGTGCGCTGATGAGGTCGTCTTTGGGGTTCTTGCGCTTCTCTTCGAACATTTCAAGCAGGTAGTCACTGAAGGCCTGCATGTGCGTAACGAGGACCGTCTGCAGGTACTCTGCGGTTCCGTTTCCTGACACGGCAGCGTCCGTCCACGCGCGGAACTTGTTCCTGTCTTCAGAAGGGATCCCGAGCAGCTCGGCGATCACCGTTATAGGCAGCGGGAAAGCGTAATCGTCTATGAGGTCCATCTCCCCTTTGTCCTCGACCGCGTCCAGCAGTGAGTCGGCGATAGCCTGGATGCGGGGATGCATGCGTGCGATAAGACGCGGCGTGAACGCCTTGGAGACCAGGGCTCTGAGCCGTTCGTGATCGGGAGGATCTGTTTCGAGCATGTTCTTGCTCAGGGGTTCCATCACCGGCGGTATCTGAGGAATTCGGGCGAGTTGCTCTGGGGTGAGTACCTTACGCCAGTCCTTCACGAACCGCTCGTCTTTGAAGATGGCCAGAACGTCTTCGTAGCGAGTAACCAACCACACACCCCTGCCGTCCGGCAGGGTGATGCGGTGGATCGGGGCACTCGAACGCAACTTTGCGTAGGTAGGGTAAGGGTTTGCCTTGAAGACGGGGTCGAAGGGGTCTACCCGCGGCGACTGCGGCATGCTCTACCAACCTTCCTACCGCCAACCCATTGGCGGGCGATCCGTTCTTACCCGACCATCAATTCTAACCGCCCAGCGCCGTCCTCGATCAGTAGGGCACGGAACCTTGGCTCAGTGCGTGTGTAGTTTCGGAACGTTGATAAAGGGTATGGAGCCGAGCTTTGTTGCCCGCTCGCCTCTTCTTCCTAGCCTTATTCACCGAAATGCCTAGAAGGAGACGAATTTTCGGAAATCACACTTTGCGTACGGCTTCGCTTCTGCTTTTGTCAGGGTAGGTAAGCCTTGTCAGACGCTTAGGGCGTTCACCCACCGCCCGCTACTCGCAGCTAAAGGCTGCGGCGCCCGAGGTCTTCGGAGTTCATCACCGTCCTCGCGCCTGCCAGATCAATGCCCCGAACACCACAAGAACCCCAACCAGCGCCGAGTACGCTTCGACCCTGTCCGCCAGTGGACTACCCACAACAGGGTACTCAAAGCCACCAACGAAGTAGCTCAGGCCTAGTAGTGCTAAGCCGAAGCTCGCCACGCGGGTTGTCACCAGCACCCCGTGCCTAGAGCGCCTAAACAGGGCGATGTAGAGTCCGGTTAGCATAACGACGAGAGATAGCCCAACCTGCGCCCAATCCAAGGAGTTCATTATCTGCGCTCCTCCCCTCCCGCCCAGCGTCGCCTGCTAGCGTACCGCATGTCTCAGATGATGGCGGCGACCAAGAAACTCAGACTCTCTCAACGGGCGTTCGACATGGCGCTCTAGCTCGAACCCTTCGCCGAGGTGTCGAGATTTGTGGAGAGCTGATCGAAGAGGTCGGTCCAGTAGCCGTAGCCCTTCTCTCCCTCCTCTTTTCCGAGCCGGACGATCACAAGATCCTTCTCGGGCGCTACGTAGATGTACTGTCCGTAGTTGCCCTGAGCCGAGAAGTGGTTCTTACCGTCCGGGGTGTTGACCCACCAGAAATACTGGTATTCCTGGGAAGGATCCGTGCTCGTATCAGGCCGCGTGGACTCTTCGACCCACTTCTGGGAGATAAGCTGCCTGCCGTTCCAGTTCCCCTCCTTGGCAAACAGCATGCCAAACCTCGCGAAGTCGCGCGCCCGAGCGTTGACCCCGCTCTCCATCTTCTCGAAA
>JBKPNW010000152.1:0-3366 GCA_046732815.1 Actinomycetota bacterium | reverse complement strand
CTTCCAGGCAACTTAACTAATAGAGGTTGAGGCTTCGATGAGCGTAGAGATGAACTGCTGTCTCGCTTCGTTGGCGCTCGAATCTGTGCAGCAACCCAGCCAGAAGACCCGGCGAGTCCTCAGAAGGCTGAGTCGAGGTCGACAAAGAATGATAGAAGTCTGCACTTTCTATACACCAGGAGTACACCAACCCACACGAACAATAGCGAACAAGCACTAAGCGGATCACTAAGAAATCCGTTAATTTGCAGGTATTTCTGAACACCAGCGAACAGCCGCGACATTATGGATCTGACTTTGCACGGCGGAGGGCGTGGGTTCGAATCCCATCGGCTCCACTCCCTAAAACCTGCGTTTTGCTGGATAAACCCCGGGCCAAACATGGGCGTCCAGTCGCTGGTGTTGCGCTTATGCAGCAACCGTGCAGCAACGCGGAGGGTAGAACCAGCGAAAGTCTGATCGTGAGAGATTCTCAGGGCATCTCTGAGTCGTCCTGAAGCGCGAGGCCGAGGCCAAGTGCCTTAGACTTCTCGGGGGAGAGGACGAGGTTCATTTCGGATGCACTCTCGCAGTCTATGCATCGCATCGCGATGTCAGCACCACCGCTAGGGTGCGCCCGAGCCCCGTCGTCGTCACAGGTTCAGAGGAGCCGCAGTCGGGGCATCCAAGGTCCTTCTCCCGCGCGATTTGTGCTGCAAGAGATTTCTGCTGGTCCGAGAGTCTTGCTCTGCTAGCCACAGCGTCAGGCTAGCCTGCCCCGACATGCAGACGCTCCTACTCCAGCAGCGCGCTTACGGGAGCGTTATGAAACCTTATTCTTCCCTCTGGGCCCTTATAGTAGAAAGTCCGGATGAGCCTATTCACAAGTGATCTCGAAGGTGGAGGCTACGTTACCGAATCGTTACCACGGTGTTGCCGTCCCTTTACGGTTGGCCTTTAGAACTAAGATCGAAAGGGCAACCAAAAGAAGTGGGGAAATTCTTGAAGACTTTGCTGGCGACACCCGCCGTAAACCACTAAGGGGTGAGATTTGCACCATGGATAAGATTCTCATCGACGAGCGATACGAGCTCTGGGATATGGCAGGTAGCGGTGGCATGGGCGACGTCTACCTGGCTTACGATAGGGTCCTCGATCGGCAAGTCGCGATCAAGCTGCTCAAGGCCCGCTACGCGAGTGACGAGGAGTTCGTGGAGCGCTTCAGGCACGAGGCCCGTAGTGCCGCGTCTCTCTACCACCCGCACATAGTCCCCGTCTTTGCCTGGGGTGAGACTCAGGACGGGACATGTTACATAGTGATGGAGTACCTCCCCGGCGGCACCCTAAAGGATAGGATCATAAGCAAAGGTGCCTTGCCGGCCCGCACGGCGGCGGCCGTGGCGCTGCAGATCGGTAAGGCCCTACGGGCGGCCCACGAGCATGGCGTCATCCACCGTGACATAAAGCCCCATAACATCCTCATCACCGACTCGGGCCACGTGAAGGTCGCGGACTTCGGCATAGCCAGGGCTGCGGAGACGACCACGATCTCCGATCACGGAGACATCCTCGGCACGGCGCATTACATCTCCCCGGAGCAGGCGATGGGCGGGCCGGTCGGTCCGGCGAGCGACCTCTACTCTTTGGGCGTCGTCCTCTACGAGATGCTAACCGGCAGGGTGCCCTTCGAGGTCGAAAGTCTGTCGGACCTACCCTCCGCGAACGCGGGCGGAGCGCCGCCTCATCCGAGGGAATTGAATCCCGAGGTTCCCGAGGGCACTGACGCCTTGGTCATGAGGCTCCTGGCGACAAATCCCGATGATCGTTACGCGAGTGCAAACCAGCTTATCAAAGACCTTAGGCGGATACGAGAGGGATTGCCACCACTCACCTTCTCCCCCTTCTCACCCGCAGACGAGGCGACCACCGCCGCTCTAGAAACCCCGGTGGCCTCAACCCTCCCGGCACCGGCGCCTGGTGGTACCGGGCCGCACAGGAGGACGTGGTTCCCGATCGTGGCGGCCTTCGCGCTCCTCGCGTTGCTCACCACTGTTGGCGCCGCTACCGGCTGGAACTTGCTGCGAGATTCCGGCGCTCCCAGCATCTCCGAGATCCTAAGAGGCGCACCTGGGACCCTCCCCACGGAAGTCGGGGCGAAGTCGTCAGAACCGGAGGAGGTTAAGGTTCCAGGCGTAGAGAACGCGACCGAGCAAGAGGCGCAAGTGCGCCTCGCGGACGCCGGTTTGGAGACCGAGATCCGGCTCCGCAATAGCTCCCAACAAGACGCAGGCAGGGTGCTCGAGCAGTCGCTGCCGGAAGGGAAGGTGGCAGTGAAGGGCTCGAGGGTATTGCTCGCCGTAGGCGAGGCTCCGGAGGTCGCGAAGGTCCCTGACCTTTTAGGGCTCAGCTACCCCGAGGCGGAGACCTCCTTGGAAGAATCGGGATATCTCCTCGGCGGAGTGCAGGAGGCGCACAGTGAAACGGTGCCAGCGGGCATGATCATGAAGCAGGACCCTCCACCAGGGACCACGCTGGAGCCGAATTCCTACGTCTACCTCACGACCAGCGTCGGTCCGCCAATGGAAAGCAACCTTGCTGAGAGAGGAGCATCCGATGGCATGAGCGGCAGTCAGCACGAATTGTTCAGCGAAGCATCGAGCGGGGAGGCCGCTGTCTCAACCGCTGTCGACAGCTTACTACGGCGCTACCACCCGGAAAAGGGCTTCACCTCCCCCGCAGACGCGCAATACTCCAATTAGTACACCAACCCACAAAAACAATGACGAACATGGGCGACATGAAATAAGGGAGCAAGTAGTTGTTTCCAGGTATTTTAGAATAATGGCGAACGTCTACGATGATAGTGCCCTGACTCTGCACGGCGGAGATCAGGGGATCGAATCCCCTCGGCTCCACTCAGAAATGTCTAGACTTACGCTCCATCCTTCTACACTACTCCGATAACCGCGGCACCTATGTCGGCTGGCGCCGCGCTGGTGCCCGGCCCGGCGGTTGGGTGGGAGCTTTGCGAGACGGCGGCTTCGGGATCGGGCGCGTGACTGGCTCGTCGGGCGCTAGGGCGACTGTGGCGCCGTGGTGCGACACATCAAGCGGGGCGCCCCGGAGCAAAGTGTAGCGAGCCTGCCGGTGGTCTACCTCTACCCGGATGCGGCGGCCGCGAAAGCAGAGCCGGAAGGCCAAGCGTGACAGCTGCTCTGGGAGCTTGGGAGCGAAGCTGAGCGAGCCGCCGTAGTCGCGCATGCCGCCAAACCCAGCCACCGCAGCGATCCAGGCGCCGGCCAACGAGGCCAGGTGAACGCCGTCGCGGGTGTTGTGATGGAGGTTTCCAAGGTCCAGGAGAGCGGCTTCTCCGAAGTAGTCGTAGGC
>JBKPNW010000151.1:0-3315 GCA_046732815.1 Actinomycetota bacterium | reverse complement strand
TTCACGCCGGCCTCGAGGGCATCGAGAAGGGCTACGAGCTGCCAGAACCGATGGAGCGCAACCTCTACCACCTCACAGCCGAAGAACGCGAGAAGATGGGGATAGAGAGCCTCCCTGCCGACCTCGGAGAGGCGATCAAGGAGGCGGAGAACTCGGAGCTCTTGCACAAGGCTCTGGGAGAGCACACCTACACTCGCCTCCTGCAGCTCAAGCGCGAGGAGTTCGAAGACTACAGGGTGCAAGTCACTCCCTACGAGCTCGAGAAGTATTTGCCGGTGTTGTAGCTGGTCAGCACGGCGCTTCGCGCCTTGTCAGCACGCTCAGCCTTCGGCTTCGCTTGTCAGGATTTCAGCTTGGGGTGCGGCTGTTGCCGCACCCCTCGTTCGTGTCCGGTGCGCAAAGCGATACGTTCTGCGACCGGCCGGTCTCGCGTGCAACCCGACCAGTGTGTTCGATGGGCCGCGCGTAACCCAACCCCATGTAGGGGCGGGTTTTCCAATCCGCCGACCGCTACCGGTCTTCGATGAGGCCTAACACTTCCGGCAGGAGGGTCTGCGTGGTGCTCATGGCTTCGTTTGCGTAGATGGTCTCGTTGCCGGACCAGTCGCCGAAGTACCCGCCGGCCTCGCGAAGGATCGGCGGGAAGGGCCCGCAGTCCCAGGGGTCCATGATGGGGTCGAGCATCAGCTCCGCCCGGCCCGTGGCGATTAGGGCGTGTCCGTAGGAGTCTGACCAGCCGCGGTTCTCTCCGGCGGCCGAGACGACGCGCCACCAGGCTTCCCTGCGACCGTGCTCCTCGAAGCTGGCCGCATCGGTATAACAAGCCAGGCCTTGGGCGAGCCTCCCCGTGGTCGACACACTGGTCCTGCGGCCGTTGCGGTAGCACCCCTCGCCGGTGGCGGCGCAGATCATCTCGTCGATGGCCGGAAAGTAGGCAGCGCCGACCTCACAGACGCCCTCTATCTCGAGCCCGATCAGGACTCCGTACAAGGGGACGCCGCGGACGAATGCCTTGGTGCCGTCTATGGGGTCAACGACCCACAGGTGGCCCGGGTCGGAGCCCTCGGCCTCCCCGTACTCTTCTCCCAGGATCGCGTGCTTCGGGTAGCGCGCTCCTATCCTCCCGCGAATGAGCCGCTCGGCCTCGCGGTCGGCTACCGTTACGGGCGTGTCGTCGGCCTTGAACTCGGGATGAGCCCCGTGTGTCCCGAAATAGCCGAGCGTGAGCCGTCCGGCCTCGTACGCAGTCTGGACGCAGAACTCGAGGTAAGGTCGGAGGTTCACGCCCTCAAGATATACAGCGGGAAGGGGAAGGGCAAGCCTTCCGCGTCTTGCGCTGGTCAGCCCATCAGCACGTCAGCTTTCTGGTCTCCCTTTCCCCTATAATCTGTGCGGTCCTATGTCTAGCTTGGAAGGGTGGTCCTGAGTTGGTCACGATCGGCGCTACGAGCCGCGCAGAAGAGGAATTTGCGCCGGAACTGCTCGCGGTAGCCCTCTACAAGGGGGAGACGCCACATGGCCTCGGCGAAGAGGCGGCCGGGGTCGTCTCGGACGGAGATTTCGGTGGCAAGGCGAACGAGACGGCCCTGCTCTACGGGCAGACCGGTCCTGCGCCACGCCTCCTGCTCGTCGGCCTCGGAGAGAGGGACCTCTTCACCCCCGATAAGCTGCGCCGCTCGGCGGCCACCGTCGCCAGGCGCGCCAGGGCCCTCCGGCTGCGGACCGCGGCCTTCACTTTGCCGGAGGTGCCAGATGCACGGACGGGGGAGGTCGCGCGGACCATCGCCGAGGGGGCCAGGCTGGGACTCTACCGCTTCGACAGGCACAAGAGCGCGGCGGAGGACCAGGAGCTCGAAACGTTCTGGATAGTCGCCGACGAAGGTGTGCTGGAAGAGGCTACGGGTGGCGCTGACCTCGGTAGCAAGGTAGCTGAGGGCGCCGTACTCGCCCGCGACCTCGCCAACGAGCCATCCAACGTGGCCACCCCAGAGTATCTTGCGGAGAGGGCTCGCCGGATCGCCGCAGACTACAACATGGAGCTGACGGTTCTGGACCGGGCCGGCATCGAGGAGGAAGGCCTCACGGGCCTGGCTACGGTGGGCCGTTCCGCCTCCAACGAGCCGCGATTTATCGTGCTGGAGCACCGCGCGGGAGGCGAGGCTGCGCCCGTGGTCCTCGTGGGGAAGGCGGTTACCTTCGATTCGGGAGGAATCTCCATAAAACCGTCGGCCGGTATGGAGGACATGAAGTTCGATATGAGCGGCGGCGCCGCCGTACTTGGGGCGATGGAGACCGTGGGGGCCCTCGAGCTTCCGCTCGACGTCGTCGCCCTCGTTCCGGCGACCGAGAACCTGCCTGGCGGGGACGCGTTCAAGCCCGGCGACGTGCTCAGGATGCACTCGGGGAAGACCGCAGAGATAGTCACGACCGATGCGGAGGGACGACTTATCCTCGCCGACGCCCTCTCTTACGCCAGGCGCTACGAGCCTTCCGCCGTCGTCGACTGCGCCACCCTGACGGGCGCCTGCGTCGTCGCGCTCGGGGCGCACGCCTCCGGCCTCATGGGAAACGACGAGGACCTGATAGCAGAGCTACGGGCCGCGGGCGAGACGACGGCGGAGAAAGCCTGGCCCCTGCCGCTCTTCGCAGAGTACACGGAGCAGATAAAGGGCGATACCGCTGACATAAAGAACTCGGGTGGACGCGGAGGCGGCGCCCTGACCGCGGGCGCATTCCTCAAAGAGTTCGCCGACTACCCTTGGGCGCACCTCGACATAGCAGGGACGGCCTACAGCAAGAAGGGCAACCCGTACACCACAAAAGGCGCTACGGGGGTACCGGCGCGGTTGCTCGTCGAGTTCTTGCTCGGGAGGACGCCATGATCCTGGAGATGCTGACCGTAGGTCCTTTTCAGGAGAATTGCTACATCATCGGAGATGAGACGTCCGGGGTTGGCGCGGTCGTCGATCCCGGAGACGAGTCGTCCCGCATCGCCATGGCCGTAGAGCAAACGGGACTCGAGATCGGGTCTATTATCTTAACCCATGCCCACATCGACCACGTCGGGGCCGTCGCCGCCCTCGTCGACGAGTACGCCTGCCAGGTCCTGATGCACGCGGAGGCCGAACCCATGCTCGAGCAGCTCCCTACCCAGGCGATGATGATGGGCCTCAGGTTCGGTAAGGTCCCCACGGTCGATCGCCACATCGGAGAAGGGGAGATGCTCGAGGCCGGCGATCTGAGGCTGCGTCCACTGTACACACCCGGTCATGCGCCGGGACATCTGGCTTTCCACATCGAAGAAGAAGG
Source organism: Actinomycetota bacterium (assembly GCA_046732815.1). Classification (GTDB taxonomy): domain Bacteria; phylum Actinomycetota; class Rubrobacteria; order Rubrobacterales; family Rubrobacteraceae; genus Rubrobacter_D. The sequence goes on along the minus strand of JBKPNW010000151.1, from coordinate 6 downwards.
TATCGT
>JBKPNW010000150.1:0-5904 GCA_046732815.1 Actinomycetota bacterium | reverse complement strand
GCCTACGTCGACTACAAGGACTACAACATGCTGCGGCGGTTCATCTCCGACCGTGGCAAGGTCAGGGCCCGCAGGGTCACGGGCCTTTGCCCCCAGCACCAGCGGGAGGCCGCCTCGGCGATCAAACGCGCCCGCGAGATGGCGCTCTTGCCCTACGTGGTCGGGAGGTAGGAGCCGTGCAGGTAATACTGAACCAGGACGTGGAGAAGATCGGGCAGCGCGGCGATATCGTCGACGTGAGCCGCGGCTACGTGCGCAACTTCCTCGTCCCGCGCGGCCTCGCCGAGGTGGCGACGCCGGGCAAGCTGGAGGAAGCCCGCCGCGCGATGGAGGAGTCGGAAGAGAGGAACAGGCGCCTGGCCGAGAGGGCCGAAGAGATCTCCGGCGTCCTCAACAAGAGCGTGATCACGATCGAAGCCCGCACCGGTGAGGACGAGCGCCTGTTCGGTTCGGTCACCGCAGCCAACATCGCCGACGCGGTCGAGAGGGCGCGCGGTATCCGCCTCGACAGACGCCGCATCCGCCTCGATGAGCCCATAAAGGCCCTCGGCACGCACCAGGTGCCCATCCAGGTCCACGGCGAAGTCGAAGCGAGCGTCAAGGTGATCGTCGTCCCCAAACTGTAGGGGCGGGTTTCAAACCCGCCCGAAGGGATTGAGCGATTCGTGCAAGGGCGCTTCGCTAACCGCCCTACATCTCAACCACAGGTACAGGCATATTCTGAACCAGAAGGTTAAGGCTCCCGCCTTGTAACGGGGGCCTTTTTGCTGCATGCTGGTAGGTTATGGAACGCCGGGGGAGGATGAGGAGCGTAGAGACCGGGGCTGAGGCGACCCGGGTACCGCCGCACGACCTGGATGCGGAGCGGGCTGTAATAGGTGCGATGCTAGTCTCGGAGACGGCCGTCGCCGCGGTCGCGGAGCGGCTCGCCGCAGAGGACTTCTACTCCGAGGTGCACAGGATCATCTACGGGGCCATGATGCGCCTCTACTCGCGCGGCGAGCCCATAGATCAGCTCACGCTCACCAACGAGCTTCGTAGCGTCAACGAGTTCGAGAGGATAGGCGGCAGGCCCTACGTCTTCCAGATCGTCGAGAGCGTCCCTACGGCTGCCAACGCGGGCAGGTACGCGGACATCGTGCGCGGCAAGGCGCTCTTGCGCGCGATCATAGACGTCGGCAGCCGCATAACCGAGGATGCTTTCAGGGAGCCCGAGGACGTTAGCGAGGCCCTCGACTCGGCGGAGCAACTCGTCTACGGCGTCTCCAACCGGACACTAAGAGAACATCTCGCGCCTGTTTCGGAGCTCGCGCCCGGTGCTTTGGAGATGATCCAACGCCTCTACGAACAGGAAGGCGAAGTAACGGGCGTCGAGACAGGCTTCGAAGACCTCGACCGCCTCACCACCGGCTTCCACAAGAGCGACCTGATCATCCTCGCCGCTAGGCCAGCGATGGGCAAAACCGCCATGGCATTAAATGCTATCTGGCACGCTTCTGGCGAGAGGAAGATGCCCGTGGCGATCTTCTCCCTGGAGATGAGCAAGGAGCAGCTCGTGCAGAGGCTCATCTCGCAGACCACGCGCATCCCGGCGCAAGACCTGAGGAGCGGCAACGTCAAGGCCGAGGACTGGCCGAAGCTGGTGCGGGGGGTGGCGGAGGTCAGTCGGGCCCCGATCTGGATCGACGACACCGCGAGTGTTACGCTCATGGAGATCCGGGCCAAGGTCAGACGCCTCGCCAGCCAGCTCAATGTCGCCGGTGAGGTGCCGCTCTCGCTCGTCGTCGTCGACTACCTGCAGCTCATGGTCGGGCAGGGAAACCGCGCCGAGAACCGCCAGCAGGAGATCGCCGATATCAGCCGTGGACTCAAAGTCCTCGCCCGCGACCTCGACGTCCCCGTCCTCGCCATAGCCCAGCTCTCCCGCGCCGTAGAAGCCCGCCACGATAAACGCCCGCTCCTGTCAGACCTTAGGGATTCCGGCGCAATCGAGCAGGACGCAGATATGGTGATGTTTTTGTATCGAGATGAATACTATAATTCCGAGTCCGATGACAAGGGCATCGCCGAGGTCATCGTGGGCAAGCACAGGAACGGGCCGACGGGCAAGGTCCAGCTCGCCTGGCTGGAGCAGTACACCAAGTTCGCCTCGTTGGCGCGCCGGGTTTAGAGTACCGAGCTTTTTCCCGGTTTTGCGAACCAAGGGAATGCCGGCGGCGCGAAGGAGCACGCCATGGCCTATGGACCGCCACGACACAGTGGATTCCCGCTTTCGCGGGAATGACGGTCATGGGAAGGGCCCACCGGGAGTCTTGCCTGCAGTCCCAACGCGGTCTTGTGCCGCCCATGCTTGCTGACAAACTGAAATGCTGAGTTGCTGACCAGCTATTTAATCGGCGCTCCCATCGCGTGGTAGCCGCCGTCGACGTGGATGAGTTCGCCAGTTGTCGCTGGCCAGAAGTCCGAGAGCAGGCTGACCACGGCCCTTCCGACGGGTTCGGGGTTGGTCGTCTCCCAGCCTAGGGGCGCCTGGCGGGTCCATTCGCCTTCGATCTCCTCGAAGCCGCTGATGCCTTTCGCGGCGAGGGTCTTGATCGGGCCGGCCGAGATGAGATTGATTCTGATGCCGCGCTCCCCGAGGTCACGAGCGAGATAACGTGATGTGCTCTCCAGGGCGGCCTTGGCGACGCCCATCCAGTCGTAGGCGGGCCACGCGATCCTGGCGTCGAAGTCCAGACCGACGACCGAAGCTCCATCGCTGAGGACATCGGCAAGGCCGACGGTGAGCGCTTTCAGGGAGTAGGCCGAGGTCTGGAGGGCGGTGGCTACAGAGGGCCATTCTGCGGAAAGGAAGTTGCCTCCGAGTGCGTCTTCGGGGGCGAAGGCGATGGCGTGGACGATCCCGTCGAGTCCTCCCCAGCGCTCTCCGAGGTCTCTTGCGACCGCGTCGATGTCTTCGGGCTTGTTCACGTCGAGCTCGAGGATGGGAGGTTCAGGGTCGAGGCGTTTGGCCGTTCGCTCCGTGAGACGTCTGGCGCGGCCGAAGCCGCTCAGGACGATCTTCGCCCCCTGCTCCTGGGCCAGTCGGGCCGCCGAGTAGGCGATCGAGCGCCTATCCAGGACGCCTGTAACCAGTATCTTCTTGCCTTCGAGCAATCCGCCCATCGCGCCTCCTGGTTCTCTTACTTTCGCCGGGTCCGGCACAGTCTAGGGAATCAGTGAGACCGTCGCCAGAGGTGGATCTTGGTGTAGAAGGCTTCGGGCGCGGGGGAACCTTTCCCGGTGATTAATCGGAGCGTGAGCGGGTAAGAGCAATACTGGATAATATACGAGTGAATGCGGCGAGGGAATCGGTTTTTAGAGCAAGCCAGATGTGAGCGTTTCGCGTGTCCTCCGCTGCGGGAGCGGCGCAGAGACAGAGGACGCTTAAGGAAGGGAGTAGAGATGGCTGAAGATACACAGGTTCGCACTTACGAACCTCCCGAGGGATTCGCGCGGGAGGCGAACGTGAATGACGCTTCTATCTACGAGGAGGCCGAGAGAGACTACGAGGGTTTCTGGGCCGAGCGGGCCGGGGAACTGCACTGGTTCGAGGAGTGGGATCGGGTACTCGACTGGGACCCGCCGGAGGCCCAGTGGTTCGTCGGTGGCAAGCTGAATGTCTCGTACAACTGCCTGGATTACCAGGTCGAGCAGGGCAGGGGGGACAAGACGGCGATCCTCTGGGAGGGGGACGAGCCTGGCGATGGCAGGACCTTCACCTACTCCGAACTCAAGGCCGAGGTCGAGAAGTTCGCCAACGTCCTCAAGGGGCTCGGGGTCGAGAAGGGAGACCCGGTCGCGATCTACCTGCCCATGATCCCCGAGCTTCCCATCGCGATGCTGGCCTGCGCCCGCATCGGGGCCCCGCACTCGGTCGTCTTCGGCGCTTTCTCCGCCGACTCGCTGCGCGACCGCATCAACGACTGCGAGGCGAAGGTACTGGTTACCGCCGATGGGGGACCAAGAGGTGGCAAGGTGACGCCCTTGAAGGCCAACGCCGATGAGGCCCTCGAGGACACGCCTTCCATCGAGAACGTGGTCGTCGCCCAGCGCTCGGGCGAGGACGTGAACATGGTCGAAGGTCGCGACAGCTACTGGAACGACCTGATGGAAGGGGCGGACGAGGAGTGTCCGGCCGAAGAGATGGACTCCGAAGACATCCTCTTCATCCTCTACTCCTCGGGCTCGACGGGCAAACCCAAGGGCATAGTTCATACCACGGGCGGCTACCTCACGCAGGTCAAGGCCACGACCAAGTGGGTCCTCGACGTCAAGGACGAGGACGTTTTCTGGTGCCAGGCAGACATAGGCTGGGTAACGGGACACTCCTACCTGGTTTACGGGCCCTTGAGCAACGGGGCGACCACCGTCCAGTTCGAGGGCACGCCTAGCTATCCGGGCCCGGACAGGCACTGGGACGTGATCGAACGCAACGGGGTTACGATCTACTACTCGGCCCCGACCATCATCCGGGCTTTCATGAAGCAGGGCACGGAGCCCATCGAGAAGCACGACCTCTCCTCTTTGCGACTGCTCGGTACTGTCGGCGAGCCCATCAACCCGCGGGCGTGGGAGTGGTACCACGAGAACATCGGCAAGGGTAATTGCCCCGTCGTGGATACGTGGTGGCAGACGGAGACCGGCGGCATCATGATCGCGCCGCTCCCCGGCCTCATCACGACCAAACCAGGCAGCGCCACCAGGCCTTTCCCCGGAATCTTCGTCGACATCTACGACGAGGAGGACAACCCGATCGAAGGCCCAGGCAAAGGGAACCTCGTCGTCACCAGGCCCTGGCCTGGCATGCTAAGGACCATCTACAAGGACCCCGAGCGGTTCCGGAAGACCTACTGGGAGAGACTGGGCGACAAGTACTTCGTCGAAGACGGTGCCGAGCGGGACGAAGACGGTTACTACACCATCACGGGCAGGATCGACGACGTGATGAACGTCTCCGGGCACCGCATCGGCACGATGGAGGTCGAGAGCGCGCTCGTCTCCCACGGGCACGTGGCCGAGTCCGCCGTTATCGGACGCCACGATGAGGACAAGGGTCAGGCTATCGTGGCTTACGTTATCCTCGAAGGCGACAGAGAGGGGAGCGAAGAGCTTATCAAAGAACTCCACGATCAGGTCAGGAAGGCCATCGGCCCGCACGCGCGGCCCGAGGAGATCATCTTCACCCCCGACTTGCCCAAGACGAGGAGCGGCAAGATCATGCGCCGCGTGCTGCGAGGCGTGGCCGAGGGCGAAGACGACCTTGGGGACACCTCCACCCTCGCCGACCCTTCCGTGGTCGACGATCTCAAAGAGGCCCGCAGCCAGAGTTAGCAGCAAACGGCAAGGGTCCTCGAATACGGGGCGGGGTCTCGGAGACCCCGCCCCGACTCTTGCCTCTGAAGCAGTTTGCAAAGGGGTCGAATCTCTTCGCAAGCAAGGCAGCATTTCAACAAAGAAGCTGACAAGCTGAAGTGCTGACTTGCCGAAATGCGCGGAACTTTGCGGGCGCTTTTGCGTATTCGTGTGTAGTAGAATATAGGCAGTAAAACTGCTAGGAGGATTGACGTTGTTGGTACCAGGTGGATTCGGCGGTTACTTGCTAATAATGATCGTCGGCATGCTCATCTCCGGGGCCGCGGCCCTGTGGGTGAGGAGCTCTTACTCGAAGTACTCGAAGCAGAGGAGCGCGAGCGGCCTCACCGGAGCCCAGACGGCGCGCATGATACTCGACCGCAACGGTCTCGGTAACGTGAGGGTAGAGCCCGTGGCCGGACAGCTCACCGACCACTACGATCCGAGGAGCAAGGTCGTCAGGCTCTCCGAGGACAATTACAGGGGCAATTCTATCGCAGGGGTCAGCGT
>JBKPNW010000149.1:0-78366 GCA_046732815.1 Actinomycetota bacterium | reverse complement strand
GTACTGCGCCACGATCTGCGAGCCCGGTCTAGAGAAGTTCAGCGCGAAGGTGGGCATGTCTCCGCCGAGGTAGTTCACCCGGAAGACGAGGTCCTCGGGAAGGGCCTCCGGGTCGCGCCAGATGGCCCAGCCGACGCCGGGGTACACCCTGCCGTACTTGTGGCCCGAGGTGTTTATAGAGGCAACGCGCGCAAGGCGGAAGTCCCACACGAGGTCCGGGTCTATGAATGGGGCGACCATGCCCCCCGAAGCCCCATCGACGTGGATCGGCACGTCGAGGCCAGTGCGCTCCTGCAGGTCATCCAGAGCGTCCGAGATCTCCTCGACCGGCTCGTAAGAGCCGTCGAAGGTGGAGCCGAGGACGGCGACCACCCCGATGGTGTTCTCGTCGCAGAGCTTGACCGCCTCCTCGCCGTTCAGATGAAAGCGGTTTCCCTCCATGGGCACATATCGGGGCTCGACCTCGAAGTAGTTGCAGAACTTCTCCCAGCAGATCTGGACGTTTATGCCCATGACCATGTTCGGTTTGTCGGCGCTCTCTCCGTTCGCGCGCCTAGACTGCTGCCAGCGGCGTTTTAGGGCGAGGCCTCCTAGCATGGCTGCCTCGCTTGAGCCCGTGGTCGAGCACCCCGTAGCCTCCTTGGCATCGGGGGAGTTCCAAAGGCGGCTGAGCATGTTGACGCAGCGCATCTCAAGCTCTGCGGTCTGAGGGTACTCGTCCTTGTCTATCATGTTCTTGTCGAAGGTCTCGGCCATCAGCCTCTCGGCCTCGGGCTCCATGTGGGTGGTGACGAACGTGGCGAGGTTCAGGCGGGCGTTGCCGTCGAGCATGAGCTCGTCGTGGACGATCTGGTAGGCCATGTTGGGGGCCATGGGCGAATCGGGTAAGCGGTGCTTGGGGATGCTCTGGACCTCTCCGGCAAGGAGCGGGTCGACCGCGATCCGCTGCCCGCCTGTCCCGTCGCCCCCTACCTTCGTGTGGAGTGGCATCTATGGTCTCCTTTCCGGCCCTAGCTCGCTAGAAGAGGATCAGCAGGATGAACACGATGTAGACGATAATGTTCACTAGCCAGCTGTTCGTGTTCATCCAGTCTCGCACCTTGGGCATGAGGACCTCGGCGCGCCTGCGGAAGAGCAGGTAAGAGAGCATCGGCATCGCCGCTATGAGTATGGTTGTGGCGACGAAAGGCAAGGCGGCCAGCAGTGAGGCGCCGCTTTGCGCGAGGTTCACACCCACCGTCATCAGGACGACGAAGTCTGAGGGGAACACCGAGAGCAGCAGCAGCCCGGCCAAAAACGCCGTCCTTGGATTCGCGTTCTGCATGGCGCCGAGCCAGCGCGGCGGTTCGCTCGTCGCGCGGGTCAGGTAGCTCCTGATGGACGCCACCACGAGCAACCCGACCAGCAGGTACTGGATGATGTGGCCTAGCGAACCAGAATCCGAAGAGTCGCCGAGCGAGATGCTGTTCCCGAACACGGTGGCGAGGCCGAAGGTGACCGTGACGCCCACAGTCACGGCGATGATCACTCCCGTCAGGAAGTAGGCGGAGAGCTTGATCGGCTTGGAGGCGGTGACGAAGATGAGGGCCGACATGATCTGCGGCCCCGCGTTCATCGTGATAGCGAGGGGGAGAACGGCCAGGCTCATAGCTCGGATCCCTTGGGCTCTCGGGTTCCTCTGACGCTCGGGAGAGCATCCTCCGGCAAGGCTTCCACGCTGAGCAGCTCCAGCCCCAGACCGTTTATCCGGTCGAGGATGCCGTAAAGCTGCGGCTGGTCGATTATCGTCCCCGTGAGGACCGTTACTCCTTCTTTCGTCTCCATCTCCATCCCTTCGAAGGCCACTGCGTACGCGTCGTTGAGCTCGCTCCGCACGACAATGCGGTAGACCGTTCCAGTAACTTTGTGCCTCATCTGTTTACCGCCGCTCTCCATAGTGTTCTCCGAGCTTAGTGCAAGGCGGGATGGTTCGTCTTCACCCACCGGACCATTTCCCCTAGGGGATTTATGGGTTCCTGGTGAAGGCTAGATGAGACCCCTGTCGTGAGCTTCCTCTACGGCTTCGCCGCGGGAGGATACGCCGAGCTTGCGGTAGATGGATTTGACCTGGGTTCTTACCGTGCTAGGGGCGACGTAGAGGCTCTCTGCCATCTGCCGGGTAGATAACTCGCCGACGAGGAGGCGAAGCACATCGATCTCCCGTTCTGTGAGCTTTCCGTCTAGCTGCCCCTCCCGCGGCTTGCGCGCGCGAAGCTTCCGTTCCTGTTGCTCGAGAAGCTCGGGGAACATGCCGGCGTCAGGATTGGCCTTCAGAATGGCACGCGCCTCGGTGAGCACCGCCCTGGCTCCGGGCCGGTCTCCACGCGCGGCCCGTACCGAGGCGAGCGCCAGCAACCCGACGAGGGAGGGCCAGGGGCTCAAGCCGGGCAACCTTCGGCGCGCGGAGTAGGCGTCCTCCAACTCTTCCTCAGCCTCCTTCAACTTACCGCGTCCTGCGAGCGCGCGTCCTATCGCGAGGGGCGCCAGAGTAGCCTGGGGGACACCCTGCAGCTTGAACCTGTCCACCAGCGCCTTGGCCTCGCGCGCGAGCGACTCGGCCTCCTCCGGGCGCCCCTCGTCTCCGGCGACCAACGAAAGGCAAGAGAGCGCGCCGACCCGCGCAATAGGGTGGCCCCCAAGGGTGAGTCGGAGCCCCTCTTCAAGCGCCCTCCGGGCTTGCGCGACGTTCCCGGAAAAGTACCAGCTAAATCCCAGTCCGAGCTTCACGAGCGGGACCTGCGGGGAGGTGCGATCAAGCTCCAGCGCGTCGGCCCGGCGGGCCGCCTCGACCATATCCTTGATGCCACCGAAACCGAAGACGGACCGTAGAATGGCCGCGCCAGACTCGACCGAAGCCGTACCGTCGGGAAGCGGGCCTTCGCGACGGATGCCCTCGGCGAGCGTCAGGAAGGTCTCGCACTCCTCGCGCCGGCCACTGAGGGCGCAGAGCCAAGCCTCAACCAGACAGAGTGGCGCATCTTGGTCGATCATCCCCTCGGGTAACGACTCGAGCCACCGGTCCACGGTCGCTGAGTGGCCGGTGACTGCGAACCCGTACCAATGGCGCGCGATCAGCAGCCCCACGCGCTCGTAGTTCGAGGCCTCGGTGGCCTGCCGGATCGCCCCCTCGACGTAGCCCGCGCCCTCCAACCACTCGCTCGCCCGTTTGCGCAGGGTTGGCACCAGTTCGGGTTGACTGTTCCTGAGCTCATAGAGCAGCAACTCGGAGAAGAGATGGTGGTAGCGGTACCACTCCCCCTGCTCATCGAGCGAAACCACGAAGAGGTTAGAGCTAGCGAGCTCGCGCAGGAGTCCGGAGGAACCTTCCCTGCCCGTCACCGCGTCGCAAAGAGGGCCCGTCATCCTCCTCAGCACCGAGGTCTCGAGCAGAAACCGCCTGACTTCCTCACCCAGGTTTGCCAGAACCTCCTCTCCCAGGAGACTGACGATGTAGCGGTTAGAGCCTCTGAAGGACTCGATAAAGGCGTGCTTGTCCTCCTTGTTCTGCAAGGAGAGGGAGGCGAGGTAGATCCCCGCAGGCCACCCCTCGGTTCGCTCGAGCAATACAGAGAGGTCATCAGGCCCGATATCCAGCCCCATCTTCTCGTTCAACAGGCAGTCGACTTCCTCCTCGGAGAAGGCGAGTAGATCGGTGCGGATCTCGTTCATCTCTCCCCTGGCCCTGAGCAGCCCCAGCGGCAGCGGCGGGTCAGAGCGGCTCGAGATGACGAGGTGGACGTTGTCGGGAAGATGCTCCACGAGGAAGGCCACCGACTCACGCGCGCCCTCTTCGGTTAAGGACTGGTAGTCATCGAGCACCAGTACGACCCGATGGGGCAACTCGGCCAGCTCGTTTATGAGCGTGGAGAGAGTTACCCTGACGAATTCTTGCCCCAGAGCGCCCATTCCCACCAGAATTTCGGCCCCGAAACCCTCTTCTTCTGGCATAACCTGGCGCAGGGCCTCTACTATGTGCCTCCACAGCCGGATCAGATCGTTGTCCTGCTCGTCGAGTGAGACCCACGCGAAGGACACCTCGGCTTCTTCAACTCGACGCCAGTGGGCAAGGAGCGTCGTCTTCCCGTAGCCGGTCGGGGCGCTTATGACGCTAATCTTGTAGTCTAAGGCGTCCCTGAGGAGCTCGAGCAACTCGCGACGGACCAGCTGCTCGGGGCGCGCCAACGGCGCCCGCAACTTCGGCTTAAGAACGATCTTGGCAGGATCAACGCTCGGGCCGCTCGAGGCGTGAATGACGGTCTCCTCTGTCCAGCGCCTCTACCCAGGCCGCGTGCGCTCACCGTGAGACGCCACTGCGGCGCCACGGCGCCCCAGGTCAATTGCTCATCTCTTGTCTTATCCCATTCTCAGTCGGCTTCCGAAATCCGACTATCATGAATTATCGCACGAACAACGGCGAATTTGTATGTCCGAAGTTGCAATCCACGTCGGAATGCGGCGATCGCCCCGTTTGTTTAGAAGCGAATGTCACTTGACAAACGAGGGACACGACTTGCGCGGGACAATCGCTCTCGAGTTGCAGAAAATCGGGGCACTCGGGAGGGTTGCGGGTGGCGCTGGCGGCGGTGCCGTTTACGCCCGCCCGGCTAGAAATCCCCTAGGGGAAACGATCGAGTGGGTGATGAGAACCTTCCCCCATCGAGAGTAGATTGCCATACACGAGAGGCGAGCGGTACAGGTGAGCAAAGGAGAGTCGCAGGGATTCGATGAGGCATGTGGCGGACGATCACCGAGTCGAGACGAGAAAGGAGAGAGGAAATGGCGCAGCATAGTGAACCGGTATCGGGAGGGGTCAGCGATCCCATGGAGCGCGCGGGTGGAGCGGTGGCGCGAAGGCCGGGCATGCTCACCTTCGCCGCCGTCGTAATGTTCATGGTCGCGGGCTTCGAGGCTTTGAGCGCGATCCTGGCGTTCGCGGGGACCGGCTGGTGGGTGACCGAGATGGGCAACCTGGTGTACGCGAACTTCGTTTTGTGGGGCGTCGTCGACTTGCTCATCGCGCTCATCGCGCTGTATGCGGGCATAGACCTGCTGCGCGGAGGTGGCTTTGGCCGGGGGATGGCCTATGTCTTCGCCGTCGTCGCCGCCATAAGGTGGCTCTTTGTCATCCCTGCGGCCCCGATACTGGCGGTGGTAGTCATCGCGCTCTGCGTGTTGGTCATCTACGCGCTCGCCACAGACGCCGACTACTCACAGAGCGCCTGAGCACGTTTCCCAGTGGGAGGAGCTGTTGGCCCCTGGGCCGTTGTGGGCCGAGGCGGGCCTTACCGCCCGCCTCGGCCCACGTGACACCCCTTCACCTGGCCGGCGCGAAGGAGTGTCGCAGGAACAGGATCTCGAGATGTAACCTGGGGGGAAGGTCCCCTCCCCAACCACCGGCCTACATCGCATCCGTGTACCCGAATAGAGAGGAGAGATGCGAATGGCGACGCTATCGGTACTGAAGTTCAACGACCCTTACGGTGCGGAGAGGGTTATGATCGCACTACAGGGCATGCAGGAGCGGGAGTTGATCACCCTGGAGGACGCGGCGGTGGTCAGCTGGCCGCAGGGTAACAGGAAGCCAACTACCCGCCAGCTGCACAGCACCGCCGGTGCTGGCGCCACCTGGGGCGCGTTCTGGGGTTTCCTGTTCGGGTTGATCTTCTTCGTGCCGTTCCTGGGAGCGGCGATCGGTGCCGGCATGGGCGGCATGACGGGCGCATTGGCGGACGTGGGTATCGACGACGACTTTATCAAGGAGGTTCGCGAGAAGGTCACGGAGGGTACCTCGGCGCTCTTCGCCCTCACCAGCGGGGCCACTGCTCCCGACAAAGTGGTCGACGAACTCAAAGCGTACGACTTCGAGATCATCTCGACCAACCTGCCCGAGGAGCAGGAGCAGAAGCTGCGTGATGCCTTCGCCCACGAAGGGTAGCGCGACATCGCTGTGGAGCGGTCCACGAAACAAGGCCGCTCCACGGGGCAAGGTCAGCACCGCTATCGATGTAGTGCAGAGAGACGGGGAGTGTTCCGCAGTTGTAGGATTGTCGGTAGCGTAACGGGAGCCTGCGTTGGCAGAGAAACCCAAAACCTGTGGTAGTCCGCACTTCGCCATCATCTGCTTGCAAAGAATCGCCGAACTGCGGCGAGCAGAATGTACATGAGAGATACCCTCCCCGGTCTTATCGTCCTGGCCATCGGTGGGTCGGTCGCGCCTCCTTTGCTCCTCCTCACCATCCTGTTCTTGGGTTCCCGCAGACCTCTCCTCAACGCCGGTGCCCTCGTGCTCGGGTATTTCACTATCTGCGCGGCGATAGGTATCTTCGGACTCGTCCTCTTCGGCGGGGCGGAGAGCGCCGTCTCCGCGGTCGGCCGGGTCATCAGCGCGACGATCGGAGCTCTGCTCATCGTCCTTGGCCTCAGGAGCCTGCTAGGCTCACCTGACCCCGAGGCGTCCCGACCGCGGTGGATAGAGTCGATAAGTTCCGTGTCGCCGCCCAGGGCGCTCGCCTTTGGGATGGCGCTCTTTCCGCTGCAGGTCAAGAACCTCGCGATCTTCGTCGCTTGCTTGGACCTGATCATCGCTTCGAGCCTCAGTCCTGGGGACAGCATCGTGGCTCTCGGGCTCGTGCTCGTGATCTTCATCATCCCGGTTCTCGTGCTCATCGGCCTCTACGTAGTCTTTCCGCGACGAGCTTCGGCCATGCTCGGGTCTCTGCAGGCATGGATGGGTAAGAACAGCCGCACGATCACGATCGTGCTCTGCTTCGTGTTCGGAGCATTCTTCCTAACTAGAGGCCTCTTGGGGACTTGAGGACACGGGTAATCGTGCTGGCGCTGCAATGGAGTCACCGGCCACAGGCAACCGAGGAAGGCAGGTGAAAGCTGCTGAGAGATCAAGGAGAGAGATGTGAGAGCGCGCAAGACTCGCGCCAGGCTCGGCAACGGAGCAAGGCGCCAACCGAAAGGCTAGATGATGAACGAACCCGTGAACAACCCGGCATCTGATAGGGCCGGCATCGGCGAAACCATTACCTCCGCGCTTCGCCAACCCTCTTTCTATCGGGTGGTGCTGCTCCTCGCCGCAACGGTGATTGTTTTCGTCGGGATGCGGCTGGCCGCACCGATCCTCGACCCCATCCTCTTCGCGGTGGTACTCGCGCTGCTGTTCAGCCCGATCTATGGCTGGCTGATACAGCACCGAATCCCTACCCCGCTTGCCCTGGTCATCATGCTGGTGGGGCTAACCGTCCTGTTCGCGGCGATCGCCTTGCTCCTGGGCGTCTCGATCGCCAGGTTCAGCGGGGAAATAGGGTCCTATACCAGCAAGCTGAACGATCAGCTGGGCAGCATCCAGAACCTGACCAACAGCCTGGGGGTTACGAAGGACGATCTGCACCAAGCGATAAAACCGAGCGCCCTAACAGGGGCCATCGGAGCCGTCCTAGGAGGCGTCGCCGACTTCCTGAGCAACCTCTTTCTGATCCTGGTCATCGTGCTGTTCTTGCTCGCCGAGGGACCGGCCATGATGAACCGCCTGCGGGCCAGCACGGGCCCAGAACACCCACAGGTCGCCAGGTTGGCTGTGTTCGGCCGGAACGTGGTGCGCCAGCTCGGGCTGCGCGCCATAGTCAACCTCGCTACGGCGACCGGCGTGGTCGTCTTGCTCGTGGTCTTGAGGGTGGACTTTCCACTGATGTGGGGAATCCTGACCTTCTTCTTGAGCTTCATACCCTGGATCGGGCTTCCCCTGGCCGTGGCGCCGGCCGTAGTTTTGGCCCTAGCAGAGCACGGTCTTACCAACGCGATTCTGGTTATCGTGGGGGTAATAGTCATCAATGTTCTCGCGGAGAACGCGCTCTCACCGATGCTCATGGGACGGGGCCTGAGCATCTCCCCCACCGTCCTCTTTATCGGGTTCATCTTCTGGGCGTGGCTGCTTGGCGGACCAGGAGCGTTTCTGGCAGCGCCGCTTACGATCTTCCTGATCTTGATGCTCGACACCTTCCCGGAGACGCGCTGGCTCGCGAGCGTCATGGGAATTGGCGGTTCCGAGGGGGAGGATAAGGAGGAGGTGGCGACCGTAGCGAATGAACCCCAGGGCACGAGTCCAGGGTAGGATACTTGGGCGGAGGCTCTTCTACCTCTGCGTTCCGGTGTTGGGCGCGAAGCTCAACGCTGCTATCTACCACCCGCTTACGGACACCAGAGCAACAGGATGAAAACAGTAGGGAGTGGCTCCGAGGAGGGCAAAGACGTGAGTAACCAGGGACGTTACAGGCAGAGGTTGAGCACGCTAGCCGCCAACTGGCGAGCTCTGGCACTACGCGGCCTAGTCGCCCTGCTGTTCGGTCTCGTGATCCTCTTCTGGCCAGGTCTCGTCCTCACCGTGCTCGCCCTCCTGTTCGGCCTGTACGCGGTGGTCGACGGGGCGATCACCTTCGTGCCCGCTCTCAGATCCTCAGGCCAAAGCACGCGAAGGTGGCTTCCGTTGACCGAAGGGGCGGTAGGTATCATCGCCGGGTTGTTGGCCCTCCTCTGGCCCGGGCTGACCATACACGGCCTGGTCTTCGTGATCGCCGCGTGGGCTCTCGTGACCGGAGTGCTCAAAATACTCACCGCCGTATTGTTGGGCTCCGAGGTAGAGAATGGTTGGTTGCTGGCCGGAAGCGGTGCCTTGTCCGTGCTCTTTGGCGTGCTCCTTGCAGTCCTGGCCCGCTCCGATGTGTCATATCTAGCGCCGCTCGTCGGTGCCTTCGCGGTGGTTGTTGGCCTGGCCCTGATCGTATTCGCCTTCCGCTTGCGAGAGCGGGAATGAAAAACTCATGGGAGCCTCTACCCTGGGCGATCCTAAGTACCGGCAGATGACCGCCAACCTCCGTGGGTGGAAATCCCCTAGGGGATATACGTCCCTGGGTGATGACCCATCATCGTGTCTGGGCTTATGCTCGAAAGACGTAATGTAGGACGCAAACACCGAAGAGGAGGTAGACAGGATGGGTTGTCTATTCGCGCTACTCGGGGGCCTCTTCCCGCGCCTCGCGCTGCTCATACTCTGGATCGCCAGACCGGCCCTCGTCGGTGCGGCGTTCTCCACCTTCCTCCTGCCTTTGCTCGGCATCATCTTCCTCCCTTTTGCGACCCTGATCTACGTGATCGTCTACACGCCCGGTGTCGGCCTCACGGGCTTCGATTGGTTCTGGGTGATTCTCGCCGTCCTGCTCGACATCAGCCACTGGTCGGCCAGTTACACCCAACGCAACCAGGTCCCCGGAGTACGGTGAACGTGGGGAAAGGTGCAATAACGTGACTCGACCTACCGACGGAGGTGAACGATGACGGAGAAGATAGGACCGGTCCAGCTAGTGGCGATCGGCTTCCCCCCGGATGCGGAGTTCGAGGGCAGGATCATGGCCGAGCTCGCAAGGTTGGAGAGCCACGAGACCATCCGTATCCTGGACCTTCTTTTCGTGGGCAAGGATGCCGAGACGGGAGATCTCCTCGCCCTCGACTACCAGGGTGAAGACCTTGGCGCGATCGTCGGCGCTCTGCTTGGCTTCGAGTTCGAGGGCGACGGCGAGCTAGAGGGCGGATCGATCGCAGGTACCGAAGGCCACGCCTTCGGGCTCTCGCAAAGCGAGATACACGACGTGGCCGCCTCACTGCACCCTGGTGACTCCGCCGGCTTCGTCCTCATCGAGCACGTATGGGCGCGCGATCTGAGGGGTGCGATCCGCGACGCGGGCGGCTTCCCGCTCGGGGAGGGGTTCCTCACTCCAGAGGCTCTCGCCGAGGTCGCTATCGAGCTGGTCGCAATGTCCGAGGCCATCGAGGAACTGGAGGCCGAGGAGGCGGGCGCAGGGACGTAGGGGAGATCGAACGAGCCGAACCAACGGAGAGAGAGGAGAAGAAAGATGGGGCTTATGGCAGCACGGGCCGCAAACCGCAGGCAGACGCGGCAGACCTACCGGACGATGGCGCGCATGGAGCGTCGCCGCTCGTTCGTACAGGGCCAGCTGGGAATGAGACAGGATTTTGGCCGCCAGGATCAGCCGGCCGAGGGCGAGTCGGCCGCGGCAGCTCCGCAGGCCGCGCCCGAACCCGAGTATGTGGGTGAGCTCGAGCGGCTCTCTCAGCTTCGGGATCAGGGCATCATCACCAACGAGGACTTCGAGGCCAAGAAAAAGCAACTTCTCGGTATCTGAACGGCGAGTTTGTCGCCGCCGACATCCCTGGTCCGATCGACCCGGGGATGTTGGCCCGCCGGAGTTAGACTACTAAAGGAGCAAACGATGTGCCGTTGGCTAGCTTATTCGGGCTCTCCGATCCTTATCGAAGAGCTGCTCTACAAGCCCGAGCACTCCCTCATCGACCAGAGCCGCCACGCGCGCCTCGGCGTCGAAACCACCAACGGCGACGGCTTCGGCGTCGGCTGGTACGAACCCGGTACCGAAACCCCGGCCGTCTTCCGCTCTATCGAGCCTGCCTGGAACGACCGCAACCTCCGGGAGGTCGCCTCCCACATCCACTCGCCGCTGTTCCTAGGCCACATCCGCGCCTCGACTGGCACCGCGGTCCAGCAGACCAACTGCCACCCCTTCCGCCACGGTAAGTGGCTGTGGGTCCACAACGGCCTCGTACGCGATTTCCATCTGGTAAAGCGCGACTTCGCGCTGGCCGTGGACGAGTCGTTGTATTCATCTATAGAGGGATCGGCCGACTCGGAGATGCTTTTCTACCTGGCGCTCACGTTCGGCCTGGAGGATGACCCGCCGAAGGCCGTCGAGAGGATGGTGGGCTTCGTGGAGGAGGTGGGGCGCCGCCATGGCGTGGAGCACCCCATCCAGATGACAATAGGGACCTCCGACGGTAAGAGCCTGTGGGCGTTCAGGTACTCAAGCGAGGGCGATTCGCGCACGCTCTTCTACTCCACGGACGTGCGCACGGTGCGCGAGCTACACCCGGAACTCGAAGTCCTCCAGCTGGTATCCGACGAGACGAGGATAGTCGTCTCCGAACCGTTGGGCGACCTCACCGGGGCGTGGAACGAGGTGCCGGAATCGAGCTACGGCGTCGTGCAGGACGGCGAGGACGAGATGCGCCCCTTCCGACCAGCCTATTCTGGCGGCTGAAGGTTCTCGCACTTCGAGTTCCGTTTCCCCTGACTGCGGTTCATAATAAGGGTTCGACCCCACACGGCGAGCCATAAGCTCTCGGCCGTCAGCTTTCAGCCAAGGAGCGAGAAGCCGGCTGCTAATCGTTGAGAGCGCGGGTAGCAGAAGGATGGATCTTCTGCTACCCGCTGTAGAATACGGGGATGTCCCACGCAAACATCGCAGACATCTCCAAGCGATCTGTGGGCGCATGCACCGCGGCCCAGGTCGCTGATGCCCTCACGAGATCCTTTGAAGGCTACGTGGTGCCCGTAAACGTTAGCGCGGAAGCGTACGAACGTCGTTTTCGCCCGGAGAACATCGACCCCTTCGCCAGCTACGCGTATTTCCGGGAGGACAGGCCCGTCGCGGTGGTCCTCGTCGCGCGCCGGGGCTGGACCAGCCGCATCGCGGCCATGGCAGTCGCGCCCGAGGTGCGGGGTAAGGGCCTCGGGAAGCGCATCATGCGAGGCGTGATCGATGAGGCCGTCGAGAGGGGCGACCGGTCCGTGCTGCTCGAGGTCTTCGAGCACAACACGCCGGCGGTCAAACTGTACGAGGGGCTCGGTTTCGAACCTGTGCGCCGGCTCGTCGGCTACCATCATAGGCCCGACGGCGCAGCCCCCGACGGTGCAGACACCCTCTCGGAGCTCGATCCCCTCTACCTCGCGCGCGTCGTGGCCAGGGAAGGTGAGCCCAACCTGCCGTGGATGCTGGCCGCGGAGACGCTCTCGGGCTCGGTGTCTCCAGCGCGGGCCTTCCATCTCGACCATCGCGCCTACGTCCTGATCGGGGACCCCGACGCTAACATCATCTCCCTGACTGCACTCGTCGTGCCCCGCGCCGATCGGCGCCATGGTTGGGGCGCCCGCATAATGCAAGCGCTCCTTGCCACACACCCCGACAGGGCATGGTCCATCCCGCAGACAGTCCCCGAAGAGCTAGCTCCTGAGTTCTTCGCGCGGTGCGGATGGGAACTAATGGATACCAACCAGTTGGAGATGGTCCTGGACCTTTCGCAGAAGTCGGAGGATAACGAGGTTGGCTAAGATCTCGCTCCTGATCTACGACCTCGACGCCGCCGTCACGCCGGTTGGGACGGGGCCGCTACGGGGAAGAGAGTTCGGAGAACTACGCATCCACTCCCCCGCCTCGATATCCGTGTCGGGCGACCGCATCGTCGCGATCGGTCCGCCGGAGGAAGTTATGCGGGACATTCCACCCGGCGACGAATTCGAGAGCGTGGACGGGCGAGGCAACGTGGCACTACCGGGTCTTATCGACTGCCACACGCACCCGGCCTTCCTCGGAGATAGGGCGGCCGAGTTCGAGCTGCGCTCCTCGGGGGCTACCTACGAGGAAATGCACGCTTCCGGTGGCGGCATCCTCTCGACGGTGGCCGCCATACGGGCCGGAAGCGAGCAGGAACTCCGGTCGGCCGTGGAGCGTCACCTTCGGTGGATGCTGGAGCAAGGGACGACGACCGCGGAGGCCAAATCAGGCTACGGTCTCGACCGCGAGACCGAACTGAAGTCTCTTCGGGCGATCCAGGACGCTGCAAGGCTGAGTCCCACGGACGTACATCCTACCTTCCTCGGTGCGCATACCATTCCGCCCGAGTTCGACAGCCCGGCCGAATACGTGGAGTTCGTGATCCATGACGTGCTACCAGACGCCGCGCCCCTCGCCCGCTTCGCCGACGTCTTCCTGGAGCGCGGCTCTTTCGAGGTGCCTGAGGCGAGGAGATATCTCGAGGCGTGCAGGGAGTACGGGCTCGCGCTCAGGTTGCACGCCGACCAGTTCTCGGAGCGCGGTGCTGTACCGCTCGCCGTCGAGCTCGGCGCCCGCAGCGTGGACCACCTCGAGGCCACGGGTGAGGATGGCGCCCGCCTGCTGGCCAAGAGCGATGTCGTGGCCGTGCTTCTTCCCGCTTGCGGGCTCTTTCTTGACCTACCCCTTCCGCCGGCCCGATTGTTGGCTGACGAGGGCGCGGTCGTCGCGCTGGCCACGGACTTCAACCCCGGAAGTTCTTTCTGCGAGTCGCTGCCGCTGGTGATGAACCTGGCTTGCACCCGCCTCGGCCTCTCCCCCGCCAAGGCTCTCTGCGCCTGCACGGCCAACGCCGCGCACGTCCTCGGCGCCAAAGATGTTGGCAGGCTCGCGCCCGGCTACAAGGCAGACGTGCTCATCCTAGACGCCCCCGACTGGCGCTACATCGCCTATCACCTCGGCGGGGACAGGTTCGCAACGAAGATAAAGTCGGGGCGGATGGCTTAGAGGTGTCAGGCATGCTCACGGGTCTGAGCGTCTCCACAGCGACCTGAAGCCTGCGGCCTGATGCCGTTAGCCTGCTGCTAAACTGTTTCTATGCCAGCGACGGTACGCATAAAGCCAGAAGTCATAACGGCCCACCGGCTCAGGATCGAGATGTTCGGCCTCGAGGACGAGGACATCGAGAACACCATCCGCATGAAGGGTTGGGCCTGGGTCCTCGCCCGCCACGGATGGGTATACGCCGGCGAACCCGACTTTATCTTCCGTCAGATCAGGGAGGTCATCATCGCCCTGCCTGATGTGGCCTTCGATCCCGACGCCATAGAGGAGTCCGTGAACACCGTGCTCGAGAAGGCCCGTACGGAGGAGGAGCGCGAAGAGGGAAGACTACTCCTGAGGAAGGCCTTCGAGAAGACGGGCCAGCTGGCCGAGGCCGAAGGGTTTCTTTAGACGCCTGTTCTCGCCCGGTCGGGCGAACCGTTCCCTAGCCTGGCCGCCCCCCGGGAGCGCTGCTCACCCTAGCTGAAGCCGTAGTGCTGCCGAACCGCTTCTTGCAACTCGGCGTCGGGGGCTTCGAACGCGGGCGGGAGCATCGGGGAGTCCTCCACCGCCTTCCTATCCACTTGCAGCTCGACCGAGCCGTAGAAATCTCGCCGGCTTGCCTCATCGGGCAGGACCAGGGCCTCGACGGGGACCAGATGGTGGTGACGCTTCCTCTCCCGGCCCAGCCAGTCCTGCGGCACGACGTCGATAAAGCGCAGATGCCGCTCGTCTTCGTCTACGAAAAGGTTGGCCACGTATCCGAGCTGGTGGTCCGAAGAGTCGAGGACGCTTCTGCCGCGCAGGTCGTGGTCCGGGCGTGCGGGATGCTCGTGCTCTTGCAACCTGACTATCTTCATGGGCACTCCTCCCTGTCCGAGCCTGCCATTACCGGAGCAGGCCGCTCTCCGACCAATATACGCCTCGCTAATGGACAATACAATGTCCTGGAGCACTAACTACCAGTGATGCCACCCGTCTACCCGCATCTTTCGTCTGTTCTTCCCAGCGCGGAGCGCCTCGGGAAGTCGTCTCCGGAGCTTATCAGGAGCTTTCGCAAGAGAGGTTCGCACAAGGAGCTGACCCCCATCCTGTAGCAATGGCACCATAAGTGTGGTGGAAGGTTATGATCCCGCTTCCCGCAAGCGGGAGGAAGCAGGCATGGCCACCTACGTCATCTTGATGAACTGGACCGATCAGGGGGTCAGCGCCGACCGGGATACCGTCGGTCGCCGCGAACACGCTGATGCGCTGGCCGAGAAGCACGGGGCGAGGTTAGCGCACGCCTACTGGACGATGGGCAACTACGACATCGTGGCCGTGATCGAAGCCCCCGATGACGAGTCCATTACGGCCATGATGCTCGAGCTAACAGCGGAGGGCAACGTCAGGACATTCACGCTACGGGCCTTCGACCACGACCAGATGCAGGCGATCATCGCAAGAACCGGCTGACAGCGGGTCGAGGAAGTGTAGTGGCGTAGGCGAACCATTTGATCTGCTGACGCTCTGTGCTTCCCGCTCGACGCTTCCGCGCGATCGTAGATAACGCCCCAACCACTATCAGGGCAGGCCTCCGTCGGGTTCATCGGGAAATCATCGCTGATTCATCCGGAATTCATCGCCATCTGTTCTACTAGATGATCCGTGAGGGAGATGGAAGGAGTGTGCTCACCAGGGCCAGACGTTACCGGGGTCAACCCCGCCATCGGACACAAGATCATGATCGCGGTGCCAATGCTGGCACCGTGGTCGAGAAGGAGGAGGTAGCAGTGTCGAACGGGCTCAGAATGCGCGAGAATGTTGCCGGCATGACCAGCAACCATCCGACGCTGGCCGCCTATCGCACGGCGGTCAGTGAGATGAAGAACCTGCCCGACAGTGATCGGCGCAGCTGGAGGCGGCAGGCCCAAATCCACCAGGACAACTGCCCGCACGCGAACTGGTTCTTCCTTCCGTGGCACCGGGCTTACGTGTTGGAGTTCGAAGATATCTGCCGCGAATTGTCGGGCAAAGCGGACTTCGCGCTCCCTTACTGGAACTGGACACGGACTCGCAGCATCCCGGCCCCGTTCTGGAATGGCACGCTGCAGGACCCTAGCAGGGAAATCGGCCCTAACGCCGAGATCTCCGGGCAGTTCGTCGGACGGCGGGTCATCGACCGTTGCCTGAGGCAGAATGACTTCGAGTTGTTCGCCAGCTTCAGGCCACGGGGGCAGAGCAGCACCGATCCGAGTTGGCAGCGCGTGGTGGGCGCCGAAGCGTTGCTGGAGGCAACGCCGCACGATAACGTTCACATGTGGATAGGCGGGAACATGGCAACGTTCATGTCGCCACTCGACCCGATCTTCTGGCTCCACCACTGCAACATCGACAGGCTGTGGGCGGAATGGAACGCGCGCGGCCATGGGAATACCTCCAGCACGTTGTGGAGAAACTTCACGATGCGCCCGTTCAACAGGCTCGCCCGAGACCTGCAGAACATCGCGCAGCTCGGATACACCTACAGCGGCCTCGCCCAAACGCAGGTGGCCGAGGCCTCGGACTTGCCGCCGCTGCTGGAGAGGGCGCAGGAAAGCTTCGAGCTCATGGAACCGCAGGTGGCGTCGCTGGGGCAAGAAACAAGCTTCCCCGTGGAAACGCCCGAAAGCCCTATCCCGTTTGCGGCGGAGGGCGCATCGGTCGCGGATGTCGCCGAGGACGGCGGACCCAAGGTGCTCGCCATCGTGCGGGGCGTGGAGCCACCGGAGGACAAGCGGGTGTCGGTCAACGTGTTCCTTAACTGCCCCTATCTGACGCCCGAGACTCCGGTGTCGGACCCACACTACGTGGGGAACTTCACCTTCTTCGGCGTGCACGAGCACGAGGACGGGGCGGAACACGACCACGACATGACGAAGTCGTTCGCCTTCGACCTGACCGAGCCGATTGACCGTCTGCGGGCGCTGGAACCCGAGCTGGAGTCACAGCTTACGGTCCAGCTGATGCCGGTACCACTCGAAGGAAGGGACGTACCACCCCAGGAATTCGAGATCGAAGGCGTGGAGATCGCGTATATTTGATGCGGTGTTGACGAGCGCGCGGAGAGACTAGCGGTCGCTATGTCGGTGTCGCGCGCTCGCCCGAATACACGCAGGCAGATAGGCGCATGTCCGTAACGCTCTTCGGGAACGACTCGGTCACGCTCGCGGTGGAAGTACCAGCCGCGTTGCGGGGCGCGCCCGTTTTGTTCGTCGAGGCGTCGGCGCTGCGTAATCCTCGGGGGGCGAGGGTGTACGTGGAGGTGTCCATCGAAGGGGAGGATGGACGAGAACTAGAGTTGGGCACCTTCACTTTCTTCGGCGCAACAAGCGATGCGGACAGACGGGTGTTTGCCTTTCCGCTGGAGGACTTGGGATCCGGGGCGGCCCGGGTCAGGGCCGCGATGAAACCTTTCGATGCGAATGACGGCGATGTCTCGGACGTGCGGGTGGAGCTCAGAGCCTGGATCGAGGTGCGATGACGACCTCCTGCGCCCCACGTCCTAGACTCTCAGAAACCGCTCGACGGCGGCGGATAACTCCGCAACCTTATCCTCGGCCCTCTCTCCGTCCGCGATGGCCTCCTTCACGCAGTGCTCGATGTGGTCCTCCAGCAGTATGAGCGCTACCTTCTCTGCGGCAGAGACGATGCTCGCTATTTGGGTGAGGACCTCCACGCAGTAGGCCTCCTCCTCAACCATGCGTTGGAGGCCACGTACCTGTCCCTCTATCCTCCTCAGGCGGTTCTGGATCTGCTGCTTGTCGCTGGCCTTGATGTATCCGCGCAACTTTACACCTCCAGGTAGGGACTTCGCAGCTTCACAGGGCGGTGAGAAGAGCAACTCACCAGAGGGCAGGGGGCTCCTCGGGACCTCGGTCGTCATCTTCTAGACCAGGGCAAGGAGGAGCAGCAGCAGGTGCGGCAGGTGAGCGGCCACGAGCAACACCGCCGATAGGATCAGCCAGATCACGGTCGTCCTTTCTCTGGCGATGCCCATCAACAGCAACGCTCCAAGGGCGACCACTATGGCCGTCTCCGACAACGTGGCGCACACGTCGATAACGCCTATCCCTTCTACCTCACCGGCCTCTGGTCCGAAGAGCGGGATACCAACCACCCGCGTGAGCAGGTACAACAACACGATCGCCGAGTTGCCCGCGATGCCCAAGAGCAAGACCGTTCGGTTGGGCCAGCGTAGCAGAAGCGGGACGTAGACTATCTGGGCCGCGGCCGCGACCAGAAAGAACACGCCGTAGCCCCACCATTCCTCGAAATGCTCCGGCACCACCCACAGGTGGATAAGACCGGCCATCAGTGAGAGTAGGGCCACCGCAGGAAGCACGCCTCTCTGGCGGTCCGCGGTCTGAGTCACGCTCACCTGACCTCCTTTGTCCGCCCTCGATTCGCAATGTAGCATCAGGCGATGAATCGGCGATGAATCCTGATCGGGCGATCGACCGCAGCGCGGACGACGGAGAACGCCTCCCCAACCTGCGCCAGCGCGACCCGCTGTAGGGATAGAGAAGCCGGGCAGCCCTGGGAGGGGGGAAGGTTCAGGGGCACTCGGCTTGACGATTGATCGGATTGTAGTGCCGAGGAGGGCAAAAGCATATACGCCGGATGGCGTATCTTTGTATGCCAGGTGGCTACTTTCGGGGGCGTTCGGGGCGAGACAGAGGGGTTGATCGGCAAGCAACCCCATGGATTGACGCCAAAGTGAAGGCCGCGCTAGATGCGATGGGATGACTCGCGCGGCCTAAAGTGAGGAGGACCGGGTGCGCGCCGCGCCGCTGCAGATCCGGATAACCTATCGATCGGGCCGTCCCTCGGCATCAGACGCTGAGTCCGATGAGGGCTCGTCTAAGTCAGTTATCAGAAACGGTAGTCTGTCGTAGAGAACGAAGCGGTCGAAGTCGGGGTAGAACTCGCTCGTCGTGACGGGGGTGCGGGAGAACGAGGCGAGGGGCTCTTTACCCGCCTCACCCTTGCCCGGTTGGTGAAGGACGATGCTGACGCTCTCGTCGTCGATCTCTATTACGTTGTAAGACGGCGGCATCGTTCCGCGCACGCGCATGGTCGATACGGTGCCAGAATGCACGATCCTGACCCCCGAGATGCTCCAGACGTAGGGGACGTGCCTGTGGCCCGAGAGGACCATGTCGACCCTCAGCTCGCGCAGGATGGCCATGACGTCGCCGGCATCGCGCAGGTTGTTTACGTCGCGTCCCGTGCCGGGAACGGCGAGGATGTGGTGGTGGATCATGAGTATTCTGGGTCCACTGTCCCAGCCGCGGAACTCGGAGTCTAGCCAGCCGTAGTGCTCGCGTCCGACCTCTCCCTCGTCGAGATCCGGCTTCGTCGAGTCGAGGGCGACGACTTTGGCCACTCCTTCGGGGACAGGGATCTGCGCGGATCTCTCCCTTATGCCGAAGAACTCCTCGAAGTGCCTGTATCCGACGTTCTTGGCGTCATGGTTGCCCATCGCGTAGACGATGTTCGGACACTGCAGACGGTCGAAATAGTCCTTGGCCTCCTCGAACTCCCAGCGGTATCCCTCCATCGTAAGATCCCCCACGATGGCAACGAGATCCGGCTCCAGGGCGTTGCTCTCTTCGATGGTAGCCTCGAGAAGGTCCCGCCGAAACAACCCGGAACCTACGTGAACGTCGGACATCTGTACGATCCGCACCCTTCACTCCTTTCTGGAATCTGGCCCGTTCTGGCCCCCCAACCGGCCCCCCACCGTCTCGAGGAACGCCTTCGCCTGCGTGAGTTGCTCCCCGACGGAACCGGGGGCCGTGGAGCCGGCGGAACGCTTGTTCTGCACGCTTCCTCGCGGAGTGAGCAGTCCTTCGGGTACCTCTGAGAGTGCGGGATGCGCCGCCGCGAGCTCCTCTTGCGTTACATCCTCTAGCGCGACTCCTAGTTCCTCGCACCTCCGGACCAGCCTCCCGACGGCGTGATGGGCTTCTCGGAAGGGTACTCCCTGCGCCGCGAGGAAGTCCGCGAGCTCCGTCGCGAGGGCGAAACCTCCTGCCGCCTCGGCCATCCGTCCGCCATGGAAACGTGTCGTCCGCAGCATCTCGGGTAAGACGGCGAGCATCGCGAGCACCGAGCCCGCTGCATCAAAGAGTGGTTCTTTGTCCTCCTGGAGGTCCTTCGAGTAGCCGAGCGGGAGGCCTTTGAGGGTAATGAGCAGGGCGTTGAGATCCCCGACCAGCCGCCCGGCCTTGCCGCGCATCAGCTCGTAGGCGTCGGGGTTCTTCTTCTGGGGCATGATGGATGAGCCAGAAGAGTAGGCGTCGTCCAGGGTGGCGAACCCGAACTCGGCGCTGGTCCAGAGCACCCATTCCTCCCCGAGCCTGCTCAGGTGCACCCCCAGCACGGCGCAGGCGTAGAGGAGGTCCAAAACGAAGTCTCTCTGTGAGACCGCATCCAGCGCGTTGGTGAAAGGCTCCATCCCCAGCTCCTGTGCCGTGAGGCGGGGATCGACAGGATGCGGCGTTCCCGCGAGCGCGGCGGCCCCGAGCGGCGAGACGTTCGCGGCCTCCCTGGCGGCCTCCAACCTCCGCAGGTCACGCCTGAGGGCCTCGAAGTGGGCGAGCAGGTGGTGGGAGAGCAGGATCGGCTGCGCCCGCTGCAGATGGGTGTAGCCGGGCAGAACGAGGTCCCTGTTCGTCTCGGCCGCTTCGACGAGCGTCCGCATCGCGTCGAGCACGCCTTCGCTTATCCGTGCGGCCGCGTCCCTGGCGAAGAGGTGGAGGTCGAGGGCGACCTGATCGTTGCGGCTGCGTCCCGTGTGCAGCTTGAGCGCCACGTCGCCAACGAGCTCCCTCAGCCTGCGCTCGACCGCCGTGTGCACGTCTTCGTCCGAGAGATCCCACGAGAACTCTCCCTCCTCGACCTCCCGCAGCACCGCCTCGAGGCTCCCCACCAGCGTCGTCGACTCCTTTTCGGAGAGGATCCCTCGGGCCCCCAGCATCCTCGCGTGGGCGATGGAGCCACGTACATCGTAGGGAGCGAGCCGGATGTCGAAGGGGATGGAGGCGTTGAGGCGCTCGAAGGCTTCGGCCGGTGAGGCCCCGAACCTTCCTCCCCAGAGTGGTCCCTTGTGACTCTCGTTCACGGCCCGCAGTTTAGTCGACCTGACGGGAAAGGGTGTCCACCGTCTTACGGGAGGGTCCCACGGGCGGGAGATACGTATGCGGGCAGATCGCTTCTGGTTAACCATGCGGAGTGACTGCCGCGGTGGATCCCCGCTTTCGCGGGAATGACGGAGACTCTCATGCTATACGGCGGCCCGCCCTCCCGAACGGTTCGTCCGTTGGTAGTGCCTGATGGCGCCTTTTATGGTGGAGAGTCCCAACGTAGCATGCCTCGTGCGGCTGCCGATGATCTGTCGGTCCAGGGAGTCGATGAACTCCTCGTAGTCGATCTCCAGGATCTCTTGCATGCTCAGGCCCTCGCTCAGGATGTGCTCGACCACTATGGAAGTGGCCCCCATGCTTATGGTGTCGCCCTGTCCCGCCCACGAGAGCCACTCTACCTTGCCGTCAGTACCTCCCTTGAGGTAGATGACCACGGACCCCCCGCACTCGGGGCTGCCGCCGGGTATCGCGACGTCGGCGCCTTCGGGGGCACCTCCCTCGTGCTTGTGGCGGGGGCTCCTGGCATGCTCGAACAGGAGCGCCGCGCCGCTTTTCCCTCTCTGTGCATCCAAACCTCTATCTCTCTATGGGAGCGCGCACGAGATTGCCCCACTCGGTCCAGGAGCCGTCGTAGTTACGCACGCCGTCGTAACCAAGGAGATACGTCAGAACGAACCACGTGTGGGAGGAGCGCTCTCCTATCCGGCAATAGGCTATTACGTCGTCGTCCTGGCTGAGGCCAGCCTCGCCCTCGTAGATCTCCTTCAGCTCGTCGGCGCTCTTGAAGGTTCCGTCCTCCCTCACGGCCCTCGCCCACGGCACGTTGGCGGCACCAGGGATGTGCCCTCCCCTGAGGGCGCCCTCCTGCGGGTAATCGGGCATGTGGAGCAGCTCCCCCCTGTACTCGCCGGGGCTCCTCACGTCGATCATCTGGCCCCTGGCCTCCAGGTGCTTATCCACGTCCTCCTTGAAAGCCCTGATCCTGGAATCATCCCTCTGGGGAACCGGGTAGTCGGCCCGGGGAAACGAGGGGATCTCCTGGGTCATCTCGCGCCCCTCGGCCTCCCACTTCACCCTTCCGCCGTCCATAACCTTCACGTTGTCGTGGCCGAAGAGCCCGAACACCCACAGGGCGTAGGTCGCCCACCAGTTGTTCTTGTCCCCGTAGAAGACGACCGTCGTGTCGGGGGAGATGCCCAGCTGTGCCATGAGGTTGGCGAAGTGCTCGGGGTCCAGGTAATCACGCATCAGCGGATCGTTGAGGTCCTCGACCCAGTCTATCTTTACGGAGTTCGGGACGTGTCCTATGTCGTAGAGGAGCACGTCCTCATCCGACTCGACCAGGCGTACGTTCTCCGTGTCGTCCAGATGGTCCGCTACCCACTGGGTACTGACGAGGGCGTCCGGGTTCGCGTAGCCCTTCTCCTGTATCTCCTGCTCCGTCATAATCTCTCCTCACTCGCCTTACGATCACACGACCGCACATTCTAGCGTATCTCCGATAGAGTTGGTCGGGTTTGGCTTCAGCACTTCAGCACGCTTCGAGCCTACGGCTCTCGCTTGTCAGCATTTCAGCTGGTCAGCACTTCAGCCAGAAAGCTGACGTGCCGAGATGCGCGGGATGAGGAGGGGTTGCCCTTCCTTATCCTGCTGTCAGTCCCTGTAGACCACGAGCTCGTCGAGAGGGAGGCGCATGCGGCGTTTCGGCGGGTCGCCGTCGGCGTAGCCCAGGGTGAGCAGCGCGTGCGGCACCAGCCGCGCGTCGAGTCCGAGCGCTTCGACCACCTTCTGTGGACAGAAGAGCGGAGCGCACATCCAGCCTGCGTCGAGGCCCGCCTCGTAGGCCGCGAGCAGTGCGTTCTGGGCCGCCGCTCCCAAAGACTGCACGGCCATCGTGGTCTCACCGCGCTGGCGCTCTGCGTCGGGGTAGAGATCGAGGTCCTCCAGGTAGAGGCAGAACAGTACGAGTGCGGGCGCGTCAAGCAGGCGTCTGCGTGAGCCTTCGAGGCGCTTCTCGACGATCTCTGCGCTCTGGCCGTCCATCTCCAGGTTGGCCCGCCACTCCTCGCCCATCGCATCGGCCAGGCGCCCTTTGGTCTCCTCCCTCGTGAGCACGGCGAAGCGCCAGGGCTGGCGGCCGTGGGGAGAGGGAGCCCACCTGGCGGCCTCGAGTACCCGCTCTACGAGATCTTCGGGCACCTCTTTTTCGAGATATCTACGGACCGAGCGACGGCCATGGATCGCGTCGAGAACCTGGGGACTGGAGGCGTCGGGCTCTTCGAGGAGACCCCATGAGGTGGCCCTCTCGGGGCGTATGGCGATGACGGGGTTGTCCTCCAGGCGCATCGTCTCGTACTGGTGGTATTTGCCCCGCAGGAGCCTCACGGCCGCGGCGTGCTCCCCGGTATCGGGGTCGAGTAGCTCCGCCCTGCCCCGCACCATCACGAAAGCCAGGAGGCTCCAGTCCTCGGCATAGCGGTCGGCGATCAGGGCCACCTCGGGGTTCTCGAGGATGTTCCTGACGCGTTTGAGGTGGGATACGGGCACCTCTTTCGGCTTCTCGTCGAGCGCTATGTAGACCGCAGTCCCCGCCAGGGCGAAGCAAACCGGCACGGCGTGCGGCCTTCCCGCCCCATCGGCGGTCGCGAGGCGGGCCACCCTCTGGCGCACGAGGAAAGCGGCCTGGTCCTGATCCAGTACCTTCGGTGTTACCTTCAAACCGTTAGCGCGTCGCGGACGCGCGGGACGACTTCGGAGGCGAACAGGCGCATGTTGGCGAGGGCCTGTTCGTGGGTAACGCCGGGGAGACGGCCCCAGAAGCACAGATGGTCGTAAGGCGCCTCCTCGTGCAGCCCGATCAAATCCCGCGCGACCTCCTCGGGTGTGCCGACGAGGTACCTCTCCCAGGGCAGGTCCTCCTCGCGGATAGGCTCGGGGCGGGGCTTGTCCCTGTCCGTGCCCCACTCGGCATAGCGCGTGCGCTGGTAGGCGATGGCGGGACCTACGATCTCCCTCGCCCTTCCGGCGTCCTCGTGTACGAAGACAACGCCGGAGGCCACGTAAGGGAACTCTTCTCCGGCGCGCCCGTGACGCTCCAGCGCCGCCAGGACCTTCCCGTAGGTCTCGCCGAAAGCCCCACCGCCCGTGGATGCCAAAAAGCCGTCGGCGAGGCGCGCGGCGCGGTCTATGGCCTGGTCGGCGAACGCGCCGATGTACAGGGGAAGCTTGCCTTCGGGACGTGGTCCGAAAGGCAGGTCCTGGAAGCTCCAGCGCCTGCCACTGTAGGCTGTGCTTCCTTCACCAAGGGCTTGACGGATCACCCCGATCCCCTCCTCGAAGAGCGAGGGCCTGTACTTCCGCTCGAAGCCTAGCGTTTCGAACTCGTGCTGCACGTAGCCCTGGCCGACCCCGAGCACGAACCTACCCCCGGAGATGAGGTCGACCACCGCGGCATCCTCGGCCACCCGAAGGGGGTGGTGCATCGGCAGCAGCAGCACGTTCGTCCCTATGGTCATGGTCCTCGTCCTGGCCGCTATGGCGGCGGCGACCACGAGCGGCGAGGGCAGATACCCGTCGTCCACGAAATGGTGCTCCGAGAGCCAGACCCCCGTATAGCCCAGGCTCTCTCCCTCTTCGATCTCCTCGAGACACTCGGCATAGAACCTTGCGTAGTCCCCGAGCGGCAATCTCTGCCTAAAGTCGTACCACAGCCCGAACGTCGGGGGGGTGCCGTTCTCTACCAAAGCGTCTCCTCCGCCTGTGCTCACGCACCTAGTCTACAAGAGACGCGCTCCACCGGGCACGGAAGATCAGTAAAAGATCTTCCGTGCCCAGGGTGGCCAAGACGTCGAACGAGCCTCGCGGCGGCCTGAAGGCGACGGCAGGAGCCTGCGAGACTACCCGGGCCGGAGAGAGCGGCGTAGAATACGCCGCAGGCGATACAGAGCCAGGGCGAAGGGTCGAGGTGCCCGACGTCTCGGGCAGGAGCCTCGAAGAAGCCGTCAGGATCATCTCCGACGCCGGTTTCGAGGTGGCTGCTATCGAGGGCCAGGGAAGCAAACATAGGACCATCGGAACAGAGCCACAGGCAGGATCCCAGGCGAAACCAGGGGCATCTGTGATTCTCACGATGGGTGGTCGCCCGGCCGGAGTTCCGTCGGACACGAGCGCCAGTGCCTCGGCCGGGTATGCGAACTGAGGGTGGGGGCGGTTCGCGAACGAATGCTAACCGCCCTACAGGCTACAGAAAGAGAGGGTAATCGTGCAGCTAGAGAACAAGGTCGCCATTGTCACAGGCTCTTCGCTGGGGATCGGCAGGGCCATCGCCGTCGCCTTCGCGCGGGAAGGCGCCTCGGTAACCGTCAACTACAGGAGCCACCCCGAACAAGCACGGGAAGTGGTCGAGGAGATAGAGAAGGGCGGAGGCAAGGCCATCTCCGTCCAGGCCGACGTCTCGGCGCCCGAGGGCGTGCAGGATTTGATCCGGCAGACCGTCCAGAGATTCGGCCGCCTCGATGTCATGGTAAATAACGCCGGTATAGAACATAAGGCCCCCTTCCTCGAGACGCCCCTGGAGGAGTGGCAGAGGGTCATCTCGGTCAACCTTACGGGGGTGTGGATCGGTTGCCAGGAGGCCGCCCGTCAGATGGTCTCCCAGGGCGGCGGGGGGCGTATCATCAACGTTTCCTCGGTGCACGAGGACCTGGCCATGCCGACCAACTCTCCCTACTGCGCGGCCAAGGGGGGCGTCAGGATGCTGATGCGCACCATCGCCGTCGAACTCGCCCCCGAGGCTATCACCGTAAACAACATAGCCCCCGGCGCCATCGAGACCCCCATCAACAAGAACCTCGACGAACATCCCGAGCAGAGGCAAGAGCTGCTCGCGGAGATTCCCCTGGGCAGGGTCGGGAGTCCCGAGGATGTCGCTTCCGTGGCCGTCTACCTGGCCTCGGACGCCTCCTCCTACTCCACGGGAAGCACCTTCTTCGTCGACGGCGGAATGATACGCCAGGCGGGGAGCCTGTGAAAAAGCTTGTCAGCATTTCAGCGAGTCAGCACTTCAGCTAGTCAGCATTTCAGCATTCGCGTGTGCACGAGCTGGCCGAAGTGCTGAGAGCCGCCTGCAAGGTGGCGTGCTGACTCGCTGAAATGCGCGATTGGCGGAGGGTCGATGACCCTCCGCCAATCGCTTTATCCTGCGAGGAGCAGGCGCACACCGACGAAGATCAGCATGATGGCCAACAGTAGCTTGAGCGGCTTGGCGGGGATAAAGGGGGCGAGCCGGCTCCCCACGAGGACGCCGGGGACGCCGCCCAACAGCAGGGTCCCGGCCAGGGCGAAGTCCACGTTGCCCTGTGTCATGTGGGCTATGCCCACGACGAACGAGAGGACCATGGCATGGGTGATGTCCGTTCCTACTATGACGGCCGGTGCCAGGGGGTAGAAAAGGAGCAGGATGACGGCCATCACGCTCCCCGAGCCGATGGAGGTGAGCCCGACCAGGTAACCGCCGAAGGCCCCGAAGAGGACAGTGTAAGCGCGGCGTTTTCTGCTCATCCTGCCCTTGCCGTCCCAGGCGCCAATTTTGGAACGAGCGTCCCTCTTGGGCATGAAGTAGTCGCGGTAGATCAGGGACGCCCCCACCAGGACGAGGGTGGCGGCGATGATCGTGATCATGATCGACTCGACCATCTCGGGGTCGAATGTGCCTTTTATCCACTCAAGGGTCCCCACGCCGAGCAGCCCCGCAGGGATGCTTCCTATCCCCAGAAAAACGGCGATCTCGAGGTTGACCGAGCGCTGCCTGAAGTGCTGGAAAGACCCTGTCAGCTTGGTGAGGGTGGCGAAGGTCAGGTCGGTACCGACGGCGGTGGGCGCAGGCACCCCCATCACAGCCACCAGAAAAGGCGTCATGAGCGACCCACCCCCGACCCCCGTGAGGCCCACGAGGAAACCGACGAGCAACCCGAAGAGGGCCGGGGCGGGATCTATCACGCCAGGCTAGGCCAGACCCAGCGCCCCGACGGGCTGGAGATAACCGAGCTCCTCGAGGTGGCCGATAACCCTCGCCGCGCTCTCGTTGGGCTCCTCTTCATTGGTCTTGATGTGCAGCTCGGGGGAGGCGGGCGGCTCGTAAGGGTCGGAGACGCCGGTGAACTGCGGAATCTCCCCGGAGAAGGCCTTCTCGTAGAGGCCCTTCACGTCCCGCTCGGCGCACACCTCGAGCGGAGCATCGACGAAGATCTCGATGAAGTCCTCCCCGACGTTGCGCCTGACCTGGTCACGTACCTCCTTGAACGGCGAGATGGCGCTGACGATCACACCAACCCCGTTGCGCGTCAGGAGGTCGGCCACGAACCCTATCCTCAAGACGTTGGTGTCCCTGTCCTCCCTGGAGAAGCCGAGGCCCTTGGAGAGGTTGGTCCTCACTATGTCCCCATCCAAGACCTCGATCTTGCGAAAGCGGTTCCTGAGCTCGTGCTCGACGATCTCAGAGATGGTCGTCTTGCCCGCCCCGGATAGACCCGTGAACCACAGCGTGAAGCCCCGATTATTCCTCGACCCATTCTCCATTGTTAACGCTCCTTGACTTTTGGTTACGTACTGTTGCGATACTAACGTATTCTTAACAAAGTTGCTAGGTGCGTTGCCCTTCCATGAGCACCTGGATGACCTCGGGACGGGAGAACTCTGGTGGTGGGTACTCGCCCTTGGAGAGCATCTCGCGGACCTTGGTTCCGCTTATAAACACGTGGTGTTCCTTATCGTGGGGGCAGGTTTTGGTGGTTCCCATCCCCTGGCACTCGAGGCAGAAGAAGGCGTGTTCGAAGAAGAGGGGGGTCAGCCCTATCTCCCCTTCCTCGAACTCGTCGAAGATGTGCTGGGCCTCGTAGTCACCGTAGAACGGCCTGCCTTGCGAATCCTTGCCCGGACCGGCGTGGTCGCGGCCCACGATGAAGTGCGTGCAGCCGTAGTTCTTGCGGCAGATCGCGTGGAAGATCGCCTCGCGGGGTCCGCCGTAGCGCATCGCCGCAGGGAAGACGGCGAGCAGTGTCCGGTCCTTCGGGTAGTAACGGTCCAGGATCGTCTCGTAGGAGCGCATCCTGACGTCGGCGGGGATGTCCGCGGAGCGGGTCTCGCCGACGAGCGGGTTCAGGAGCAAGCCGTCGACTATCTCGAGGGCGCTCTTCTGGATGTACTCGTGCGAGCGGTGCACGGGGTTGCGGGTCTGGAAACCGACGACGCGATTCCAGCCTTTCTCCGCGAAGACCTCGCGCAGGCGGCGCGGCTCGTAGTGGTAGGCCGGGAAAGGCTTCGGGTTGGGATCGTCCACGAGCAGCGTCACCTCGCCGCCGAGAAGCACATCCTTCTGGCGGTAGACGGCGGCGACGCCGGGATGCTCGGGGTTGGTAGTACCGAAGACCTCTTTGGCCTCGTGCTCCTTGTCGTAGGAGTAGCGGTCCTCCACGATCATGGTCGCAAGCACGCGTCCGGTGCCGTCGGTGAGGGAGATCTCCTCGCCGACCCTCAGGCCGTCCGCCTCTTCCTCGCTCGCGGGGAGGGTGATCGGCAGGCTCCAGACCAAGCCGTTCTTCAGGTGCATGGTCTCGACGACGCTATCGTAGTCCTCACCGACCATAAAGCCCGTGAGGGGCGAGAAGACGCCGGTGGAGATCATCTCCAGGTCGGAGAGAGCCCTGGGATTCAGTGTTACCCTGGCGAAGCCCTCTGCCCTGTGGAGCAGCTCATCGCGCTGCCCCTCGGGCACCCTGCGGTCGACGAGGTCGCCGCCGTGGGGGGCTATGGAAGTGTACTCGGTACTTACGTTCATCCGTTTACCTCCGCGAGAATAGTGGCCTCCCTGGCGGGAAGCCTTCGCAACAAGCGGCCGGCGAGACCGGCCGCGCAGTGGTTCCAGGGACGCTCGCCGACGACCCAGAGCCTGAATTCGCCCGCGTAATCGCGTGAGATCTCCAGGAACCGTGTGTAGTCCATGCCAGCCCCTTCGAGGTCGGCCCCCCACTCTTTCCACAGGAGATCCGAGACAAAAGCGGCTTCGGCGATTGCATGGCCGCCCTCCTCGGGCGAGTCTTCGAGTAGGGCGCGGGTCTCGGCCCTCGTCTGTGTGGGCTCATCCGGCACGGAGAGCCGCTTTGTGGCGCGTTCCAACTAGTACCTCACCGCTTCGTGCTCGACCGGGGCACGATCCGTCCCGGCGTAGTAGTTCAGGTGCTCCTCGTAATCTATGAACAGCGGGGCGTCGGGGTCGAAGGCCCGCTTGAGACTGCTGAAAGCCACCCTCTTGTCCAAGCCGTCTAGCTTATCCAAAGCCTGCGGCTTGTCAAGGGGACGCAGTTCCAACCTCTCCCTGACGCTTTCGAAGGCGGCGAGGCCCTCTTCGCTCCTGAGAAGTACGCTGGAGTAACCGTCCGCGCTCCCTACGCTCCCCACGGAGATGTCGGCCGCGTGCCCCATGAAATCCGCGCACTCGTCGCAGCCTTTCAGTGCCGCCCCATGGAAGTCCCTTATTGGCTCCGCGAAGATCGTCGCGCCTTCGAGGTCCTGGACGATCATCTTCCCGCGTATGACGTCCACCCGCCCTACGTTTTCCAGGTCGACGTTCCTCTTGTCCCTGATCTCCTCCAGCATCAATTTCTCGTAGTTGAAGCTCTTGGTACAGAGCAGGGCTATGGTGAGCGTGATGGCCTCGACCTGCGAGCTGCCCCAGGTCCACGGCCGCGCCTGCATGGCCTTGATGCCTTCGATCTCGCACGGCGTCCCCACGACCGCTATCCGTGGGTTGGGCGGCAGGTCGTAGTCTTTGAAGTCAACGTGACCCAGCGCGAGCGTCTGGTTGTAGAAACTGCCGGCGCATAGGCGTATCTCCTCCGGGCTCGTCGCCAGGAAAGCCTCGCCCTTCCAGCGCTCCGCCTCGCTCTCGCGCGCCAGCAGGGCGCCGTCGATCTCGCCGGCCTCGAGCAACGAGATCAGGAGCGCGCTGACGAAGCCACCGTCCTGCACGCCGTCTATCCGCTGCCTGATGCGGGCCGTGTAGCTCTCCTCGACACGCCCAATACCCTCGATGCTCTCGCCGTTCGAACTGCCTGTAATCTTCCAGGTCGACTCGTAATGCAACCCGCCGCGGGGGCAGAAGTCCCAGCACAGCGAGCAGCCGGTGCACATCTTGATGAGCTCGGGGAGGTCGTCCTCGCCGATGCCTATGGAATCGGTGGGGCAGGCCGCGACGCACACCCCGCACTGCACACACCGGTCGGCGTCGATCACCGCCCTCTCCAGGTCCCAGAACCAGACCTTGCCGGGGGCCTCGTCGATGTCGTTCATCATCTCCCTGATATCGAAGCCGGTCATCAGGAGCCCACCCGGCTCTCGAGCGGCCTTCGCAGCGCCCCCCTCAATGCGGCGTTGTTCTTGCGCCTGGCCCATTCGTGGAAGCGCTCGCCCTCTCGCCGCTCCTCCTCGAACTGTTCGAAGACGGCTACGAGGGCAGCGGGGACCTCCTCGGCCGGCTTCGCGCCTTCGACCCAGTCGATAAACGCGGCATCCTTGCCGAGAGAGCCGCCGAGCCCTATATCTACCCCCTCGACGATGGCGTCGGGCGTCTTCGCCGTCTCACCCCGAAAGCCTATGTCCCCGATCTGGGGCTGCGCGCACGAGGCCGAGCAGCCCGAGAAGTGCATCCTCACGGCCTCCTGGCCGGGATCCCCAACCCTCCGGTCCATCTCGCGGGCCCACTCCACGGCCCTGACCTTGGTCTCGACGATGCCGAAGCGACAGAACTCGCTCCCCGTGCACGCCACGACACCGCGCTCGAACGCCCCGGGGTTCGGCGAGTACCGTTCCAGAAGCGGCTCGGCGAGAAGCTCGTCGAGGCGGTCTTCGGGAACACCCGTGATAACAAGGTTCTGGTCCGTGGCGAGCCTGACACCGTCACCGTACTCCCCGGCGAGCCTGCCCGCCTCCTCGAATTGCTCGCCTGCCATTCTGCCAACGGGCACGTTCAGGCCGACGTAGTGGGGGCGGGTTTGATTGTACGGGCGGGTTTGAAATCCGCCCCCACGACCGTTGCCCACACCGTTGTTCCCGTCCCCACGCTTTTGGGGGTGGACGCCGATGTGGTCGCCGCGGTATCTCTTGGTGAGGTCTTCTCCTGCTGGGGTGAGGTGTACCGAGACGCGATTGGCGAGCTCTTCGCGGAAACCTTCGGGGCCGAGCTCCTGGACCAAGTAGCGCATCCTCGCGGTCCAGCGGTTCTCCCTGTTGCCGAGCTCGCCGAAGACCTGGGCTATGCCGCGGGTTATCTCGACAGCATCTTCGGGCCGGACGAAGACGTCTATGTCCGAGGCCATCCTCGGGCCGTCGGAGAGTCCTCCGCCGACGCGCAGGTTGAAGCCTAAAGTGCCGTCCTCCAGGCGGGCGGGAAGCATGCCGACGTCGTTGATCTCGGCCTGCGCGCAGTCCTCCAGGCAGCCCGTTACGCTCATCTTGAACTTCCTCGGCAGATTGGCGTACTCGCGGTTGCCGGTGAAGTAGGCGGAGATAGCCTGCGCCACGGGGTAGGCGTCTATGACCTCATCGTGGCCGAGACCGGAGACGGGGCAACAGAGCACGTTGCGGGCCGAGTCGCCGCAGGCCTGCACGGTCGTTATGCCGACCTCTTCCAGGCGGCGCCAGATCTCGGGCACGTTCTCCATCTTGATCCAGTGCATCTGGATGTCCTGACGCGTGGTCAGATCGAGGAAGTCGTTGCCGAAGTGCGGATTGGGTATGGGACCCCGCGCGAAATCGGTGGCTATCCTCCCTATGACCTTCGTCTGTTCGGGCGTCAGGACGCCGCCGGGGATCTTGATCCGCATCATGAAGGCGTCGCCGCCCTGCTTCTGCGGGTAGATGCCGACCCACTTCAACCGCTCGACCTCGCCAGGGACATCGTCCATGGCCGAGAGGTCCTTCGAGTAGGTCTCTATTATGGCGTCATACACCTCGAGGGGATGGCGCTGCTGTTTTATCTCTTCTACCTTGTTCAGGGTTTGGTCGTTCCTGAGGAATCTCATGTTGTAAGACCTGCGCTTTTGACGAGGGAATCTCTGAAGTTCAGGCGCCGGCGCGGCTGACCTGGCCGTCCTCGAAGTGGATGCCGCACTCGGTCTTGTCGGTACCGGCCCACCGGCCTGCCCTGGGGTCCTCGTCGTGGTGCACGGGCCTCGTCTGCGGCTCGCAGCCGATGCTCTTGTAGCCCTGATGCAGGAGTGGGTTGACGGGAACGGCGTTCGCCCTCACGTAATCCCACACCTGCTCTTCCGTCCAGTGGGGCATGGGCGCTATCTTGGCGGCCCCGTAGCGCTCCTCCCAGGCGACGACCTTCGTGCCGGCCCTCTGCGGGGTCTGCTCCCTGCGGATGCCCGTCATCCAGGCGTCGTAGCGGTTCAGGGCCCTCTGCAGGGGTTCGATCTTGCGGATCTGGCAGCACAGGTTCGGCGTGCAGGTGCGCATCTGCTCGCCGTAGCGCTCCACCTGCTCCTCGATCGTGAGCTCGGGCTTCAAGACCTCGACAGGTAGCTTGTAGCGACGTATGACCTCTTCGCGGAACTCGGCGGTCTCCTTGAAGATAAAGCCCGTGTCGATGGTTAGGACGGTCACCTTGTCGGTGATCTTGGAAATCATGTCCAGAAGCGCCATCCCCTCACCCCCGCCGAACGAGGCCGAAAGGGCCAGGCCCTCACCGTAGGTCTCGACGGCCCACTCTATTACTTCCCGCGGGTCCGCGCACTCGAGCTGCTCCGAGGCCCGCTCGAGCGCTTCCAGACCGGGTAATATTCTGTCGTTATGCTTCGAACGCAGGGATTCGTGCACCGCGCGATCCTCCAGTGTAAATCGTGTAATGGGAACTCAAGGGTCGAGATCAAGCACCCGTGCTACATCGCCGCGCGCCCGCGCGAGGGAAAGGAGACATCCGCCCCGTCGCATTACCCTGCGTGCCGTGTAACTCCATGCGCCGGATACTAAGCGCCGAATGGCAATACGTCAACAAAATTCCGATAAATTTCATCGGGATTAATCAAATTCTCTCCTCTTCCGGGCAGAGAGGGCCCTCTCTGCCCGCTTACTTCCCTTCTCTGGCGGCCTTAGGTCTGGGCTCGACCCCGCCGCGTCTCATGGC
This sequence comes from Actinomycetota bacterium, assembly GCA_046732815.1. Classification (GTDB taxonomy): domain Bacteria; phylum Actinomycetota; class Rubrobacteria; order Rubrobacterales; family Rubrobacteraceae; genus Rubrobacter_D. Next base: position 45,511 of record JBKPNW010000149.1, on the reverse strand, counting down.
GCGGGCGTAGAGCAGGAGGGTAGGCGAGAGGACGAGGGCGGAGACGGTCAGGGCCGGCCTGACGCCGAAGAGGTTGCCAAGGGCCCCGATCACGGGTCCGGCCGAGGCCTCGCCGAGTGCGCCAGCCTGGCTGCTCATGGAGATCACTGTCGCCCGCACGCCGGGGTCGAGTCCCTCGTTGATCCAGGTCAGATAGACGGGCTCCGCGACCCTGCGTACCAGGGTGGCGAACCAGAACGCCCCGAGCGCGAGCGCGAAGTTGCCCGAGAGCGCGAAAGCGAGCATCCCTACTATGGTCAACGCGTCGAGCGCGAGCAGCAGCCTCCCGGCGACGGCGGGGCTACTAACGTCGAGGTTGCGGGCCACGACGCCGGCCGCCAGGTAGCTGAGCAGGAGCCCTCCGGCCCCGATCACCCCGAACCAGACTACGGGGTCGAGGCCGCCGAGGGAAGGTAATCCGACGACATCAAGGAACTGCTTGGGGTTGAGCCTGTCGAAACCTTCTTCGGACATTCCGGCGAATAGGGCGGCGGCGAGAAGCAGCAGGAGGATCGGCCTGGAGCGTACCAGCCGCACGCCGTTGCGCGCCGTGGTGCCTACCTGTTGAAGCGAGGTGCGCCCTTCGCGTGGAGAGGGACGGAAGTTGCGCTCGGGCATCGTGAAGAAGAGCGCGAGGCCGAGCCCGATGGTCAGGGCGCCACCGACGACTAGCGGCAGGTTCAGCGCGACGAGACCGAGGAGCACGCTCGCAGGGATCCCGACGAAGGAGCCGATGTAATCGGCCTGCTCGCCACGCAGGTACACCCGTCCCAGGTCCTGACCCGAATCTTCGTCCGCGATCCAGGCCTCGAGCGCCCCGCTGATGAACGTGTACCCGACGCCCCATATCGCCTGGGCGGCGAGCACGGCCACGAACCTGGGGATCGCACCCTCCAACGCGAAACCACTCCCCATAAGTATGCAACCCGTGATCACCGACCGCCGCCGGCCGTAGGTGTCGGCCAGCACGCCGGTCGGAACCTCGAAGAGGAAGACCGCGACCTCGAGCGCCGTCCCCAGCAACACGAGCCGCAGCGGATCGAGGTGCACGACCTCGATCCTGTACACAGCAGCCACGGTGGCCCACAGCGTGAAAAACAGCGCGAACGACCCCTTGATACCGAGGTAGATAGGATACGCCCCCAGGTTGTTCACGAAACGCCGGCGGCCTACCGAAACATGTCCCGGTCGGGTGGCATGAGGAGCTCTCTGGCGCTGCCGGGAGCGGGCGAGTACGCAAAGCCCCGCACGATGGCCAGCGGGATACCATCGGTCTTGCCCATTACGAGCTCTGCGGCGGCCGCGAGCTCGTCGGCCACGGCGAGTACGCTCGCCTCCATGGGATACCCGTGCGGATCGTTAAGCCCCCTGTAGTCCACAACGGGGTCCATGCCTGCCACCCCGACGGCCACGTCCGTAATGCCGTGCCGCCAGGCCCGACCGAACGAGTCCGAGATCACCACGGCCACCTCGACCCCGGTGCCTGCGGCGAGCGCCTCCCGAAGTCTCGCCGCGGAGGCATCGGGGTCTACGGGAAGCAGGCAGACAGTATCGTCTCCGGGGACGTTCGAGGCGTCTACGCCGGCATTTGCGCAGACGAAACCGTGATGGGTCTCCGAGATGATGATGCCGCGATCCATGCGTACGATACGGCGGCTTTCGCGCAGCACGACCTCGACCTGGCGCGGGTCCTTGTCGTAGCGGGTCGCGTAATCTTTCGCGAGCGTGGAAGGCACGACCGTGCGAAGGTCGACGAGACGGCTTTCGGCCTTGCTGACGATCTTGTGCGTAACGACGAGTACGTCGCCGGTCTGCAAGTCCCTGGCTACCGCGCCCGAGATCATACGGTCCAGGTCGTCGCCGGCACGGACCTCGGGGAAGCCCTCGATGCCAAGCACCTCGATGCCCCTCACGGGCGCGCAACTCCTGTCTCTCTGAGGCGGGCCAGGTCTCCCGCCGTGTCGAGATCGAAGGCCAGGTGGGGCCGCTCGCAGATCCTGACGTCCAGGCCGCGTCGGCGGGCAGCCCCAAGGTGTGCCTCGAAGCTGTCTACCCCGAAGGCGAAGGGCAGGACATCGGGGGGTTGTATGAGGAGCGCGTTCGTACCAGAACGGGCTCCGTCAGGCGAGATAACCGCCAGAGGATCCTCACCCGCGTCCTTCAGCACAGCCAGAACGTCAGCCGCATCGAGGAGCGGAAGATCTGCGGGGAGCACGAGGAGCGTCGAGGCACCTAGCCCCAGCGCCCTGCGGCGGCCCTCTTCGAGGGCAGGGTTGAGCCCGCGGCTCTCCTGGGGTAGCGGTGTTGCGCCGCGCCGCTTTGCCTCCTCCAGCACCATGCGGTCAGGGCTGACCACACAGATATCTCCGACCCCTGCTTCACGGATCGCACCCACCACCCGGCCCATCATGTACAGGGTTAGCCCTGCCCTCGCGCCGGGATCGAGTATCGGCGCCAGACGACTCTTGGTGCCCCGCAGGTCCTTGACAGGCACGACGGCGGATACACCCCTGGCCCTGCTCACTGCGCCACCGATCCCGCACCAAACTCCAGCGTCTCCGACGCCAGGCGCGCCCGGTCTTCGGCGTCGCGCATCACCGACTCCGTCGCCAGGACGCGCATGCCGAGGGCCTCGATGCCGGCCCGTTCACCCTCGTCGGTACGGTCGACGACCATCCCGTCCACCAGGCCCGCGTACATCCTGGCCACGCCCGTAGCAGAGACCTCGTGGCCGAGCGAAGCGAGCATCCTGTCCGCAGGACCCTTGAGCGCTCGTCCGCCGACGATCGGGCTGACGGCCACCTTCGGGGCTGAGGAGGCGGCCAGGGCCTCAGTCATCCCCGGCAGGGCCAGGATCGGGCCGACGCTCACCACCGGGTTCGACGGACAGAAGACGATGGCATCTGCACCGCTGATAGCCGCAAGGACACGCTCCGTTGGCCCGGCATCCCGAATACCGCGCAGCTCGATCGCGAGCACCTCGTCCCTCTGCCCGCGGCGCACGAAGTACTCCTGGAATTCGAGGCGCCCTTTCGGGGTCTCTAATACCGTCGAGACGGGATCGTCGCTCATCGGTAGCACGACGCTCTCCACGCCCAGAGCGTCCGAAAGCCCGGCCGTAACCTCCGTCAGCGTCTCTCCTGAGCGCAGGCGAGAAGTTCTGAGGATGTGGGTCGCGAGGTCCCTGTCACCGAGCTGAAACCAGGTCTCCTCGCCGTAGCTTGCGAGCATGTTCAAGGTCTCGAAAGACTCACCCGCCATGCCCCAGCCTGTCTCTGGGTTGGAGATTCCGGCCAGCGTGTACAAGAGCGTGTCGAGGTCGGGGCAGATGTGCAGCCCCCACAAGTCGAAGTCGTCGGCGGTGTTCACTACCACCGAGAGATCACCCGGCGAAAGCACATCTTGCAAACCACTCGCGAGCTTCGCGCCGCCCACCCCGCCGGCGAGCGCGCAGACCTTCATCGCGGCCCCGCCACGGCGCAGTCTCTCCTAGCCGGCCGCAACATCGTAACCCGTCTTCTCCCGCCTCACGAGCCCCCCAGACCAGTAGCGCCGAAGGTATCGGCAAAGCGCCGATCGAGTCGCCCGAGGAGTGACGCTGGCAGGGCGACGCCGCGCCTCTCCCCGAGCGACGCCATAAGCTCTCTCCCCCACTCCCAGGCCGAGAGGTAAGCCTGTCGCAGCTCCTCCCTGTCAAGGCGGGCCGTGCAGGACACGTACCTGGCGTAGGAGGTCTGAGATATCTCCATCTCCAGGAACTTCGCGGAGTTGAACCAGTGCAACGTCGACCCTTCGAGCACCCTGACCATCTGTAAGAGGCGGTCGCGTACGATCCCGAGGAGGTCGAGCGACCGCGCAAGCTCGCCCCTGGCGAACAGGTTCGCACCGAAGACGAACCAGTTAACAAAGCACTCGCAGACGAACCGTATCTGCCCCGGCGTGTCGCGCTCCGGTGGCGGACCCACGATCTCCTGCAGGCGTAGGGTCAACTCACCGGTGCGGTCGAGAACGAGGGTGCCTTCCAGCGAGGGAAGCCAGTCCGCGTCCCTCATCGACTCGCCTACGATACTCTCGATCTCCGAGGCGCGGTCGAAGTGGAATTCGCCCCTGACGAGGTTCTCGAAGATCGCCGTCCCGTTCCCGTACTCGTTCACGAAGTACAGCGCGACGGGTGAGATCCTTGAGACCCACTCCACCTGAACGAGACCGTCCAGCTCCCCATCTTCGAAAAAGAGGATGAACTCGATGTCCGAGAACCCATCCCCCTCGCCCTGGACGAAAGAGCCGTACATCATCGCCGCTACGAGACGTTCGTCCTCCGAGCAGACCCGACGCGTGCGTTCGATCATGGCTTCCTGCTGGAGCATCGTCCTCCGTACTATCCGACCCTGCATCCGGGCTGCTATCTTAGCACCACAGGTGAGATGCTCATGAAGAGAGACACTGGACTGTCCATTGCCCGCAGGTGAGGGCGTGGAGATCCTGGTCGCGGGGCCATTCGAAGACCCCGAAGACGGCTTCGGGCTGCAACAGGCCGTGCTCGAGGAGGTCGCGGCGCAAGAACGCGGGCCGACTGCCATGCTGTGGACCTCCTCGCGCTACGTCGGCGCTACGCGGCTGGAGACGCGTCTGGCGGGCTTTGCGGCGATGGTAGAAGCCGCCGCAGAACTCGGCTTTCCCGTGCTGGTGCGGAACTCGGGTGGCGGGGCCGTCGCGGCGAACAGGGGTTCTGTGTCGTTCTCCCTTACCTTTCCTGTGGAGGATCTGCGCCACGGTCTCTACGAGCGCTACGCGGAGGGCCTGGATCTCATCGCCTCGGCGCTGCGACGGGTCGGGGTCGAGGCGGAGGGCGGTGAGGTCGAGGGCGAGTTCTGTCCCGGGGCTTACTCCGTGCGCTCGGGCGGCCCGTGGGGCGTCAAGCACGCCGGGCTCGCACAAAGGGTCACGCGCCGGGCCGCGCGCCTCGAGGCCCTCGTGCTCGTCTCGCAGACTTATGAGGTCAGGACCGTACTGGAGCGTATCTACGGCCTCTTGAGCCAACCGTTCCGGCCGGAGAGCGTCGGGGACCTTCCGGCGGATGTACCGCGTGTGATCCAGGCGCTCTCCGAAGAGATGCAAGAACACTACGAAACGGAGGAAGGCCAAATCGCAGGGACGACCATGGATCGGGCGCGTACGTTGCTGGGCGAGTGGCGTGTGATCCCGTAAACGGGCTCCTCGTTGTGAGGTAAAGTCTCTCCCGATGGAATTCGTATCCAACGCATTCGTAACGCTGCTGGTAGTCATCGATCCGCTGGGTCTCGCGCCGATCTTCGGCGCGCTCACCCAGGGTTTCTCGGAAAAGCAGAAGCGCGAGGCCGCCATCAGGGGCACGCTGCTTGGGGCCCTCATCCTGTTCGTATTCGCGCTCGCCGGAGACGTGCTGCTCGAGGCCCTGGGCATCGGGCTTCCGGCTTTTCGGATCGCCGGCGGCCTGCTGCTCTTCTTACTCTCGCTGGACATGGTCTTCGCCAGGCCTTCGGGGATGCGCGCCACGACCGTGCGCGAACAGGAGGAGGAAGAATACCAGCAGGACATCTCCGTCTTCCCCCTGGCCATCCCACTTCTCGCAGGACCCGGTGGCATAACCACCGTCCTCCTCTTCACCGGCGGCGGCAGCGCCGGACAGGTGGCGCTGTTCATGGTGGTGCTGCTCGTGGTCCTGCTACTGACCCTGGGCTCTTTGCTCCTCGCCCCGCGCGTCATGAGGCTGTTGGGTGAGACCGGGGCCAACGTGCTCTCGCGTGTCCTCGGCGTGTTGCTCGCCGCGCTCGCCGTCCAGTTCGTAATCGACGGGCTCCAGTCGAGCCTCGCCTGAAGGGCGGCTATACTCTCCCCTATGTCGAACGCACCCATAGTGATCGTCGGCGGAGCTTCCTGGTGGCCGTCCACTTACCGCAACCTCGCGGAGACGCTGCGGGAGATCTCCGGCTCCGAGGTGCACATCGCCCCTGTTACGCCCCTTGACTGGATCCTGGGGTACCTGAGGGGCTTCGGACAGCTCGTCTTCGAGGTCGCGACCACGGTGGACCGGGCCCTGCTCGGGAGCGGGGCGAAGAAGGTGGTGCTCGTGGGCCACTCGGCGGGCGGGCTTGCGTGCAGGGTGTACGTCGGCGGAGATCCCCCGTATGGGGGCCGGCGCTACTCGGGGCACAGGAGGGTGGAGTCCCTGATCACACTCGGCACCCCCCACACCGTCGCGGATAGAGAGCGTCTCGCTCCCATCACCCGCATCAACGAGCTCTTTCCCGGCGCCCTCCACGAGGAGGCCGGGCTGCGCTACCTCTCGGTCGCCGGGAGCGCCGACGACGGTACCTCATCACCGAGGGCACGCAAGCGCTACGAGCGGTTCGTAGAAGACGGAAGGGTGGCAGGAGACGGGGTCGTGCCCGTCGAGAGCGCCCTGCTCCCCGGCTCGCAGGGCCTGGTCGTGGATGGCGTCTACCACAACAGGCGCCTCGGCCGTTGGTACGGCTCGGACAGGGAGACGGTAGAGCGATGGTGGCCCGAGGAGCTGGTTGTGGGAGGCACTCTCGTGGGAGAAAACGTGCGCAGCGACATCCAGAGGGCACCATCTTCCAGAGAGGGCATGGATGCCACCTGACGGTGGGGACGAGCGAGGGTATTCCTGGGAGGTCAAGGTCGCCGACGCCGATGCTTTGCGGAGCGCTATGCGCCACTTCCCCACCGGCGTGACGGTAGTGACCAGCGGGCGGGAGGAGAGGGTCGAGGGCATGACCGCCAACGCTGTGATCTCCGTCTCCCTCGACCCGCTGCTCTTCCTGGTGAGCGTCCACAAAGACGCCCGCCTCAACCCCCGCATCAGGGAGGAAGGCTCCTTTACGGTGAACCTCCTGGCGGATGACCAGGAAGGACTCAGCAGGCTCTTCGCCTCGCCCGAGCGTTCCAGCGGACTCCCTGCACTCCACTCTCTAGGCGGCGGCTACGGCTCGGTGGGAGCGCCGCTGGCGGCCGGTGCGCTGGCGGCGATCGACTGCGAGCTGTCCGAGACCTACGCGGGAGGCGACCACGACCTGTTCTTGGGCAGGGTCGTCGAGGTCCGTCTCGGCGATACACGCAAGGGACCGCTGATCTACCACGAGGGCGGCTATCCGTCGCTGAAGGCGCCTCCCCGTCCTGAGGAAACGGGCGCCTTCATCGACTCCGTCAGGGGCTTCGACGCCCGCATAGACCGTCTGCGCGACAGAAGACGGCGTTAGGTGACGAGCAAGGATCTGCTCCGGATCGTCCGTCCTCGTCCTGCGGATACCGGGGGTCTAATCTACGCCGCAGGCGAAGTAGAAGACGGCATGATCCGGGAGGGCCAAGCCCGCTCGCCGGCCACAGGTGAGATCTACGAGATCAAGGACGGATACCTGGACCTCCTGGGAGCCCGCACGGGCGCGGACAGTCTCGCCAACCTGACGAACTTCCTGCCTGGCGCGGGCCGCGGTTACGAACCCCTCTGGCGCGTCCGCTCCCTGGGCCTGCTCACCGGTGAAACGTTCCCAAATGAGCGGGAGCTGGAGATCATTATCCACCTCGTTCGCCCCACCGGAAACGGTCGCTACCTCGATCTGGGCTGCTCCGCAGGTCTGTATACCCGCGGCCTCGCCCGCGAGCTCGGCGGCGGCATCGCCGTAGGGATAGATATCTCTCCCTCCATGCTCAGGGAAGCGGAGCGGCGAGCGCGCGCGAGCGGTGCCAGGCCATCCTTCGTCAGGGCGAACGCGAAGAACCTTCCTTTCCTCGACGCCTCGTTCGAAGGCGCCGTCTGCGGCGGCACCCTCAACGAGTTCGGCGACCCCGCCCGTGTCCTGCGGGAGACCTCCAGGGTTCTCCGACCAGGCGGACGCCTCGCCATTATGGGCATCCTGCGCGCCGACTCACCGCGTGGGCGCCGTCTCCAGCGCTTCCTCGCCACTGGCGGCATCAGGTTCTTCCAGGCCGACCAGATCCAGAGCCTCCTCGACCACGCCGGCCTCGAGCCCGACCCACTTCAGACCTACGGTCCCGTCTTTTTCGCCGGCGCAACGCGTAGGGCCTGATACCCTACAACGCCTCGACGACATCGGGTGTCGGAAGCGCACCCTGAGCGCCTTCCTTCGTCACCGCCGCCGCCCCGGCCCGCACGGCGTAGGCCACAGCGTCTTCCAGGGAGTCTTCGTCGGCGAGTCTTGCGGCCAGGGCACCGACGAAAGCGTCGCCGGCGCCCGTGGTGTCAACGACTTCCACGCTCGGGGCCGTGAGGTGTTCTGCGGATGCGCCGTTCGAGAAGACGGCGCCGTCTTCCCCGATCGTGACCACGATGGATCTCGGCCCCAACTTCAATAGTTCGGGGGCGGCAGAGAGGGCTCCATCTATTCCTTCGACGCTCTCTCCGAGCAGAAAAGCGGCCTCGTGCTCGTTGAGCACCAGGGGGTCGAGCTTCTCGAGCAGTGCCAGCGGGACCTCGAAGGGAGGTGCAAGGTTGACCAGCGCGCGGGTCCCGTTCGCCGCCGCGACCTCGACGGCCCGCCGGATCACCTCAGGCGGGATCTCCATCTGGGCGACGAGCACTTTCGCCTCTTCGATGGACCCGGAAGCAGCGTCTACGTCCTCCACGGTGAGGCGGCGGTTCGCGCCGGGGGCGACCGTGATCGCGTTCTCCCCGTCAGGGGTGACGGTTATGAAGGCCGTACCCGTGGACGAATCCGGGACCTCCTCAACGAGGCTCGTATCGACGCCTTTTTCGGCGAGCGTCCGTACCAGGGGCCGGCCGAACCCGTCGTCGCCGACGCGACCGAGGAAGGCCACGCCCGCGCCGAGGAGGGCTGCGGCGGCGGCCTGATTGGCCCCCTTGCCGCCGTTGTGGGTCGCGAGCCGGGCATCCGTAACCGTCTCGCCGGGCGCGGGACGGCGCTCCACGCCGAGGACGAAGTCCTGGTTGATCGAACCAACGACGAAGACGTCAGCCATTCCGTCTGGTCGGTACCCTACCTGCGGCTCGCGGCCAGTGCCCTTACGATCACGGAGGCGAGCACGAGCGCGACCGCCCTGACCAGCCCCTGCAGGAGAGCCTCGGTCACGTCGTCCCTTATCCCCCTGCGTTCGGGGATCTTCTCTCCTATAAACCTGGTCAGCGGTTGGCTCAGGGCCATGGAGATCGCTATGGAGAACAGCGTCAGAAGTCGCTGTTGGGTCTTGTCGCTCAACATGTTCCTCCCTGCTAGCGCCGCGGGATCGGCTATCCCGCGCATCTCTCTTACCCTGTCGAAGCCGGCGACGGTGATGGTGTACTCGGACGCAGTATCGGCCGGCTCGATATACGCCTGGTCGACAAGGTATCTGGCGGCGATGTCGCACTCGGTGGACTCGGGGTCGAGATCTGCCCTGGGCGCCGCGCCCTGGCCCGGCATCTGGGGTCCCCCGAGCGGCACCGGCTCCGTGAGCTTACCTTCCGACAGGTCGTAGAAAGCGCCAAGGAGCCGCATCGCGGTCCCTTCTACCCCGCTTGTAGCCAAAATTCTACCCTCCCCGGCCTGCAGACGGCCATTCGACGGCCCTCTCTCCGTACCCGACCCCGGCGCCGCCTAACCCTCATCCTCTGCAAGACATCCTTCGTAAGCTCCCATGCGTAAGTGTAGAATAGCGCGGTTAGCATTTTGGAGCTGGACCAGGAGCAGGATGTCAGAAGCGCGAAAAGCAGTTCTGGACGACCGCTACGATGTCGTTCGACCTCTCGGAAGCGGGGGTATGGGCGAGGTGTTTCTGGCCCGCGACCGGGTGCTCGGGCGCGACGTGGCGCTGAAGGTCCTGAGGAAGCAGTTCGCCGGCGACGAAGAGTTCGCAGAACGCTTCAAGCGCGAGGCCATGAGCGCGGCGTCTCTCACCCACCCGAACATCGTCCAGGTCTACGATAGGGGCGAGACGGAGGAGGGATCCTCCTATATCGCGATGGAATACGTGCCAGGGGGCACGCTCAAGGAGAGGATCTCCGGGGAGGGTCCTCTCGAGGCGGCGGATGCCGCCGCGCTCGGGGCGCAGGTCGCCGAGGCGCTCGGGGCGGCCCACGAGCGGGGTATGGTCCACCGCGACATAAAGCCCCAGAACGTGCTGCTCACCGCCAGCGGCCGGGCGAAGGTGGCCGACTTCGGCATAGCCAGGGCCGGCTCCTCCGCGACCATTTCCAGGACGGGGTCCGTGATGGGCACCGCAGGCTACATGTCCCCCGAACAGGCCCTCGGCAAGCCCGCAACCCCGAAGAGCGACCTCTACTCCCTCGGGGTGGTCCTCTACGAGGCGCTGACTGGCGAGCTACCGTTCACCGCGGACAACCCCATCGCCGTCTCCATGAAGCATGTCAACGAACCGCTGAGGCCTCCCGTTGACCTAAATCCCCGGGTCCCCCGTGGCATGAACGCCCTCGTGACGAAGCTCCTGGCGAAAGAGCCGGAAGACCGCTACGCGGACGCCGACGAGCTCGCGAAGGATCTCTGGAGGATTAATCGCGGCCTCGAGCCACTCGCGGCAGGGGCCGCAATGTTACAGGCGCCGCGCACGCAGCGTGCCGCAGCCACGTTGCCGAACCGGACGAGCGAGATGCCCAGAGCCCGGCCAGCCCCGAGACGCCGGCGGGGTCTGCCCTGGTTGTTGATCGCGGTCGTCGCGATCCTGTTTACCCTCGGCATACTCGGCAGCCTCCAGGCCATCATGGGCCCTGAAGCCATGAAAGGTTGGTTCGACTTCTTGGGCGGAAACGAGCAATCGCCCCAGCAACCCGCCGTACCGGAGAAGGCAGAGGTGCCCGACGTGACCAATCTCACCAGGAGCGTCGCCGAGCACAGGCTCAACGTCGCGGGACTCGAGGTCGGGCAGGTGAGTTCGTTCCCGAGCGACAACGTCCCCGCAGGCAGGGTAATAGCGCAAGGCATCGATGCGGGCACACCCGTCAAGCAGGGCACCGGCGTGAACCTGACCCTCAGCTCGGGACCACAGCCCGCCTCCTCCGCGAGCACATCCGCGTCCGCCCAGTCAAACGACGAACCGGGCGCCGCCTCGGCAAGTTCCTCCGCATTGGCCCAGCCCGCCCAGCGCGAGGACCGCCCGCCAACCCGGAGGCGGGTCCAGGACGATAACCCCAAGATCAAAGTACCCAAGACCAAGGTGCAAAAGACCAAGGTGCAACGGACCCCACCCGCACGAACGCCGAACGTGGCCGCACCAGCAAGAGGACCTGAAGTCGACAGAGGCGGGCACGGTAGCGGTGGAAACAGCGGACCCGGTGGGGGATCTGGCGAAGACTAGAGCGATTCGCAGCGATGTCGACCTGCCGCGAATAGTCGAGCAGCCTTCAGCGAACAAGAGCTGAAGTGCTGACACGCTCACTAGCTGAAAAGGAGCGAAGCATGAAGGCGATCCGGATACACGAGTTTGGCGGACCCGAGGTCTTGAGCTACGAGGACGTAGACACCTCCGAACCTGGGCCAGGCCAGGCGCGCGTGAAGCTCGCGGCCTCCGGCGTCAACTTCATAGACGTTTACCAGCGCACGGGCCTCTACCCCGGCGACCTGCCGCGACCGCTCGGGCTCGAGGGCGCCGGCGAGGTCGACGCTGTGGGTGAGGGCGTCGACGACATCTCGCCGGGAGACTACGTGGCGTTCGCGAGCACGCCGGGGTCCTACGCCGAGTACGTGATCGCCCCGGCCGAGAACCTGGTGCCCTTCAACCCCACGCTCGTCGAGGCGCGGGTCGCTGCGGCCGCCATGCTCCAGGGCATGACCGCACACTACCTGACCCACAGCACCTTCCCCTTGCAGGAAGGCCAGACGGCGCTCGTGCACGCCGCGTCGGGCGGTGTCGGGCTTCTGCTCGTCCAGCTCGCCAAGATGCGGGGGGCGACCGTGATCGGGACCACGGGCACCGAGGAGAAGGCGCAGCTCGCCAGGGAGGCGGGGGCCGACGAGGTCATCCTCTACACCGAGCAGGACTTCGTCGAGGAGACGAATCGCATCACGGGCGGAGAAGGCGTACACGTCGTCTACGACTCGGTGGGCAAGGCGACCTTCGACGGCGGCCTCGACGTCTTGCGCCCGCGCGGCTACATGGTGCTCTTCGGAGCTTCAAGCGGTCCCGTGGAGCCGGTCGACCCGCAGATCCTAAACCAGAAGGGCGGCCTCTTCCTGACCCGCCCCGCCCTCGCCCAGTACACCGCCACGCGCGAGGAGCTCCTGTGGCGCGCCGAGAGCATCCTCTCCTGGATCGGGCAGAACAACCTCGACGTCCGCATCGGCGGCACCTACTCCCTCGCAGACGTGGCCCAGGCCCACCTTGACCTCGAAGGCCGCAAGACCACGGGCAAGCTCCTCCTCATCCCGTAGGACGAGTCTATGAAACTGGACGCCGGGCTCGGCACGGAAGGCGGGTACCTGAAAGAGATAGACAGGACCGCCCGCGCGGCAGAAGACCTTGGCTTCGCCGGGCTGTGGACCAGCGAGACCAAACACGACGCCTTCTTGCCCCTGGCCATAGCCGCCAACGAGACGCAAAGGGTGGAGCTGGGCACCTCCGTGGCCATAGCCTTCTCGCGCTCGCCCATGGAGACGGCACAGTCGGCCTGGGACCTCCAGGACCTCTCCGATGGACGCTTTCTGCTCGGCCTCGGCACGCAGGTCAAGGCCCACATAACCCGCCGCTTCTCGATGCCCTGGGACAGGCCAGCCGCGCGGCTGCGCGAGTACATCATGGCCCTGCGGGCGATCTGGGCCTCGTTCCACACCGGAGAAGCATTGCAGTTCGAGGGGGAGTTCTATAACCACACCCTCATGACGCCGTTCTTCGACCCCGGGCCGATAGATCACCCGGAGATCCCGGTCTACATAGCGGGGGTCAATACCCGTCTGGCCAGGCTAGCCGGGGAGATCTGCGACGGATTTCACGTCCACCCCTTCCACTCCCCCGAGTACGTGCGGCAGACCGTCGAGCCAGCCATAGCCGAGGGGGCAGAAGGCGCCGGCCGCGATCCCGCACAGGTCACGCTCGCGACCAGCGCTTTCGTGATAGTCACCGGAGAAGAGGCCTCCGAGCAGAGGGATTCGGTACGGGCCCAGATCTCGTTCTACGCTTCCACACCGACCTACCGCACGGTCCTCGAAGCCCACGGCTGGGAAGAGGTCGGGGAAAGGTTAGGAGCTATGGCGCGCGAGAAGAAGTGGCGCGAGATGCCGGCCCTCATCACCGACGAGATGCTTGCGGCGTTCGCCGTCGAGGCTGCCCCGGATGAGGTCGGAGCCGCCCTGAGGGAACGCTACGAGGGTCTCCTGGACCGCGTCGCACTCTACCTCCCGTTCGTGCCGGGCGAGCGCGACGACTTCTGGCGTACAGTGGTGGAGTCGGCTACGGCTTGAGGACGCACTTGATGGCGCCGTCCTGCTTTTTCTGGAAGATCTCGTAGCCCAAGGGGGCGTCTTCGAGGGTCATCTCGTGGGTCTTGAGGTCCTCGACGCCCAGAGGATCATCCTCGTTCAAGAGCGGCACGATATCCTCCACCCACTGCCACACGTTGGCCTGTCCCATGCGGAGCTGTATCTGCATGTCGAAGAGGTCGCCCAAGGGGAAGGCCTGGACGGGCCCCGTGTAGACGCCGGTGAGCGAGAGCGTCCCTCCACGTCGAATAGCGGACATGCTTTCGCGCAGGGCGGTCGCCCTGTCGAGCTGCAGCTTGGTGGTCTGCAGGATGGAGCCGACGAGCGAGCCCCCGGCCTCCATACCCACGGCGTCGATGGCCGCATCGACGCCGCGGCCGTCGGTGAGGTCCAGGAGCACATCCCTCACGCCGTCCACCGCGGAGTAGTCCACGGTCTGCACGCCGTGCCTGGAGGCCATGGCGAGACGCTCCGGCACGTTGTCTATGCCTATGACACGTCCGGCGCCCTGGTGCAGCGCTATGCGGGCGCACATCTGTCCGATCGGTCCGAGGCCCCAGATGCCCACGGTCCCACCCTCGGGGATATCCGCGTAGGCGACGGCCTGCCAGCTCGTCGGCAGGACGTCGGAGAGGTACAGGAAGCGCTCGTCCGGCGGCCCCACTGGCACCTTGATGGGCCCGAAGTGGGCCTGGGGCACGCGCAGGTACTCGGCCTGCCCTCCGGGGACGGCGCCGTAGACGTGGGTGTAACCGAAGAGGCTCGCCCCCCTGCCGCGTCCCAGGAGGTTCACACTCCGGGCGAGCTTGCCCGTGTCGCGCGTGTTCTCGCACTGGGAGTAGAGCTCCTGGTCGCAGAAGTAGCAGTGTCCGCAGGAGATGTTGAAGGGGATCACCACGCGGTCGCCCGGCGCGATGTGCTCGACATCGGCCCCGACCTCCTCGACTACGCCCATCGGTTCGTGCCCGATGATGTCGCCCTCGCGCATCAGCGGCGAGAGCTTGGCGTAGAGGTGCAGATCCGAGCCGCAGATCGCCGTCGAGGTGATCCTGATTATGGCATCGGTTGACTCCTGGATGATCGGATCGGGGACGTTGTCCACCCTGACGTCTTCTTTGCCGTGCCAGACTACGGCCTTCACGGCTCCCTCCCTCCTACGCCGGTGAGTATCTCGCGTATGCGCAGCGGCCCACCGGTCCTCGGGGAGAGCGGCGGCGTGTCGAGCCCCGCGCCGGTCCTCAGGCCCTCGAGTAGATCGAGCAGGGCCTCGTCGGCGGTGTGCTGCGGGGCCCAGCCGAGCTCCGTACGGGCCCGCGTCGTATCCATTAGTGGGACGTTTCGCGAGAGGTCCAACCACCCCGGCGGCACTGGCTGCAGTCGCAGTGCCCAGGAGAGTCCTGCGCCGGCGCGGACCACCCTTGCGGACATCGGTACGGGACGGGCATTCAGGATGCGTCCGATCTCCTCGGCGTCGAGCACGGGCTCCGCGGCGAGGTTGAACGCGCCGCGGGCGTCCTCGTTCACGATGGCGAGCCGGAAAGCCTCGCCCACGTCGTAGGAGTGGATCACCTGGGAGCGCAAATCCTCTATGTCTGGTATGACGTTGATCAGGGCCGGGTTGGCGAGCGCGCTCGGGAAGAAGGGCCCCGCGAACAGACGCCTTATCCCTTCCGCGGCCTCCTTCTTGAAGACGAGCCCGGGGCGCATCCTAACTACCCGCACGCCGGGCGTCTCCGCCTCGAAGCGGTCGAGCCTGCGCTCGACCTCGGCCTTGTGGCGACCGTAGTAGGAGGTCGCGACGCCGCCGGTCGGCCAACTCTCATCCACGCGGCGGTCCTTGGGCCCGGCCGAGTACGCGCCGACCGACGAAGCGTAGACGAGCGAAGGAACCCCGGCTTCCTCTACGGCCCTGGCGACCCGCGTGCTCCCCTCGACGTTAACCATCCACTGTTTGGTGAGGTCACGAGAGGGCTGGATGAGCCAGGCGAGCAACACGACGGCGTCGGCGCCCCTGAAATGAGGCACCAGGTCGTCGCCGACGACATCGGCTGAGGCCCACTCGACCTTCGGTATCGAGAGTTCGGGCAACCGGCGCGCCAGCCCGAGGACGGATTCTACGCTTTCTTCCTTTTCGAGCGACTGGAGCACGCTTGTTCCGAGGTTGCCCGTCGCCCCTACGACCACGATTCTCATGCAGCGCTCTTACCCTCCTCTCCGACGGGCGAAACGCACAGATGGATGTTGTACCATCGGCCGGGAGCGAGACAGGAGGATCGATGCGAGTACTGGTAACGGGGGCGCGCGGCAAGGTCGGAAGGGCGACGGTCGCGGCGTTTCAGCAGGCCGGGCACGACGTGCGGGCGACGGATCTGACGCCGCCGGTCTTCGAGCGGCCCGAGGAAGGCGAGGCCGACTACGTCCAGGCCGACCTGTCCGACGCGGGCGACGCCTTCGCGGTCGTGCGGGGCGCTGAAGCAGTGGTGCACACGGCGGCGATCCCCGAACCGACGAGCAACCCACCGCACGTCGTGTTCCAGAACAATTTGATGGCGACTTTCAATACTTTGGAAGCGGCGATCCGGTTCGGGGTGCCGCGTTTCGTGAACACCTCGAGCGAGACGGTGCCAGGGTTTTTCTTCCCTGAACGGCCTTTCCTGCCCGACTACGTGCCCGTAGACGAGGAACATCCGATCCGTCCCCAGGACCCCTACGCGACCGCCAAGTACTTCGGCGAGCTCCTGATGAACGGCGCCGTCAGGCGCTCGGACATCCGTTGCATCACGATCCGGCCTTCCTGGGTGCAGCACGAAGGCAACTACGAGCGTAACCTTGGCCCCATGCTCCGCGACCGCTCCGAGCTCAGCGCCGGCTTCTGGAGCTACATCGACGTCTACGATCTGGCCGACGCCATGGTGCTGGCCGCCGAGAGCGACCTGCCAGGCCACGAGGTCTTCTACATCGCCTCGCCGGATAACGCGGGCGGCAGGCCGTTCGAGGCCGCCGTGCGCGAGCACTACGGGGACGAGGTCGAGATAAAGAAGCCCCTCCCCCGCGAAGACTCCTCGGGTATCTCCATAGAGAAAGCCAGGCGCATGCTCGGCTACGACCCCAAACGCTCCTGGAGCGACTACCTCGAAGACGACGGGCGCCCGAAACCGGGCATAAAGGGCCTGTTCGCCGGCTAGGGCGTCCCTTCCACAGCCCGATCCTCGATCCGCTTGAATTCGGCCGCAGAGAGTTCGCCTGCGGCGTAGCGTTCGCGCGCCTCGAGCAGCCTCCTGGGGTCTCAGGAGGCTGTCGACGATGTCTGCGCGGGCAGCAACGGCATGCTTCACGCGAACCGATCTAGCACAGCCTGCCTCTCGAGAAGCACCACTCCTCAATCGACGAGAAACACGATCTTGCCGCGTACTTGTCCGGTCCTCCTTCCTTCGAGCGCCACAGGTGCTTTCTCGAGCGGGAAGGTGCGATCTAGCCTTACGGAGAGCTCCCCGGAGTCGACCATACGCGAGAGCTCCCCCAACCGCCGGGCGTCGGGCTGCATGCTAACGTTCGTCGCCCTGATACCACGCCTTGCAAGCCCTTCCACATCGGCGGCGTAAACCGACGACGCGAGCCGCCCACCCTCGTTTACGAGCGTGGAAATGCGGCCGAGCGCTTCGCGGTTGCTTACCAAATCGATAACCGCATCTATGCCGCCAGGTTGAGCCATTCGTACGGCGTCGAGGAGATCCTCCGTGGTGTGATCGATCGTCACCGCTGCTCCTAGCCTCCGCACGAGCGCCTCGTTACTTTGGCGCGCGGTAGCGATGACGCGGGCGCCACGTCTGGCTGCCAGCTGGGTCGCGTAGGAGCCGACGCCGCCGGTTGCCCCCAGGATCAAAATGGTCTCGCCTTCCCTGGTGTCCACCGCGTCCACGAGGTCCATGGCGGTGAGCCCCGGAGTGGGCAGGGCCGCCGCTTCGGCGAAGCCAACCGTCGCCGGTCTCTTGGCGACGATGGTAGCTGGAGCACCGACGTACTCCGCGTAGGTGCCGTCCCCAATCTCCGGCTTGAACAAGTATCCGTATACCTCGTCGCCTTCAGCGAGCTCGGTGACATCGCCACCAACGCGCTCGATCACTCCGGCAGCGTCGAAGCCCAGGATCAGGGGGAAGCGGTGCTTCATCTGATCTTCGAGCGCTCCGTCGGCGACTTTCCAGTCGAAGGGGTTGACCCCAGCAGCCCGAACCCGGATCAAGACCTCACCTGCCCCGATCTCCGGCGTCGGCAAGTCCATCATGGCTATCGGTCCACCAAACGTCTCTTCGGCTATCGTTCGCATCTCTCTCCTTTCAATGCTGGTAGGACACCAAGATCCACTTGTGGCCCGCACGTTTTCTGGTTCAGTAATCACTTGTTGCGTCACTCTTGCACCTACGATGAGCTTTCCGTCCTGACGCATCTGGTCTGCCTCGAATTCTCACCTAGGCTCCGGAGGTCCTGCTTCCACCCGCGCCATCATCGCGTCGACCGAGCCACGCATGCCGTGTATGCTCTCCAACCACCAGGTCGCTCCAGCGGCCTCATAAGCTTGAGGTAACGTGGGATCGTCGGGGTCAGAGTATCCGTCGACGGCCACTGCGAAGGGCGTGTACGCCGTCCGGTACCGCCGGATCTCGGTCACCATCTCGGCGATGCGTCGGGGGTCCTTGTCCATGATCGGGGTTCCGTCAGGGCTTGTGGTAGGCGCGAGCCAACCATCCCAGCGGGCGGCACGGCGCAGGGCTGGTGGGCTCTCTCCGCCGATCCAGATCGGCATGCGCGGACGCTGCAACGGGAGCGGCGCCAGGGCCACGTTCTCTACGTCGTAGTGTTGCCCGTGGTGCGTTACCAGCTCGCCCGACAAGAGCCTGTCCAGGACTGCGAGCCCCTCATCGAGCGTTCGAGCGCGATCCACCGCAGCGCCTGGCTCACCGAAAGCGGTAAACTCCTCCTTCATCCCCCCGAGCCCGGCCCCGAAAATCATGCGCCCACCGCTAAGGAGATCCAGGCTTCCCAAGGCGTTGGCCACTACCTGCGGACGACGGCGTGCCAGCGGAGTGATGGCGGTTCCCAGCTTGAGATGGGTGGTAGAGACCGCAACGGCGGACAAGCTGATCCAAGGATCAGAAGAGGGCGATCCCCACACGAAGCCGAGGTGATCCCAAACGAAGAAAGCCCCCCACCCGGCCTCCTCGGCCGCTCGCGCCAAGCGTACCGCCAGGCGAGGGTCGGCGTAATCACCAAGGTTAGACATTACAATGCCGTAATGCATCAGGCATACTCCTCAGATAGCGGCTTCTTCGGCGCGCCTTGTGTGCTTACTTCAGACGATAGAATGCGCCCAGGATGGCGCCATAGAGGAGGTGGGCGACGATCACCGTGATCGGCGTGCGACGGCCGTAGTTTAGGGCCATGAAACCTGGCGGTTCGAGCTGTTTAGTCGGTGTTGGACCTTCCTGCTCGCTCGCCATCCGCGGGTGCATTGCAGGCAGTGCCGGCATGGCCGCGACCAGCACGTAGAGCGCATGCACCAGGCCAATGGCTCCTCCTAGCCACCAGGTTGCCCGGCGCCAGCTCTCGAAGGCCGCGGCGTAGACGCTGGCGAAGATCCAGCCGTTCAAGAAGTGGACGCCGAAGCCTATCAGTTTCGCCCGGTCCCGGTTTGGCGTGAACATGGTCCCCAGCATGAAGGGGAAATTTATCCTGCTGAGACCGAGCCCCTGGCTAGCGGCCATCAGGGTCGTCAGGACGACGGTACCTACAAACCCCCAAAGTGAGACGCCGCGCTTGTTCATATCAGATCCTCCTTTGGCAAATCGTTCGACGGACGCTCAGCGACCGTGTTCCCTTCCTGGTATCCGGCGAGCGTAAGCGCCGCATTGATGAGCCCTATGTGCGTGAACGCCTGCGGAAAGTTCCCGAGTGCCACGCCGGTATCCGGGTCGATCTCTTCAGCGAATAGGCCCACGTCGTTCGCGTAAGCCAGTAGTTGCTCGAAGGTCCGGGCGGCTGCTCCGACGTTGCCGCCCCGGGCAACACACTCCACCGCCCAGAAGCTGCAGATGCCGAAGGCACCTTCTCCGGGCGGCAGCCCGTCGTCGGTACCCGTCTCGTAGCGATAGACTAGCCCGTCGCGGGCCAGCTTCTCGTGGATGCGGGCGCAGGTGGAGCGCATCTGCGGGTGTGTACCTTCGATGTAGCCGTAGAGTGGTAGAGTCAGGAGGCTCGCATCCATCTCCTCGCCGTCGAAGGTGCGCGTGTAGCTGCCTATCCGCTCGTTGAACCCGCGCGCCTCTATCTCCTTCCGAATTTCGTCCCGATCGGCGCGGAAGAGGTCGACCGAGACGTCCAGGTACCCGGCTTCGTGCATCTCGATGAGGCGATCGAGCGCGACCCAGCACAAGACCTTCGAGTGGGTATTATGGAATCGGCCGGAACGCCCCTCCCAGATTCCCTCGTCCGGCTCGCGCCATCGCTTGCACACCGTGCGGCCGAGACCGTCGAGCATCCGGCTAGTGTCGCGGTCGACGCGCCCGCCGCGGTCCAGGAACCGGGCGGCGCCGTTGATGACCTCTCCGTAGACGTCGAGCTGGAGCTGGCCCTGGGCGTCGTTGCCGATCCGCACCGGGCGAGACCCCGCGTAGCCTTCGAGATGCGGTAGTTCCCGCTCGGGCAATTTCGCCTCTCCGAAGACGCCGTAGAGTACGTGTAGCTCGGGCCAGGTTAGCCGCGTGGCGTGTAACAACCACCCGATATAAGCTTCCGCTTCCTCCCTGTAGCCAAGGGTAAAAAGGGCGCGCAACGTGAACGACGCGTCGCGCAGCCAGCAGTAGCGGTAATCCCAGTTCCGTACGCCGCCCAAGGCTTCGGGAAGGGAGGTGGTCGGGGCCGCGACGAGAGCGCCTGAGGGCGCGTAAGTCATCAGCTTCAGTGCCAGGGCGCTGCGCACGACCGCGTCGCGGTACGGTCCCTCGTAGGTGCAACGGTTCGCCCACTCCTGCCACCAGTGAACCGTCCGCCCGATCCTTCCGCGCGCGGCCTCCCCGAGAAGGGGGACCACTGCAGGAGCTTCCATACTGTAGGTGAGGGAATGATACTTGCGCTCTCCGCTTCGGATTCGGGCGAACCCACCGGCGCTACGATCTCCGTCGGTCAACTCCAGAGGAATCTCGCTGCGGAGAGTCAGGGATGTTCCATCGACCTCACACCTCAGACCAAGCGCTCCACGCTCTTCGACCAAAGGGCGGACCCGACCATAATCCGGGCGGGGTTGGAAGAGCGCCTCGACCTCGACCTCTCCCTCTAACCCTTCTAACTCGCGCAGCACCTCATGCTCGGGAGTCAGATGCGCTCGCTTGTCTTCTTCGGAAGAGACCGACATGAGATCACGTAGAGCGCACGCTCCAGTAGGCGTGCGGAAGACGGTTTCGAGCACGTTGGTTTTTGCCAGGTAGCGGCGTTCGGAACTATACTCCCCGACGGGACGAATCCTGAAGCGCCCGCCCTCGCTGGCGTCCAGTATGGCGGCGAAGACGGACGGGCTGTCGAAACGGGGTAGACAAAGCCAGTCGAGCGAGCCATCCCGGGAGACGAGCCCTGCGCTCCGGCAATCGCCGATGAGGGCATAGTCGCTTATGGGCGGGTAGCTTGCGCTTTCTGACGTACGATCAGACGACATATTTCAACTTTCCATGTAGGAGCGGCGGGACCGGCGCTCCGATTGCAAGTCCTCCGACAGGGGCGTTTTCGTAGCCGTCTATGCCGCCTCGACCTCCCCCCTCCTCGGGTCATCCACAAGTAGCCAATCCAGTACCACGGCCGCGGTCCAGGATTGCTCGAGTGAGCCGAGGGGCTCGCCGGTGAATGGCTCGAAGTACTCGGCGAAGCCTTCTTCGGCGATCTGCTCGAGTGACGACTCGCGCAAACGTTCGGCAAGCTGGTACTCTCCGGCGCGCGCCAACGCCCACCACAGAAGCCAGTCGATCACCGGCCAGACCGGCCCTCGCCAGTAGCTGCGAGGGTTGAACCCGGGATCGTTCGGACTGGTGCTCGGCGGCAGGGGCCGTCCGAGCGCCGGGTGGCCGATAAACGAAGGCGACATAAGGGACTCCAGGAGCATCGCGAGGCGCCGGGGTCTCAAACCTCCGGCCACCAGCGGGGCGAAGCCGGCCACGGTGCGGGCCCGCAAAGCTCTCCCGGCCCGTAGGTCGTAATCGAGGCAGAGCCCGAGTTCGGGGTCATGGCACTTCTGGAGTCCCCGCTGTCCGCGCTCGATCCACTTGGCGAGCAGTGCGCGCTCTTCGACTCGTCCCCCGACCAGCCCGGCGATCTCTAGCAGGGCCTCGTTGGCCGCCACGAGGATCGCGCTGAAGAGCACATCCTTGACCAGGAACGGGTGGGAGCGGTAGATGCTCCTCTCATCGCAGCTCGCCTTCTTTATCTTCTTCACCAGCCACATATAGCGATCGTAGTCCGCGTCGGTTGGCCTCTGGGACGGGTTCGCGACGTGCTGGAGATCGTGCCGGGGATAAGGCTGCAGGTCGCCGACCTCGACCGCCGCAAGGGACGTATCCCACCGGGACGAGTTGTCCGTGCCGCTCTCCCACGGGTGGTAGATGGTGACGAGGCCTGAATTCTCAGGATCCCTGTAAGTCAGGAGGTAGCGGTGCCACAGGAGAAGCCCGGGGTAGATCTGTCGTAGGAAAGCCCGTGCGGCTCCAGCTTCCTCTCCCCCGTTTCTCTGGGCCACCTCCCAGATCCGCAGGGCGGCGATGGCGTGTACCGGAGGCTGGCACAGGCAGCTCGTGTAGGGCGGCGCGGGCGGGGCGTCGGGGGAGGCCGCGGCGCAGGCCCAGTGATCGGGGCCGGGAAAGTAGCTCTCCGGCGGGGCCTCGGGATTGAAGACGATGTGGGGCACTTTACCGGTATTCCACTGATGTTGGAAAAGACTCTCCAGCTCCCGAGCGGCGCGGCGGGTGTCGAGGTGCGCCAGCCCTATGGCGATGAACGCGCTGTCCCAGCTCCACTGGTGTGGGTAGAGCTCGGGTGCCGCCCTCGTCCATTCCCCCATGTCGTTCCGTCGAAGAACTTCTTGCGCCCGCTCGGCCAACGCCTCGCGCCTCACGGGAACGCTTCTCGGAAGGATCTCTACCCGCATTGCCTCATCTCCTTTCAATCTGCAGACCCGTTTTTGAGACGCTCTTCACCGCGGCGAGCGGGAAGGTGCGATCCAGCCCCACGGAAGGCTCCCCCAGCCACGTGATCGTCCGGGTTGACATTACGATGCCGTAACGCACCCGATACGCTCCTTGCTCTCAACGGTCATCGCCGGTGTGCCCGGATACTCGACCCGGCTGTCGAGTATCAGGTCAACGCCGCAGGGGGTGACGGACGTGTTGGTCACGCTCAAGGTCCGGGCGAGCTCGCGAATGCCGAGGTCTCCTACGGCCTCGATACCGGCCCCCAGGATCTTGGGCGCGACGCAGACGACCAGCCGGTCGACCAGCCGGGCGCGCAGTAGCGCGGTAATCATCTCGGCTCCTCCTTCCACCAGCAACGAGCGGATACCCTGCTCGTGCAGCGCCGCCAGCAACGCGACCAGGTTTACGCGTCCCCCGCTCTCCGCCGGTAAGCACAAGACGGTAGCGCCGAGGGCGCGAACCTTATCGCGCTTGGCGGCTGGCGCGCGGTCGGTCACGGCGAGGACGGTGCCGGGCGCGGCTTCCTCGGTGAGGACAGCAGCGCTGAGCGGCGTGCGCAAGGTGCTGTCCACGACGACACGCAAAGGGTTTCGACCCGCGACGAGACGGACCGTCAGGCGCGGATCATCCTTGCAGACCGTGCCTGCGCCGACCATGATCGCGTCGTGCTCAACGCGTAGTTCATGAGAAAAGCGCAGCGACTCCGGAGCGCTGATCCATTGTGAACTGCCGGCGGAGGTGGCTAGGCGTCCGTCGAGCGTCTGGGCGTAGCCCAGGGTGACAGCCGGCCAGGAGCTCGCATCCGTCTTCGTAGCTTCCACGTTGTCTATCATTCTTGTTACCCCATTCCTCGCCCTGCTATTTCGAGCGCCATGGTCTTCGGGAAAAGATGGCCCATCTTCTCTCGCTTCGTTCGCAGGTACCCGACATTCGAAGGGGTGGGCGACATGCTTAACGGTATGCGCTCTACGACCTCGATCCCGTAACGCTCGAGACCCTCAATCTTTGCCGGGTTGTTGGTGAGTAAGCGGGCGCTCTGCACGCCGAGATCGAGCAGCATCTCGGCAGCGACGCGGTAGTCGCGCATGTCCTCAGGCAATCCAAGCGCAAGGTTCGCTTCGACCGTATCGAGTCCTTGCTCCTGGAGCGCGTAAGCAGAGATCTTTTTGGTAAGGCCGATACCGCGGCCTTCCTGCCTGAGGTAGAGCAGGACGCCACGGCCCTGCTCCTGCAAAAACCGCAGACTATCGGCCAGCTGTTCTCCGCAGTCGCAACGAGACGACCCGAGCACATCGCCCGTCAGACATTCCGAGTGCACACGGACCAGAACCGGCCCACCTTCGTCGATCGCTCCTAAGGTGAGCGCCATGTGTTCTTTGTGGTCGGGTGCGTCGTAGACAAACGCCTTGAAGGTTCCGTAACGAGTCGGAAGGCTTGCCTGGGCAACCCGTCGGGTGGCCGACATGATCACACCCGCCCCGCTTCCCGTCGAACCGCCCTCTGCGCCGCACGGAACCCAGACTTCGAGTTGGTGCCGGCGCAGAAAGGCCTAATCGTCGACCGACCGCAACACCACAGCGCTACGGCATCGATCGCCATGGATTCCATCTGTACCTCCTCAAGAGTCGTTGCCTACAACGCAGTCTATACATCGCTATATAATATGTCAAGTATATACTGTATTTACTTGAAAATTTTGTTTTTCTTGCTATAGTGCAGGTGCCTGGCGAAAGGAGAGACTATTGGCTACGAACTGGGACGAGAGGTTCTTCGAAAGCACGCGAGGGCGGATGGTCATGCTGCTCAGGCGTTCGGGGCGCACCGTCGAGGAGCTCGCCCGGGCGTTGGGTCTTACGGACAACGGCGTCCGCGCGCACCTGGCCGTTCTGGAACGCGATGGCATTGTGCGGCAGCGAGGTTCGGTACGACGTGGCAGCGGCGGCGGC
This sequence comes from Actinomycetota bacterium, assembly GCA_046732815.1. Taxonomy (GTDB): domain Bacteria; phylum Actinomycetota; class Rubrobacteria; order Rubrobacterales; family Rubrobacteraceae; genus Rubrobacter_D. The sequence continues at coordinate 20,860 of JBKPNW010000149.1, read as the reverse complement.
AAGCCGGCCTATGTATACGAGCTGACCTCGGAGGCCGAAGAGCTGTTTCCGAAAGCTTACGCACCGGCGTTCGGCCGGCTCCTGGATGTTCTGGCCGAGCGGCTTGGACCCGAGGAATCGGAGGCGCTACTCAGGTCGGTAGGTCGTCGTTTGGCGGAAGGCAGGACCGTACCGACAAACGACACTCGCGCCCGGCTCGAGGCGGCCGCCGGCGTGCTCAATGAGCTGGGCGGTCTTGCGGAGCTTGAAGAGCAGGATGGCACTCTCATCATCCGCGGCTACGGCTGTCCACTGGCAGCAGTGACGCCGGATCACCCCGAGGTATGTCGCTTGGCCGAGGCTTTGGTAACCGAGGTTGCTGGCGTGCCCGTCCACGAGTGCTGCGACCGTAGCGAGAGGCCTCGCTGCCGCTTCGAGGTGGCGCCAGCCGATGACGGTGCACGAACATAGTTGAGCTTGCTGCTTCCCGTGCAGCGGCGAACCGATCTAGAGGTCAAGTATGCCCACTGCTGGATGCGCCTCGTGCGACTTCGGCGCAGGAGACTCCGACGAACAGTCCCATGCGTTGATCGACAGTGCCCTATAGCCTGGCAACCTAAGCTGCTATCTCGGCTTCGATCCCTTCCGAGGCATCCCTTACAAAGAAGGTATCAGGGTCCAAAGGGAACGCCACGTTCAAGGCGCTACCAGGGTTCTCTTTTTCTGCCACCTCCAGCGCCCGCACGATGCTCTCGGCCCTCACGAATAACGTCGTGGGGCTGGCCGTGCCACGATCCACTTCGATACAAACCCTGATCATTCCGGTCCTCCCTCCGTCTGTAAAGCGTTCCAAGCTCCTTTTACACCTACTCGGTTACAGAGCGGTAACAGCGGCGCAAAAAGTAGGCAACAATAGGTACGATCCGAGAGCGGGCCCGGATCAGATGCACCGCTGTGGCTAAGGTCCTTCGTCCCAGGATGCACTGTGATGTAATGCGGGGCGTGCCTGGTCTCTATCGAGCGGAGGAAATCGTGAAACTGGCGAGACGGATGGAGCGTCTGGGAACGGAGACCGCTTTTTCGGTCCTGGCGAAGGCGAAGGCCCTGGAGGCCGAAGGGCGTGAGATCATCCACCTCGAGATCGGCGAACCCGACTTCGACACGCCGGACCACATCGTCGAGGCCGGATGCCGGGCCCTACGAGGCGGGCACACCAACTACACCCCTGCCGCCGGCATCCCGGAACTGCGCGAGGCCATCGCGGGCGACGTGGCGCGGAGCCGGGGCGTAGACGTCGGTCCCGAACAGGTGGTCGTCACGCCGGGAGGGAAGCCGATAATGTTCTTCTCCATTCTGGCGCTCGTGGACGAAGGCGACGAGGTCCTGCTTCCCAACCCGGCGTTCCCGATCTACGAGTCGATGGTGAACTTCGTCGGCGGGAGGCCCGTCTTCGTGCCGCTGCGCCAGGAGCACGGGTTCCGCTTCGACCTCGACGAGTTCGAAGCGGGCCTGAGCGAACGCACCAGGCTGGTGATCCTCAACTCCCCGGCCAACCCGACGGGCGGTGTCCTTACGGCCGATGACATCGCCGGGCTCGCCAGCATCCTGCGCGAGCGGCCCGACGTCCACGTCTTGAGCGACGAGATCTACTCGCGGCTGCTCTACACGGGCGACTTCGCCAGCATCGCCTCGGAAGAGGGACTCGGCCCGGACGGGCGCACGATCATACTCGACGGCTTCTCGAAGACCTACGCTATGACGGGCTGGCGGCTCGGCTACGGCGTAATGTCCGAACCCCTCGCAGAGGAGGTGGCCAAACTACAGGTCAACTCCAACTCCTGCACCAGCGCGGCCACGCAGCATGCCGGACTCGCGGCCCTCCAGGGCCCGCAGGACGCAGTAGGGAGTATGCTCGCCGAGTTCAGGGCGCGCAGGGACCTGATCGTAGCCGGCCTCGGCGAACTGCCCGGCGTCGAGTGCATAACGCCGCAAGGGGCCTTCTACGCCTTCCCCCGCGTCACGGATACGGGCTACCGGGCGGACGACCTGGCCGATCTACTCCTCGACGAAGCGGGCGTAGCATGCCTCTCGGGCACGGCGTTCGGCCGCTACGGGGAGGGCCACCTGCGGCTTTCCTACGCCAACTCGCGCGAGAACATCGCTCTGGCCCTCGAACGGATGGGTGAAGTACTGTCGCGTGAGGTTGGAGCCCGATCCGCTCCAGCGTAAACTGCGGGTTTCCGGGAAAGCATGAGGATCACAGAACCTGGTGGCATTCGAAAGGGCGTTGATGCCGACCGGATTCGCGCCATAGAACACGAACGGTTATGCGCGTTGGTGGAGGCGGATATCGAAGTAGCGCGCCAACTTCATTCGGAGGACTTCCAACTAATCAACCCTTCCGGGGAATCGCTCTCAAGGGAGAGGCGCAACGGGCAGGGGCAGGCAGTGTGGTCGCAAGCGACGGAGATACAATAGTAATTCGAGCGAGAACGATATAATTCACCATTCGTCGGATGCTCGGGGGTTTTGTGCGGAGAGGCATGCGGAAGGTTACGCTCGCCGACCGGTTGCGATACCGGTTCGACAATACGATCTCGAAGGGTACGGTCGCGCTTATCGGCTGGCTCTTCCTGGTGCTCATTGCGCTGGTCCTGGCGAGTACTCTCTTCGTCTACCTAACCGGGCTGGCGCCGGAGACCGGAGGCCAGAGACCAGGCTTCTTCGAGACGCTCTGGCTCGACCTGATGCGGACCATCGATCCCGGCAACGTGGGCGGAGATCGGGGAAGCTGGCCTTATTTGGCCTCGATGCTGGCGGTTACGGCCGGCGGCATTCTCGTTTTCAGCACTCTCATCGGGGTCATATTCGCCGGCATAGACGAGAAACTTGCGGACCTGCGCAAGGGTCGCTCGTTCGTCGTCGAGCGCGGGCACACGGTCATCTACGGCTGGTCGTCCGAGGTATTCCCCGTCGTGGCCGAACTCGTCAAGGCCAACGAGAGCCGCGGGAGCGCGTGCATCGCCATCCTGGCCGAACACGACAAGGTCGAGATGGAGGATGAGATCCGTGCCAGGGTAGGCAAGACCGGACGCACCCGCGTGGTCTGCCGGACGGGAGATCCCATCAACATCGACGACATCGAGATCGTCAACCCGGAAGAGGCGCGCTCGATCCTCGTGCTCCCTCCCGAGGAGCCCGAGGCCGACTCCAGGGTAATAAAGACCGTCCTCGCCCTCACCAACAACCCGAACCGGCGCGGGGAGCCCTACCATATCGTATCGAGGATCAGCGACCCGGAGAACCTCGGGGTGGCGCGCATGGTCGGACGCGAGGAGCTCAAACTGGTCGCCGTGGACGACCTCATCGCGCGCATCACCGCCCAGACCTGCCGCCAGTCGGGCCTCTCCGTCGTCTACACAGACCTTCTGGACTTCGGGGGGGATGAGATCTACTTCACCCCCGAGCCCCGTCTCGCCGGTACGACCTTCGGCGAAGCCCTCACGGCCTACGAGGGTTGCTCGGTGATCGGGCTCCGCCGAGAGGGCGGCCGTATCGTGCTGAACCCGCACGCAGACACCGCGATCTCCGCGGAAGACGAGATCATACTCATCGCCGAAGACGACAGCACCATACGTCTGTCCGCGCAGCAGGCCTCCGAGGTCGACGCCGGGATCATACGAAAACCTCCCTCCCACGAGCCGGAACCCGAGCGAACGTTGATCCTCGGCTGGAACGACCGCGCGCCCACGATAGTCGCCGAGCTCGACCACTACGTCCATACCGGCTCGGAGGTGACCGTAGTGACGCTCGATGGCGCCGTTCCTTCTTCCCGCTTCGAAGGGCTGAAGAACCAGAAGGTCACGTCCAGCGTGGGCGACATTACGGACCGGCGCCTTCTTGACCGGCTCGGGGTCACCACTTACGACCACGTGATCGTCCTCGGGCACCCGGACGAGCAGGATCCCAACGCCGCCGACTCCAAGACCCTGGTCACCCTCTTGCACCTGCGCGAGATCTCCGAGGGCAGCGAGCACGGGTTCTCCATAGTCAGCGAGATGCTCGACGTTCGCAACCGCGAGCTAGCGGAGATAACGGGCGCTGACGACTTTATCGTCAGCGATCATCTGGCGAGCCTCATGATGTGCCAGGTCGCGGAGAACAGGGAGCTCTCGATGGTGTTCGAGGAGCTGATCTCCTCCCACGGATCGGAACTCTACCTGAAGCCCGCCTCCGAGTACGTAGAACCCGGCGTACCACTAAACTTCTACACGGTTTTGGAAGCCGCCCGCCGGCGCGGCGAGGTGGCCGTGGGCTACCGTCTGGGGGCCGAGATCGGGGATCCCTCCGCCTCATACGGCGTGCACCTGAACCCCTGGAAATCCCGACGCGTCACGTTCGCCGAGGGTGACAGCCTGATCTTACTGTCCGAGTTCTGAGCGTTCTTCACAGCCCCACCGCTGTTCGGTATCTTGGTGAGAAGAATCGGAGACAGGGTTTCGGCGGACGTGAACGGGATGCCCTGGGTCAAATCAGGAAGACTGTCAGAAGGGGAGGCACTCACGTTATGTCGAGAGGACGTAGGACGCAGGCGCAGGGTGAACCTACGGCGGAAACTCAGTCCGCCCTGCGCGTCGATCGCGTGGCGGGGCGGCTGCAAGTGCCGCTGATCGTCGCCGCTCTGTTGGCCATTCCGACCATCGTCGTACAGGAGTCCGACCTCGGAAAGTCCTGGGAGATCTTCGCCACGGTCCTGGATTGGTGCATCTGGGGGATGTTCGCGGCCAATCTGGGCATCATGCTCTTTGTTGTTCCGGACCGGCGGCGCTGGTTGGCGAACAATCCCCTGGACGTGCTGATCGTGGTGCTGACCCCGCCTTTCCTCCCTGCTACGCTGAAGCTGGCGCGTGTGCTGCCGATCGTGAGGCTGTTGTGGATCGTCGCGATCGCCCACCGCCTCCGCAAAGTCTTCTCGCTCGAGGGGTTGCGCTATGCGGCCCTGGTAGTTTTCATCGTCGTGGTCGGCGGCGGCGTGGTCTTCGTCGCCGTCGAGCCGGGACAGGATTTGAGCACCTGGGACGGACTCTGGTGGGCCGCGGAGACCGTCACGACGGTGGCCTACGGGGACATCTACCCCACCACGGCCCTGGGCCGGATAGTCGCCACCGTCGTGATGACCGCCGGCATAGGCTTCGTCGCCTTGCTGACGGGCGCGCTGGCCCAACGCTTCCTGTACGGCGGTGGCGAAGGTGCAGCCCCGGAACCAGATACAGACCAAGCCGAGGTCATGCGGAAGCTCGACGAGTTATCTTCCCGGATCGCAGAGCTCCAGAAGGTTTTGGGTGAACTCAGACAGCCCTGAAGTACACGATGGCAGACGCGCCGACCAGAACCAACACCAGAACCAGGATCAAGATGGCAGGAAGCAACACCACGAGGAGCGCCCTGCCCGTGGTCGTCGAATGCATCTCGCGGATCCCCACGGTGGCCAGATACAGGCGATACAAGGCGAAGAGCCATCCTATAAACGGTATCCAGCCCAAAAGGCTCGTCACCGAGGAGTAGGAGATGATCCGGAAGGTCGCCCCGAACCCGGCATGCCCCGGTCCCACCACCAGGATCACGAGCAGGTGCGTCACGAGCGCCGTCAGGAACACGCCGATGGTCCCCGCTATGGGAGCGACCACAAGCCCCCCCAAGAACGCCAGAAAGCCCTGGTCGCCCCTGGCACCGAGCACCCAGGTGACGCCTCCGGGGATGTCTATGAAGGTTAGGAGACCGACGAGAATGGCGGAGATTTCGATGCAGATCAAGGCGAAAACCAGAGGGCCAAGCAAACTTCCTTGACGCGGAAGTCCCGCGAAGAAACCCACAGGCTGGAGTAACACCCGTCGTACCACATCTGCAAAGCTGTTGACCGGGTCGGAGAGGTCGTAGTCTCCTCCCGAGGTTGTTCTGGAAGTCAAAGTCACGCTCCTTCACTTGTAGGGACGGCGTTTCTCAACTCTAAACTCGTGCACCGGCAGGCGCAACGATAACGTCGCTATCCGCCAGTCAGCAAGACAGAAAGCCGAGGGCCCGTCAGGTACGAGACGGTTGAGGCTCTTGCACGGCGTTGTAGGGGCGGTGGGACTCGAACCCACACTCCTTCTCAGGACCCGGATTTTAAGTCCGGTGCGTCTGCCAATTCCGCCACGCCCCCGCGCTTCTTGTTTCTCCAAGTATCGGTAGTGCTATGGCAATTGGGACAGAGCAGAAGTACGTTATCCCTTGTGTAGTCTCCGCCCGCATCTCTCCTGTGCATTTCCAGCATAATCGGTTCGCCGAGCCATCTATCGAGCCAGCAAGACTGGCAAACGTTACCACGTTCTTCGATTAGCCTCAAACGGACTGCTTTTCGCCCTTCAGGAAAATTCTCCTTCTTACGCACAGTTGCTTTCTCGTACGCCGCGCGTGTGTCGACCGGGATGTGCTGCACCCAACCGCAGACGGTACGCCAGGGCACATTGATCTCGTTGGCGATGCTCCTGTAGCCGTACCCGGATCTACGCATCTCGATAGCCCTGGCGTACTCCGAAGTTCTGTTTTTATACGGACTTCTCACTCAACAGCTTCCACCTGGAAAGCCATCTCTGCCTCTACCGTTGGGCTACGCCCCCCAGGGTTCGGTCGCGAGTATAACAGCTAGTCGTCCGCGTCCTTTGCGGTGCAGCATCGGCCTTCCGGGTAGGGATGATCGAGGCGCTGGAGGGCCCATTCGGCGATGGGATTGGGGATGGCATCTGCGATGTGTATAGCCGTAAAGGCATGCAGGCACTTGACACTCCCCGTGGCCTCTTCACTTACACCGGCGACGCGGGTCTCGTAACGGGAGCGGTGTACGTTATGGATCTCCTCAATGGCTGCTTCACCGACCGCCTCTTGCGCCTCGCGGACACCGCCACTCGATTCGAGCCGCGAGATGGCGGCGACGAGGCTCGGACAGGTGACCCAGAAGCTCGTCGGCATCTCGCGCGTGTGCTCGTTCTCGATAACGCTCGGCAGGCCGAACGGGCAACGGGCCGCGACACGGAAAGGACGCGGCCGGCGTCCGAGCTGTCGCGCGACGGCGTCGAGGTCTTCGTAGCTGTCAACCATCAGCTATCGGTCCGGAGGAACGATATACACCTTCTCGCCGGGCCGGATCATCCCGTAGCGCTCGCGGGCGGCCCGCTCGATACCGGCGGGGGTCTTCAGCTCCCTTACAAGGCGCTCGTTCGCGGTGTTCTGCGTCTGCGCCCTCTGCAGCCTCTGTTCGAGGGTGGGGATCCTGGCCCGGTCGTGCATTATGACCTGGAGCGGTTGTACGTAGGAGGCGAGGAGGAGGCCCAGGAAGGCCGCGTAGATCACGACCACCAGCGGCCTCAGTCTCCTGGGTACGCTCACCCTTCGCTCACCATGCTCCTTCTACACGTCCTCGCCCACCGTCGAGACTTCGACGACGTTCGTCGAGCCTGGCACCGACCCGGCGGTCCCACCCGTGAGGATGACCTCATCGCCGTTCTTGATATGCCCGCCCTCCCTGGCGGCCTCGACGGCCCCCCTGAAGCGATCTTCCAGCGAACCGGCCTGTTCCCCGTGGATGGAGATCACACCCCACACCAACGCGAGCATCCTGACGGTGTGCTCGATGGGGCTTATGGCCAGGATCTTGTTGGGAGGCCTGAAGCGGGCGACCCTGATGCAGGAGAGCCCCGTCTGGGTCGAGGTCAGGATGGCTTCGGCCTCCAGGTCCTCCGCGAGCTCGCAGGCCGCGTGGGTAACGGCATCGTAGCGGTCGCCCCTCCCCCAGGAAGCCGAGGCAGGGATGTCCCGCCCGTAGTTGATAGCCCCCTCCGCGGCCCGGCAGATCCGCTCCATCTCCTGCACGCTCTGCTGGGGGTGGCGCCCGACGGCCGTCTCCCCCGAGAGCATCACGGCGTCGGCCCGGTCGAAGATCGCGTTGGCCACGTCGGAGACCTCGGCGCGCGTCGGACGGGGGTTCCGGATCATGGAGTCGAGCATCTGGGTGGCAACGATAACGGGCTTGCCGAGGCGCCGGCAACGCGCCACCATGCGCTTCTGCTCTATAGGGACCCTCTCGGCGGAGAGCTCGACCGCGAGATCCCCGCGCGCCACCATGATACCGTCCGAGGCCCCGATGATGTCCTCGATGTTGTCTATGGCCTCGTGCTTCTCGATCTTGGAGATGACGGGCGCGTTGCCGCCGAATTCTTTGATCCTTTCTTTGACCTCCCTGACTTCGTCCGCCGTGCGCACGAAAGACATCGCCACCCAGTCGGGGTGGAGTTCCTCCATCCCGAAACGCAGATCCTCTACGTCTTTCGGCGTGAGGCCCCTTATGGAGAGGGTGGAATCGGGGAAGTTGAGCCCTTTGTGGGACGAGACAGGGCCGCCTTCGAGGACCTCGCAGACGACCTCGCCGTCCTCGACGCTCTCGACCCGCAGCCCGATGAGGCCGTCGTCTATAAGTAGACGATGTCCGGGGCGCACGTCGTCGGCCAGGTTCTCGTAGGAGGTCGAGAGCCGGCTGGCGTCGCCCGTGAAGTCCCCGGGGGCCAGCACGACCCGGCTACCCTCCACGAGTTCCGTGTCGCCCTCGACTTCGCCGGTCCGGATCTTGGGGCCCTGAACGTCCTGCAAGATGGCGACGTTACGTCCCAATTCTCTAGCGGCGTCGCGCACGATCCTGGCATTGTTCAGGTGCATGCTGTGCTCGCCGTGGGAGAAGTTGAACCTCGTCACGTCCACCCCGGCGCGGACGAGCGACCCTATGGCCTCCTCCGAGGAGGTAGCCGGACCGAGCGTCGCGACGATCTTCGTCCGGCGCAACGTCAGCCGTCCCTCCTCGGGTTGAAAGCTGCCAGGCCGGGATAGTAGGCGGAGCTTCCGAGGGCCTCTTCTATGCGCAAGAGCTGGTTGTACTTCGCCACGCGCTCGCCGCGCGCCGGCGCGCCGGTCTTGATCTGGCCCGCGTTCACGGCCACGGCGAGGTCGGAGATCGTGGCGTCCTCGGTCTCCCCGCTGCGGTGGCTGATCATGGTGGTGTAACCGGACTTGTGCGCGAGTTCCATCGTCTCGAATGTCTCCGTGAGCGTGCCGATCTGGTTGACCTTTATGAGGATAGAGTTCCCGACGCCCTCGTCGATGCCGCGCGCCAGAATCCTGGGGTTCGTAACGAAGAGGTCGTCGCCGACGAGCTGGACCCGGTCGCCCAGCCGCTCCGTGATCATGGCCCACCCCTCCCAGTCGTCCTCGGCGAGGCCGTCCTCGATGCTCAGTATGGGATATTCGTCGCACAGCCCGACGTAGTAGTCCACCATCTCCTCCCGGGAGAGCTTCTTACCCTCGCCGGCCAGGTCGTACTCGCCGTTATCGTAGAACTCGGAGGCGGCGGGGTCGAGCGCGAAGGCGATCTGGTCCCCTAAAGAGTATCCGCTCCTCTTTACGGCCTCCGCGATGAGCCCGAGCGCCGCGCCGTTGCTCTCGAGGTCGGGCGCGAAGCCACCCTCGTCGCCGATACCGCCGGAGAGACCCCGCTCGGCCAAAAGCTTCTTGAGCGCCTGGTAGACCTCGGCGACCGAGCGGAGCGCCTCGGCGTAGGTGTCGAAACCGACGGGTACGGCCATGAACTCCTGGAAATCCACGTTGTTGGCCGCGTGGGCGCCGCCGTTCAGGATGTTGGCGCAAGGGACCGGAAGCGTGTAAGCGCCGGCCCCGCCGAGGTAACGATATAGCGGGAGCGCGGCGGCCTCCGCGGAGGCCTTCGCCGCCGCCAGCGAGACACCAAGGATCGCATTGGCCCCGAGCCGTCCCTTGTTCTCCGTGCCGTCGACTTCGATCATGGCAAGGTCGAGGGTCCTCTGGTCGGCGGCGTCGAGGCCGACCACTATCTGCGCCAGCTCGGTGTCCACGTTCTCGGCGGCGCCGAGCACGCCCTTGCCCCCAAAGCGCTCTTTCTCCCCATCCCTTAGTTCGACGGCCTCATTCTGGCCGGTCGAAGCCCCCGAGGGGACCGAAGCCCGGCCCACGAAACCGCTAACCGTGGCCAGCTCCACCTCGACCGTCGGATTTCCCCTGGAGTCCAGGATCTCACGCCCATGGACAGCGACGATCTCTGTCATTTTCCTCCCTCTGGTCGGAAGCTGGTTGAGCACTTCAGCCGGTCAGCCTTTCAGCCTCCTGCCATTCTCCCCTATTCGAACGCTTCCCAATCTACTAGCTGACATGCTGACAAGCCGCGAAGCGGCGTGCTGACATGCTGACTAGCTTTCTCTTAACTCTACGCGCTAATGGCGCGCGGCGCCACCACTTTCCCTGCTACCTACCCCTGATCCGGCGGCTCGTAGCCCTTCAAGTACTTGACATCGCGCTTCTTTTTCTGCTCCTCCACCCACCTGTTGAACTCCTCGGTCTGTTTCTCGGCGGAGAGCTGGGACCTTATCTGCGACTCGACGTCTTTGAGGGGGCGGGTCTGCTCGGGCTTGATGTCGGTAACCTCGATGATGTGGTAGCCGAACTCCGTCTTTATGGGGCCAACGATCTCACCCTGCTCGGCCCCGAAGACCGCATCCTCGAACTCGGGCACGGTCTCGCCCTTGCCGATGCAGCCGAGGTCCCCGCCCTTCGCGGCGCTCCCCGGGTCCTGGGATTCCTCCTTGGCGAGCTTCGCGAAGTCCGCGCCATCCTCCAGGTTCTGCTTTGCCTTCTCGGCCTTCTCCTTCTGGTCCTTGTTATAGAGGATGTGCCTGACGCAGCGCTGTGCGGGGGTCGTGAACTGGGCCACTTTGTTCTTCTCGTAGTAGTTCTGGATCTCCTCGTCGGAAGGCTCCGCGTCGCCGGCCACCCTCTGCTGTACCTTCTGGAAAGGAAGGGCCTCGCGAATGTTCTCGCGGAGCTGCTCCTCCGTAATGTTGTTCTGCTTCAAGGCCTGCTCGTACGCCTCCTGATCGCTCATGTCCTGCCCGGAGGAACGGGCCTGGTCGCCGACCTGCGCTTTGATCTTCTCGATCTGCTGGTCGACCTCTTCGTCCGAGACGGTTATGTCATGCTCGTGGGCGTAGGCTTTGGCTATCTCGATGCCGAGGAGCTGGGGCAAGAGCTGCTGCACGGCGGCCTGATACTGGGGATCGTCTTTGGACATGCTACTGTCCACGCCGCTCTGCTGGGCGAACTCATCCAGCTCCCCCTGCGTAACGGCGCCGTCCTCGAAGGTCACTATCTTTTTGGCCTGGGAGTCGAGATTGGCGACCGGCTCGGCCGCATCGCAACCCACCAGGACGAGTAGGGTGACCCCGACTAGCAAGGAGACGTACAACATCCTGTTCCCGCAAAGCTTCCTCAAGGCGACGAAGAACCTCGCTGTATAGATGCCAGAGACCGCCGGGATTATAGCACGCAGGTTCAGCCCTACCGCGCGAGCGCCCGCAACGCCTCTTCCGCCAGGGTGAGGGGATCCAAGCCAGGAGCGCGGACCGATGTCCTTCCGGTCCTCGTGGTAACGGTTCCCCCGGTGGCCTTCCTCAGGAGGTCGGGTACGGCGGCGCCCGCCGTGGCGCCGGTGACGGTGAGGTTCCCGCTACGGTAGGTGACAGAACTCGCCCCGACCTCCCGCGCGAGGAGCTTGACCCGCGAGAGGCCGAGCAGGTTCCTGGCTGGCTCCGGGAGCGCCCCGAAGCGGTCGACGAGCTCCTCGGCCAGATCCTCCACCTCGGCGAGGGAGCTGAGGCCCGAGGCCCTGCGGTACAGGTCCACCCTTTCGATCTCATCCAGGACGTAGCCCGGCGGCAGATACGCATCGAGCGTGAGCTCCACGATAACGGGCCGCTCTTCACGACGCTCCTGCGGCTCTCCCCTCGCGGCGGCGACGGCTTCCTCCAGGAGGGTCAGATACATCTCGAAGCCGACGGCCGCTATGTGCCCCGATTGCTCGGCGCCGAGCAGGTTGCCCGCGCCCCTGATCTCCAGATCCCGCATGGCGATGGCGAAGCCACTCCCGAGTTCGGTAAAGTCCAGAAGCGCTTCGAGCCGCTTCTGGGACTCGACGGTCGCCCCCAGGGGGGCGAAGAGGTAAGCGTAGGCCTGCTCGGTGGAGCGTCCTATCCTGCCCCGAAGCTGGTAGAGCTGGGCCAGCCCCATGGCGTCGGAGCGGTCGACGATCAGGGTATTCGCCGTGGCCACGTCCAGCCCGCTCTCGACTATCGTCGTGGTAACGAGCACGTCCGATCGCCCGTCGAGGAAGTGCTTCATTACGCCCTCCAGGGCCCGCTCTGGCATCTGCCCGTGCGCGGTGACGAAGCGCACGCCGGGCAGAAGCTCGCGCAGCCTCTCGGCGACCTCTTCTATGCTCTCGACGCGGTTGTGGACGAAGAAGGTCTGTCCACCGCGGGCGACCTCCCGCTCGATGGCATGTTTTACGAGGTCCTCGTCGTAAGGGCCGACGTGCGTGAGGATGCTACGGCGTCCCGCCGGGGGCGTCTCGATCACGCTTATGTCGCGCAACGAGGCGAGGCCCATCTGCATGGTGCGTGGGATCGGGGTCGCCGTCAGCGTGAGGACGTCTACCGAGGTCTTGTACTCCTTGATACGCTCTTTGTGCCTCACACCGAAGCGCTGCTCCTCGTCCACGACGACGAGCCCGAGGTCCCTGGGCGCGACCTCGGACCCGAGCAACGCGTGCGTCCCGACGAGCACGTCCACCTCCCCGGCCCGGAAGTCGGCCAGGATCCTGCGCCGGTCGGCGGGCAACGTAAAGCGCGAGAGGCTCTCGACCCTGACGGCATAGGAGTCAAGCCTCTCCTTGAACGTCCGCTCGTGTTGCTGCACGAGGATGGTCGTCGGGGCGAGCATCATGGTCTGCTTGCCCGCGAGCGCCGCCTTGAAGGCGGCCCGCACGGACACCTCCGTCTTGCCGAAGCCGACGTCCCCGCAGACCAGACGGTCCATCGGGTGCGGCCTCTGCATATCCGACTTGACGGCGGAGATGGCCGACTCTTGATCCGGGGTCTCCTGGTAGGGGAAGCTCTCCTCGAGCTCCCTCTCCCACTCCCCGTCCTCGGGGAAGGCGAAGCCCGGTGCCGCTGCCCTCGCCGCGTGCAGCCGCAGGAGCTCGCCGGCTAACGCCTTGACCCTCCTGCGGACCCTGTCTGTGATCTGCGCCCACGTCGCGCCACCGAGCTTGTCCAGGCGCGCGCTCTCGCCTCCCACGTACTTGTGCAACAACTCCATCTGCTCGTAGGGCACGAAGAGCGTGTCGCCCCCGCGGTAGCTCACCTGCATGTAGTCGCGGGTGGATCCGAGGACCTCCTGGGCCACGAGCCCCTCGAAGCGTCCGATACCCTGCATGGCGTGCACGACCAGATCCCCGACCTTCAGGTCTGCGAAGGAGGCGAGCGATCTGCCGCCCGTGCGGCGCTGCTCGCGCCTGCGGCCGAGCAGCGCGTCCCTCCGGAAGACCGCGATCCCGTCGTCTGGATAGGTGAACCCCTCCTCGACCTCACCGGGCAATGCGTAGAGGCCGGGCGGCAAATCGGCGTCGACAAGCCCCGTCTCGCGCATGGTGCGGTTGATCTCCCCGAACGCGTACACCGTTCGCCTCGCCTCCCCGCGCGAGGAGCACGCGACGAAGACGGCGAGCCCCTCTTCGACCAGGGCGTCGAGCCTGCGGGCGGCCTCCCCGAGCGTGTCGGCGAACCCCGCGACCGGCGGCGCGGAGATGGATTCTCCCCCTTCACCGAAGGTGAATTCGACGTCGGGATCGGGCATCCCGCTGTCGTAGAGCTCATAGACGAGCCCTTCTACTTCTTCGGGGATGTCCTCCTGCGCCTCCTCGCGCCAGACCTCCATGTCCTCCGGCAACATCGTCCGTGGCGAGACGGGATCGAGGCCGAGCAATAAACGGTCGAGTCCGGGGACACGCACGCCACGGCGGGCCTCCTCGGACTGTTCGTCCTCCGCGGCCGCGAGGCCGGCGAGATCGCCTTCACGGGCGGCATAGACCGTAATGGCCTCGAGCTCGCGCACGACGCGCTGGGTGGCCAGAGAGACGGCGCGCACACTCTCTATCTCGTCCCCCCACCACTCCACCCGCACGGGCGAACGTCGGGTGCTCGGAAACACGTCCACGATGCCGCCGCGCACCGCGAACTCTCCGGGGCGGGAGACCCTGTCGACACGTTCGTAGCCGAGTACGACCAGCCGCCCCAGCGTCGCATCGAGCTCTATCTCCGTCTCGGCGGCCAACTCCATGGGCGCGTAGACCGGGGTACGCTCCATAAGCGCCAGCGGTCCGGCCACCACGAGGCGGGCCGTGCGCAGCGAATAGAGCGCCCTCTGCCGTCGGCCAACCCTGCTCACGGCAGGGTCGAAGACGTCGCCGTAAGGGGCGCCGCGGGAGGGAAGGTGGACGACGGGGCCATCGGAGTAGACCTCGGCCTCGCGGGCGTAACGTTCCGCCGCCTCCTCGCTCGCGGCGAGCAGGAGGGCGGGGCGCTCGGCGTTCGCCGCCAGGTAGGCCCTGACCCTGCGCGGGGCCCTGAGGGATCTCGTCTTCGTCCTCTCGCTCACCCGTAGATTCTACCGCCTCAAAGCGCCGGGCATGAGGCTTTAAAGCCTCATGCCCGGCGCGCAAGTCAGCATTTCAGCACGCTCAAGCCTTCAGCTTTCGCTTGTCAGCCTGTCAGCTCTTTGCTGAAATGCTGACTTGCTGAAGTGCTGAAATGCTGGGAGGCGCTGTAGATGACGATTCTCGAAGAGCTGAACGAGCGTGGTAGCGGAACCCTGCCCGGCCTCATCGGGCTCGAGATAATGGAGGCAGGGAGCGGTAGGATCTCGGGCCGGCTCGATCTGCGCGCGGAGCTCATGGCCCCGAATGGCTACCTGCACGCGGCGACGGTGATCGCCCTCGCCGATACCTCCTGCGGCTACGGAACGTTCGTGAACCTGCCAGAAGGCGCAGAGGGCTTCACGACCATAGAGCTCAAGTGCAACTTCGTCGGCACCAAACGTGACGGTGCGATCGCGTGCGAAGCGAAGCTCGTCCACGGTGGCCGCACGACGCAGGTGTGGGACGCGACCGTCTCCGACGAGGAGGGCGGCAAGCCCATAGCCCTGTTTCGGTGCTCGCAGATGATCCTGTACCCCCGCTGATCGCCTCTAGCTTGCCACTCCTGAACATGTCGCTCGAGGGCGACTCCTACCCCCTTCTCCCAACATGACAGCATCCACCTTTCCCCCGGCCCCTCACCCGTCATTTTTGCGAAAGTTTATGACGCGGCAGCAACTCCACGTCCCCATTTTCGTCCGCGGCGGCGAGTACGTTGCGCTCGTGCTCGAGCAAGCGTTCTTTCAGGTGAAGCCCGCCGTTGAACCCGCCAAGCGTGCCATCGGCAGCGATCACCCGGTGGCAAGGCACGACCACGGGTAGGACGTTGGAGGCGTTGGCCCTGCCGACGGCCCTCGCCGCGCCGGGCCGTCCGAGGGTGTCGGCGATCTCCCCGTATGACCTGGTCTCCCCGAAGGGTATGCGCGTCAACTCCATCCAGACGGCCTTCTGCCACTCCGAGCCGGCGAACGCGAGGGGTACCTCGAAGGTCTTGCGCCTTCCGTTCACGTACTCGGACAACTCTTCTCGCACGCCGGCGGTCCTGGTCTCGTCCGCTTCCACGGCATAACCTTCGTCCTCCAACTCATCTTCCATGGCGAGCCCGTAGTCGCTTTCGATGAAGTGCAGTCGCATCAGGGCTCCACCTTCATTTACCGCGAACGCGAGCGGGCCGGCGGGAGAGTCGATCTCGTCGACGTAAGCTTTCACGCTAGTACCTTTCTTTTCGTGGTCTGATCTTTTTCGTACTCGAGGCTCGCCCAAAGGTGCTGTGTGGCGTAGGCGCGCCAGGGTCTCCACCGTTCGGCGAGCGCGGCGACGTTCCGCCGGTCATCCGCGTGGCCGAGCGCGGAGATGGCCCGCCTGACCCCGAGGTCCGTGGGAAGAAACGCGTCGGGGTCGCCGAGCGCGCGCATCGCCACGTAAGAAGCGGTCCACGGACCGATCCCACGCAGCCCGAGCAACCGCCGTTCGATGTCCTCACGCTCCGAGCCGGGGTCGAGCAGGATCCCACCCCCCGCGAGTACACGCGCCAGATTACGCAAGGTTTCGCGGCGGGCCGAAGGGATGCCGAGTTCATAGAGAGCTGCCTCGGCTACGGCCTGCGGCCCGGGAAAGAGCCACCCTGGTTCGTCTGCTTCTGCGGCGAGCGCCTCGGGGAGCGGCTCTCCGCAGCGGGCGACGAGGCGGCCGGCGAGGGTGCGGGCGCCGGCCACGGAGACCTGCTGGCCGAGCACCGCGCGGAACGCGAGTTCGGCGCCGTCCACGCTCCCCGGTACGCGCCGCCCCGGCGACAGGCGAACGAGCGCACCAAGATGTGGGTCGGAGCCGAGCACGTCGGTAACGGCGACAGGGTCGGCGTCGAGATCTAGGAGCCGGCGGCAACGCTGCACCGCGGTGCCGAGATCCTTCAGGCTCTCGAGCCTGAGCACGCACCGGATATGGTCGCCACCGTCGGAGAGGGCCACGATTCCAGCGCCGTGCGACAGTCGCAGCGTCCGCCGGTACGTCTCCCCGTCGAACGTCTCTACACGTGCTACCGTGCGTGCGCCGAGGAAGTGCAGCATACCGCTCGCGTCGAACGGTCTGCGGAACGGCAGCCGGAGTGGGATCCCACCGCGTACCGTCTCGTCGCGCCGCCCTCGCACGCGTCGTAGCTCCCTCGGGGTTACACCGAAAACCTCGCGGATGGTGTCGTTGAACTGGCGTACGCTCGTGAACCCTGCGGCGAACGCGACCTGCGTGATCGGCAAGTCGGTAGTCTCTAGGAGCAACCTGGCGGTGTGGGCGCGCCGCGCGCGGGCGAGGGCGAGCGGACCGGCCCCGACTTCGGCCGAGAGCAGACGGTGCAGGTGGCGCTCCGTATAGCCGAGCCGCCGCGCGAGGCCGGCTACACCGTCCCTGTCCACGACGCCATCAGCGATGAGCCGCATCGCCCTCGCGACGACGTCAGCCCTGACGTCCCATTCCGGCGACCCGGGCACGGCGTCGGGCCTGCACCGCTTGCAGGCGCGAAAACCAGCGTACTGCGCGGCGGCCGCAGTCGGAAAAAAGCGGACGTTGGAGCGCTGGGGAGTTGCGGCAGGACAACTGGGCCGGCAGTAGATGCGCGTGGAGGTGACGGCGACGTAAAACCAGCCGTCGAAGCGGACGTCGCGGCCCCGTACGGCGCGATACCGATGTTCGAAGCCTTTCAGCACGTCCCTATTGTCGCACCCGACTCGCAAGATTACTGGCGGAAATCGGACATCGGTGTCGTAGGAGTCGATCTATGCGGGAAACCTGGCGTGCGGATTTCTTACGCATGCCGAACGCACGACCGGATACGCGTCCGAGGTCCCGTGGTGCGTCGCATGGTGCATAATTAGGTTGTCTCGCTGAGGAGATAGGAGGAGAAAGCACGATGGGTGGCGTGCTCATCGATCTCGTACGGTGGGTTATCGATGTAGTCCATTCGCTCGGATACGTCGGTGTATTCGTCCTGATATTGGCGGGGAGCCTGTACCTGCCGGTCCCGACGGAGCTAACGTTGCCGCTGTTCGGTTTCCTGATGGGCAACGGGCGTCTTACGTTCGTTCCTGTGTTGCTCTCGGCGACGGCGGCGAGGGTAAGCGCGTCGCTCATCCTGTACGCCGTCGGGTTCAGGCTCAGGGATGCGCGTTTGCGGCGCGTGACCAAGCGCTTCGAACGTTACAAGCTGCTGTTCGTGTCCGACTTCGAACGGGCGAGCACGGTCTTCGAGCGTCACGGAGGAAAGGCGATCCTCGTCGGACACTTGATCCCCGGTATCGGCGCGCTCGTCTCGGTACCCGCCGGGCTCAAGCGCATGCCGCTGCGCTGGCGATTCCTCGCCTACACCATCCTCGGATGCACGATCTGGAACGGCTCATTGATCGGCCTGGGGTGGGCGCTCGGCGGCCGCTGGAGGATAGTGGAGGTCTTCACGTCTTTCGTCGGTTTTGCTGTACTAACGGTCCTCATCGCCGCAACACTGTGGTTCTTCTGGCGCAGGGCACGCAGGAGGTAGATCGGAATTCGGGCGAACGTGCGAGGTTAGAGCAGGTTCGCCTCCAGGGTCCGCAGCACGAGAACGGCACCCACCCCCGTAACCATCGCCGCCGGCAGGCTGCCTGTCCTCAGCGCGACTATCACGACGGCGAGGGCGGCCAGCATCTCAGCGGGTCCACCCATCAGGACCGTAGGTGCGACGAGCGAGACGAGGATCGCGCCCGGTATCTGATCCAACCACGCCCCAGCCCGCTCGGAGAGGTCGAATTGACTAGCGAGCCAGAGTCCGCCCGCACGGGTAGTGTAGGTCGCAACGGCCATCAAGACTATCGCTATCAGGGTGCCTGGCTCAACGCCCACGACGCACCACTCCCGCGAAGCTGCCGGCGAGTCCACCGAGCAGGATGTACCACTGGCCCGGCAGCCAGTGGTGCGCCGCCACCGCGACGGCGGCCGCCACCGTCCAGGGAAGGAGGTCTGATTTCCCCTTCCACATCCCTGCGATAAGAGCGAGAAACACGGCGGTGAACGCGAAGTCGAGTCCCCAGCGCGCCGGGTCTTCGACCGCGCCACCGAGAATGCCCCCGGCGAGCGTAGACGTGGTCCAGGCCAGGAACATCAACGACCCTCCTCCGATCAGAAACGCGGCGTCGCGGCGTCCTTTCGCAAACTCACCCATGGTGAGCGCCCAGTTCTCGTCTGCCATGAAAAACACGGACCCGTAGGCTTTCAGACGCCCCAACTTCGAGAACACGGGCCCGAGGGCTGCGCCCATCAACAGGTGCCTGAGACCGACGACGAGCGTCGCCAGCACGATGGTAGCCACAGGCAATGGCGACGCCCAGAGCCCGAGTACCACGAACTGGGCCGCCCCCGAGAACACGAGGGCACTCATCAAGGCGGCCTCGTAGGTGCCGAGACCGGCCTGTCCCGCGAGCGTCCCGAACACGAGCCCGATGCCACAACCGCTGATAGCTATCGGGATACATCTCTTCGCCCCGGCGAGCGCCCCCGTGAGGGTGAACGTGACCCGCTCTTCAGCCCCTGAACTATTCTTCTCCGGCACAACGCCCTATCTACGGAGCGCACGATGGTGCCCCGTGGCGAGCCTGGGCTCCTCCTCGGCAAGCTCCCAGCTGACCGCTACACCGTTTGACTCCTCGAGCTCCTCGCGCTTGCTTCGACGAGCCTTCCGCAAAGGAGCTGCCATCCTGCGCTGCCGCGCCCCACGTAACAGATCCTCGTGCCGCTGCTTTGCTGTCTCCAGATCGAACGGACTGATCATCGCTTTCCTCCATTCTCGTCGCTTGCGGTATAATTGTCACGTTGACTTGGGACAATTATAACTGGCTCGGTGTCATAGGACAATAGGTTAATTTATGGATTTGCGCATAAATTCGAAGAGTCACGTACCCGTACACGTACAGTTGGAGGGGCAGATCAAGCACCTCATTCTGACGGGCGGCTTCGAGGTGGGGAGCCGGTTACCGAGCATAAGGGCGATGGCCGGGTTTCTACGGGTGAACAGGAACACCGTAGCGCGGGTGTTCTCCGACCTCGAGCGGGAGGGTTACGTGGAGAGCCGCCGCGGCAGTGGCGTCTACGTCGTGGAGCCTCCTGTTGACGTGCAGGACATCAAGCGCCAGGACGTTTTGGCGAGGGTGATGGATCTCGCGGCGGCACAGGGTGTGTCTGTCGAGGATCTGGCCTACGAGCTACTCGCGCGTTCCGGCGCGGAGCCGCAGGACAAGTTGCCCATTTTGTTCGCCGAGTGCACGCGGGCGGAGCTGGATCAATTCTCCGAGGAGCTCGAGGAACAGCTCCCTGTCGAGGTCGAGAAGGTCCTGGTCGAGGATCTGGCCGCTAGGGTCTCGGACGTTGAGGAGTTGCCGTGGCGTCTCGCGGTGACGACCTTCTTCCACATCCACGAGGTGCAGGAGATAGTGGAACCGTACGGGATCGAAGCGGTCGCGCTACTCGCCGAGGCGACGCTGGAGAGCCTGCAACGATTGACGGAGCTGCCATCAGGGACCCCGGTCGGGGTCGTGGGATGGGGGCGCACGTGCATGGAGAACCTTTCGAGCTCCATCGAGGGCGCCGGCCTCGACCACCTCGACTTCGTCCAGGTCTACGTGGACCAGGGACCCGAAGAAGTCCTGGCCGCCCTCGACAGAGTCGAGGCCGTGGTATGCGCAAGCGTAACGGCAAGGAAGCTCCACGAGTTCGGCGTCCCGGCAGGGCTGGAGATCATAGAAGAAGACCGGATCCTGGATCAGGGGGGCATCGAGATGCTCGGCAAGATGCTCCGTCAGATGCCCCGAATCACGCAGGAAGCAGAATAAACACCCGTCCCGAAGCCGGATGTCATGCACAGTTTCGCATAAAGATGCGGAACCACGACATTTAGCTTTTCGGTGCTTTGAGCCCCGAAGACGGATACCGCGCCCCGCATGGCTCTCGGGCGTCGATCCATGCAAGATCCCGTAGGCCGACTTCCCAGAATTTGCCTTCCACGCACTACGGTGAATAGCGTACACAGCGGGCGGACGAAAAAGTGAAAAGAAGAGTACCCACTCCTTTCCACTTCCAGTATACAGGGCACCCGGGGGCTTGCCGCAAGCCCCGGGTCGTGGAGCATAATGCCGGCCGAAGCCAGATCTTACGGAAATGGGAGTAGCGAAATGCGTGTGTTGTTGTCGACGTATGAGTCGCACGGGGACGCCGAACCGATGG
>JBKPNW010000148.1:0-6560 GCA_046732815.1 Actinomycetota bacterium | reverse complement strand
AGGATCCTCTGCCTGCCCCCCCACCGCCGCTGCCGCAGCTTACAAGTACAAACGCGAGCACAAGCGTGAGGCCCCCGACCGCGAGTGTGGACCTCAGTGCTCTGTTCATCGTCGTTCGCCTCCTTCCTCTGGGGTATCGATGTCGGCACGGGTGAGTAGGCGGAGCACGTAGGCGAGCCAACTCACGTCGGTCCCCCTTAAGTCCTCCGCTAGATCAAGTATCCCGGAGCTGCCTGAGGGCAAGCCACACGCCGAGCACCACCTGGGCAGCGCCGAGGACCCTCATCCGGCCGGGCTTCTCCACGAACCATATCCCGATCCTGCGGGTGCTCTCGGGGCCGACCACCCACAGCCTCGAATGTCCTTTGGGAGCCAGGAACTCTATGAGCCCATCCCCGACCATGAGTATTGCGAATTCCTCAATGAATCTCCTCTTCCACAAAGTGCTCTTCTCCTTCTTTCTTGTGCAGCGCGAAAAGCTTGCTGACTTCTATTGGGCTGAGGGGCGTGGGCTTCCCCCCAGCCACATAGAAAACCGCGAAACTACAAGGCGCGTCGCATGGCGATCACGGCCAGAACGCCGAGACCCAGAAGCGCTGCGGCCGCCACAATAGGCAAGGAGATGCCGCCGGTGTGTGGCAGGTTAGGCTTCGTGCTTGCGGAGGCGCTCGCCGTCGGGCTTGCCGACGCGCTCGCCGATGGGCTCATGGAGGCGCTCATGGAAGCGCTAGATGAGGACCCGCCGCCGCTTCCTCCTGATACGTTGACGCTTCCCGTCATCTGAGGATGTATCTCGCAATGGTAAGCATAAGTCTCGCCCGCATCATCGTCCTTGAAGGTGAAGGTGTAACTGTCGCCGGGCTGCAAGGTGCCAGAGTCCAGATCCTTCCCGTCCGTCGAGGTGACGGTATGCGGAGCCTGCCCGTCGTTCGTCCACGTGACCGTCGTCCCCGGAGCGACGGTGATTTGGCCGGGATTAAAGGAAAAATCCTGGATCGAGACCGTCATCTCATCCTGCGCCGAGACGGCGGGAGCAGAGATCAGCAACGCCGCCATAGAGAGTGTGGCCAGGTACAGTAGTCGTTTCAAAGCTCCTCCTTACCTTGTTTGTTTTCCATCATCCCTCTCCTCTCTTGAGTAGCCGTTCGGGTCGCATTTTCCCTGGCGCTAGGTTATACGTCGAGTGCGCTCGATCGGTTCAGATCACCCAAGCAGAGCTTTCTCTCCCCACCGCAGCCGCCGTGCATAAGGAAGCTGCGCTGTGTGGTTTGATGGAGAACTCTTCTGACACTGTTCCCAGATGAGTTACACCAGTTTGGCAATGGGTTCTCCCCACGCAGATCCATTGCTAGGCGCGGCGCCTTCAACGACATTTCTGGGGGCGTTTCGGCTGGCGCGATGAGAGGATGATAGCGCCGGTCCCCTTGATGTCGTCGTTGAAGGTGCTGGTTTCGTCCCTGTATCTGCTCAGGATCCTTCGGGCGTTGGAGATCCTGAAGTCCTCCTGGTGAAGCAGTAATTCCTCATGCGTGGTGGGCCCCGTAATGGCGAGACATCCCTGCTGATTACGTCGCGCTCTTCACAAGTCCGCTGAGCGAATTCTCTCGTATAACCCCGCATGCGTGCTAGGAACCTCTACGGAGACGCTATGGATATCGCGGCGGGTAATTTTCTAAGATGAGGTGCGCGGATGTACACCCGAACCTGGCGGCGTTCATCCTGGATGGGCTGGAGCCGGAGGAGGCTGCCGAGATCCGGCGTCACCTGGCGTCCTGCCCCCGTTGTCAAGACGAGGTCCGTGCGCTGAAGAAGGTGAACCGCGCGCTGGAGGCGGCGCCCCCATCAGCCGACCCACCTAGCTACCTGAAGGACGGGATCCTTTCTCGGGTGCGCGCTGAGCGAATATCCGTTTCCGACACGGAGGAGCCGCAAGGGTCGCCTCTGGAAGGTCGGACGGGATCTTCCAGAACCTCTCGCTCCAGCCGCTTGAAGGATCATCTCCGAGTCGTACTGCCGAGCGCGGCGGCAGCGGCCTTGGTCGCCCTCGGGATCTTCTTCGGCATCTTGCAAGAGGAGTGTCCGGTGGCGACCATCCAGCTGCTACCGACCCCCCGCGGGGCCGTCGGGCTCGAAGGGTACTGGGGAGTAGCCGAGATCCGCCCGCAACGCTCCGGTAATCAGCAGGTGGAATTAAAGCTGAACAACTTCGAGGAGCCCAAGCCCAACAGCTACTATGAGCTGTGGTTCGTCTCGGGAGAGAGGCGCATAAGCGCCGGCTCGTTCACGAGCGTGGGCGAAGGCGAAACCAGGGTGTTGCTCAACGTCGCGCCCGAGGCCCGAAACTACCACATCTTGATCATTACCGAAGAGCGTCCTACTTCGGGCGAAGAGGTGGTCCTGAAGGGAGAGGTACCGTAAGCCTCCGGGATGCGAGCCTGGTCACCAGGCGTACCCTGATCGTTACGAAAGGCCGGAGACAGATTTGGGTGCCAAGGTCACTCTGGCCCAGTGACCGGTTCTGCGAAAGAATTGCTCACCCGGTTTTGGGCTGGGGAAGCGGAGTGCCTGGAAATCCATAGCTGTGTGGCTGGTGCTAAGCAAGATCTTGCGTGCGGATTTAAGCAGGCGCAGCGCCCGTCGCCTTGTACGGGTGCCCTGCATCGCGTGTACCACCTCCCGGAGCCTCGGTATTTGGAGAGTATGGGCTCATACCAAGAAGCAGATCTAGTCTATTTAGGGGATGTGCCCAAGTACAAGAACTGCTAAGGTGCGACTGGTAGTAAAATGGGTAGGGACGTAGAACCATTCCCCGCGAAGAGTGGGCACCTAGGGGGCGTGGAGAGCCACAGTGGTGCAACGGGCTGTGCCGCAGGAATAAGAAGGTTGCTCAACCTCGCAAAAAGCACACGAGGCCGCCGGCTTGCTTTAAGTAGATGGGCCGGACAACCGAACTGGAAGTTTTGAACGATAGTAGGGTTCAGCAGCTCCGAAGGACCTCCCGACACAACCTGCCCGCTCCGAGAAGCAGCTTCATAGGCCGCCAGCAAGAGGTGTTGGAGATCAGGCGTGAGCTGGAGACGACCAGGCTGCTCACGCTCACTGGAGCGGGAGGCTCTGGCAAGACACGCCTTGCGCTAGAGGTGGTCAGAGACCTCGTCGATACCTACTCTGATGGGGTGTGGCTGGTGGAGCTCGCTCCCCTCTCCGAGGAGGAGCTGGTGCCCAAGGCGGTGGCCGAGGTCCTGGAGGTTCCCGAGCGTCCCGCAGAGCCACTTGCTGAGACGCTAACCGAGGTCTTAGGCACCCGAGAGTTACTCCTGGTCGTGGACAACTGCGAGCACCTCCTGGATGCTACCGCCCGACTAGCGGACTCGTTGCTCGACTCGTGCCCCCACGTGCGCATATTGACAACCAGCCGCGAAGGGCTGGGGATAGAGGGAGAGGTAAGGTGGACCGTACCCCCGCTCAGCGCACCCGAACCGCAACTTTCGCCCTCGGTCGAGGTGCTGGAGAGGTCTGAGTCCGCCCGTCTGTTTCTAGTACGAGCCCGCAACCACGATCCCTCCTTCGCCTTCACGCCGGGTAGCACGCGGGCCGCGGCGGAAGTATGCAGAAAGCTGGAGGGCATACCGCTGGCCATAGAACTAGCCGCAGCGAGGGTAGGCACGCTCTCCTTAGAGCAGATCTCGGAGAGGTTTGAAAACTCCCTCGAGCTACTGACGCATGGAGGCCGTACAGCAACACCGAGGCAGCGAACGATCAGGGGAACCCTCGACTGGAGCCACGAGCTGCTCTCGGAGCCAGAGCGGAAGGTATTCAGGAGGCTCTCGGTGTTTGCGGGGGGATGGACTCTGGAGGCATCGGAAGCGGTGGTGTCGGGAGCGGGCACAGAGGAGAAAGAGGTGTTGGAGCTGCTCTCGGGACTCGTAGAGAAGTCGTTGGTTGTGGCAGAGCCGACTGCGGGTGGCGGGGTGCGCTACAGATTGTTAGACCCCATCCGTCAGTACGCGCTGGAGAAACTGGAGCAGTGCGGGGAGCTCGATGACGTAAAGCGAGCTCACGCGGAGTACTTTCTGGACGTGGCAGAAGAAGTCGAACCGCAGCTAATCGGGCCGCATGAAGCGGAGCGGTTCGAGCGTCTTGTAGAAGAACTCGACAACTTCAGGGCAGCCCTCTCTTGGGCGTCAGTACACAAGGAAGTCGAGTTGGGCCTGAGGCTCGCGGGAGCCCTAGGATCTTTTTGGTTCTGGGAGGGTTACAGCGGCGAGGGGCGCGGATGGCTGGAGGAGGCGCTGACTCAGGAGGGCTCCACGTCAGCGCTGGCGCGAGCGAAGGCGCTTGGGGCAGCAAGCCTGCTGTCGTCGCAATCAAGTGACTACGCCCGGGCGAGGAGGGCAGCCGAGGAGGGTCTGAGGCTCAGTAAGGAGGCAGGGACAAGGGACGGCTACAGACCGTTTTTCGTGTGGAACAGCCCCGCAACTTTCTTCCTGCACCGGCTGGCAAACGTATCTATGGAAGAAGGCAACCATGAACGAGCGAGGGTGCTGGGCGAAGAGAGCCTGGCGCTAAGTCGGCAAACAAACGAGGTGCAGGGCATCGTCTGGTCGCTCCTCACGGTCGCAATTGCAGCGACCCTACGTGCAGAATACGAGCTGGCCGAAAGATGGTATGCCGAAGGCATGAGCCTGGCGCGGGAGTTGGACAGCGCGTATGCGCGCTTCCTTTTCTTGCAGAACTGGGGGTGGACGGCCTTGCTTCGAGGCGACCCCGCGCGAGCCACTCTCCTCATAGAGGAGGCGGTGGAGCTAGCCCGGGAGCGGAGGCGGGGGTTTATGGGCTTGCTCTCAAGACCACTCAACGACTTGGGTTGGGCGGCGCTCTTGGGGGGCGAGCTTAAGAAGGCCCAAGCCCAATTCGGGGAAAACCTCACTCTCTCCAAGAAACGGGGTGACAGGGGAACTCTCTTGATGAGCCTGGAGGGACTGGCGTGCGTCGCTGGAGCCGAGGGGTATGCCTTTCAGGCCGCCACCCTCTTCGGGGCGGCTGAGGCTCTGATGGAGGTGATAGACTACCGGCTTGTGCCCCAAGAAAGGGCCGTGCTAGAGCCGTACCGGGCGCGCGTACGCTCTCGCTTAGGGGAGACAGCGTGGGAGGAAGCGGTGGCCGAGGGAGGGGCTTTGGGAATGGATCAGGCCGCAACGTACGCCCTCTCCAAAGAGAAACCCTCTGAGCCCCCGTCTCCCGCGACATCACAGCCGCCAGTCTCCTCCAGACCCGAGCATCCGGCCGGGCTTAGCCCTCGCGAGGTCGAGGTACTGAGGCTGGTGGCCGAAGGGCTCACGAGCGCTCAAATAGCTACAGAGCTCTTCCTAAGCCCCCGTACTGTCGACACCCACCTGACCTCAATCTACCAAAAGTTGGGGGTAAACTCCCGCGCTGCGGCCACGCGCTTCGCCCTAGAGCACGACCTCGCCTGAGTGTCTCTCCGCCGTACCCACCAGTAAGTAAAACCACGTAGCCACCTTCTCCTAGCTCCTACTCCAAGAATACGTACCTCGATACGTAGTTTCTACGATGCGCTCCTTGCCATGACGGCCCATAGTCATGTTCGAAACGCTCGGGCCAAGCACATGGAGAAAAGACGTTATGGACATTGCGAGGAGTGATCTTCTTGTTTGCGATAGAAAACGCAGTAGTTCGCACTCCGTGACGTTACGGCAGGCGGATAGACTACCAGACGAGCAACTTATGATTAACCTCGATGGACCGGGGGTCGAGGTAGCCCTCTCGGCGCTCTATGACCGCTACGGCCGCACAGTCTACTCGGTGGGATTGAAGATCCTCGGTGACCGCTCTCTAGCTGAGGAGCTGGTCCAGGAGGTCTTCTTGAAGGTGTGGCGTTCGGCCGGCACCTTCGATTCTTCTCGCGGCAGCTTCTCCACCTGGCTTTACAGGGTTACGCGTAGCGCTTGTGTTGATCTCTACCGCAAGCGCGCCAGCAAAGTCTGCCAGGTCCCGGATGGGGCTTCACACATCGCTGCTGCTAGGGATTCTTCTGCCGGTCCTCAGAAGTTGGTGGACGAATCCTATCTCTCTTGGCGGGTCTCTAGGGCCCTCGAGGTGCTCGACGCGCCGCACAGGGAAGTTATAGAGCTAGCATATTTTGGGGGGCTCTCTCAGAGGGAGATATCCGAACGAACTGGCAGGCCATTGGGCACCGTCAAGAGCAGGACCGCGAGCGCTTTCAGGAGATTGCGTAGGGAGCTTGCGGTAGGGGATACTTTGCGGGAGGCCATCAGATGAGAGGCTATCTCATAAATGCGATGGTGAGGATATAGTGGCTGCTATACGTCCTTTCAGCGGGAGAAGCAGCACATGGACCTCACAGACGAGCAGTGGGATATTTTAGAGCCACTCATTGCAGATCCCCCTCAAAGGGAAGACGGACGAGGCAGACCCTGGCGAGACCCACGCGATGTTCTAAACGGCATCCTGTGGATACTTCGCACCGGAGCGCCTTGGAAAGACCTTCCCGAACGCTACCCGCCCTACCAGACCTG
>JBKPNW010000147.1:0-2439 GCA_046732815.1 Actinomycetota bacterium | reverse complement strand
GAAGACTACCCGAAGCCTTTTCCGAACCGGGAGGATACCTTGACGTTGGCGTCTGTCCCGGTGCCTCTGCTAGATACGACTACTCAGGTGTGTTGGAAGAGTGATAATCCATCACCTCCTGATACCACTCTGATACCACCGGGAGCGCAATACGGTGCAACACTGGGCAAGGCACAGAAAAGTAACCGGCTTAGATATGCGGGATTTGC
The DNA here is from genome assembly GCA_046732815.1 of Actinomycetota bacterium. GTDB lineage: Bacteria > Actinomycetota > Rubrobacteria > Rubrobacterales > Rubrobacteraceae > Rubrobacter_D. Next base: position 2,230 of record JBKPNW010000147.1, on the reverse strand, counting down.
AAACCCGTGCAACCCTCAGCAACCCCTGACTGCACACTCGTAATGAGCAGGTCAGCGGTTCGAGTCCGCTCGTCGGCTCTCACATTCTGGCGTAGATAAGCCGAATTCTCTCCGCAAGGTAGTGCTCTTTCCCGTTACGCCCTGGGACGCCGAGGGGGGTGGTTCGCGCACTGCGGCTATGGCTCCGAAGATCAATGCTCATGAACACCTTTGTCAGACCTCCCGTTCAAGAACAGCACGGTCTTGGTGCATTACGTGATATACTAGTTACATAATATCTATATAATATATTTTATGTTTATGGAAGGTGCTAAGAGATGAGCCACGTTATCCTTACAGAGGACCACGCTTGTTTTCGCCAGGCTTTCGGGGTAGATAGACTATGACCAATACGATATACACTGCTCAGCGCAAGGATCGAACGGGAACGGCACCCGAGCTGATTCCGGGTTACTTCGCTCGAATCGGCAAGGGCAAGCTCTTGACCCACCAGGAGGAGATAGACCTCTCCAAGAGGGCCAAGAAGGGTGACACAGCCGCGCGCAAGGAACTCATCGAGAAAAACCTGAGGCTCGTTGTCTCCATAGCCAAGAAGTCACGTGGGCGTGGCCTGCCCTTCGAGGATCTGATTCAGGAGGGCAACATCGGTCTTATGAAGGCGGTTGGTAAGTACGACTCCGACAGGGGCTTTAGGTTCTCCACCTATGCTACGTGGTGGATACGTCAGACCATACAGAGAGCGGTTGCTGAGAAGGGGAGGACCATCAGGATTCCCGTCCACATGGGCGACAAGATGCGCAAGATGGCCGGCACCTACAACGAGCTTTGGGCTGAGTTGGAACGAGCCCCTTCTGATGAGGCGGTGGCCGAGAGGCTCGGATGGAGCGTGGAGGACATCCGGCAGGTCAAGGACGCCACGCCGGAGGCTACCACAAGCCTCAACCAACCTCTGACCTCGGATAAAGGCTCTTCGGAGCTTGGGGAGCTCGTCGAGGACGAGCGTAGTTCGGACACGCCTGGTACGGTCATGAGCGAGATGGAGATCTCTGAACTTGGGGAAGCCGTAGATAGGCTTCCGGAGCGATACCGGTATGTGCTAGTGCGTCGCTACGGTCTTGATGATAAGGATCCAGGCACTCTTGCCGAGGTCGGCGACAAGCTTGGGCTCTCCCGAGAGCGGGTAAGGCAGCTGCAGATGCAGGCCGTGAAACGGCTGAAGAGTGGGGAGTTTGGCAGTGCGCTCCGCGCCGCCTACAGCGGTGGGTTACGCGAGGTTTGATCTTCATGGTAAGGTCCCCGCATGAAAGTGTATTGGAAGGACCTCAGGCTGAAGGTGGTAGACGCTGTCGATCGCGGGATGGCTCGCCAGGGGGCAGCGCACACCCGCGATGCGCTTGAGGAGGCCATCCCCCATCACCGGATGTGCTCTCTCATTAGTCAAGCTGGAGGACGTAGCGGGATGGTTTTCGCGCTGCGGCTACGAGCTACAGGATCAATACTCATCAAGACCGCTGTCAGAATCGGCCCGCGGAGGAACCGGCGATGCCTAATCCACGGCGTACTGACACGATTTGACCCTAGTTTGACCCTAACCCGTACGCAACACCCTGCAATCGTGGGCAATGCAGGGAACAGAAAACCCGTTGCCTATGCGGGAATTGCAAACCTCTGCAATGTCCAGCAACCACTGACCGCACACTCGTAATGAGCAGGGGTAAGCGGTTCGAGTCCGCTCGTCGGCTCTCTACAATCGGCGTAGGTAAGCCGAATATCCGAGATAGGGGTCACCGAGGGACTGCGGGTGAGGGCCTCTCTACATCACCCGTACATCACCGAGACGGGACCGCTAAGATTTCGGGCTAGAAGAGGTCGCAGGGTACGGTGCGAGCAGCATGAGCGATCCTCTAGTATCAACCGTCTGGCCGAAGTATCCAGGCAACGGCGGCTTCCGTCGTTGCTGAAGGAGCAACGAACGTCAGAGTAAGGAACCTTGGCTAGGGTGAAATTGATCTACAGGTAGCCGCTTCGCAAAGTCCCTCGTAACGCTCTAGAGACGGTAGTGATGTAGAGTGGTGTCGTGACTGAAGGGGCAAGGGAACTGGGTCGAGAAGGCGGTGGGATAAGTGCCCGCGCCGCATGGCTGGCTTGGACTGTGTCTGCGCTCTCCTTAGCACTCACAGCACTCAGCGTCATCCTCATAGTTCTCAACCTGAGCTTGAGTTCCCCTATC
>JBKPNW010000146.1:0-12601 GCA_046732815.1 Actinomycetota bacterium | reverse complement strand
CGTAGCGGTAGGAGAGGTCCGCCAGAACTACGGTCGCCCCCAGGCGCAGGCAGAGCAGGGGCCAGCCGCCGAACGGAACGTCGAGGTCGGGACGGGTCACCATGAAGACCGGCCAGTGCCACAGGTAGATGCCGTAGGAACGAACCCCGATCCAACGCAGCGGGGCAGAGCCGAGGATGTGCGCGCCTACAAACGTGTAAGGGTTGACCACGGCCATGATCGTCGCCGTCGTCGCGAGCGCGACCAGCGGGAACCCTCCTCTGTAGAGGAGGGGCTGGAACTCGCCGAGGTGGAGGCACAACCAGATCAGGGCTCCCAGCGCGCCGATGCCTACGATGTCAAGGAGCAGCGGGGCTGTCCGACCCCACCGGCGTCTGAACCGTCCCTGACCGGGAAGTTCGAGCCTGTAATAGCGGGACTCCGCAGGGCGGTGCTTCTCGCCCGGCATCCACAGAAAGGCGAGCGCGGCCCCACATAGCAGCCCCGTGGCACGGGTATCGGTCCCGTAGTAGATCATGGAAGGGTCCACGCCGGGCCGGTACAGGAGCGCCATGGCCACCGCCGAGGCCACAGCGCCGCCCAGCGCCAGGGTTAACGTGCGCCGTCGTCGCAGGCGTGTCGCCCCGATCGCGAGTCCGAGGGCTAGGATGGGGGGCCATAGCAGGTAGAACTGCTCCTCTACGGCCAAAGACCAAAGGTGTTTGAGCAACGAAGGTCTGCCCACCGCCTCGAAGTAAGACTCGTGCCCGAAGATCAGGTACCAGTTGGTAACGTACCCGAAGGCGGCCACCGCGTCGCCCCTCAAGCCCGCCACCTCCCCAGGCAGGAACACCACCGCGTAGGCCAGGCACACCACCACCAGCACGTAGAGGGCTGGCAAGAGCCTCCTTGCCCGCCTAAGCCAGAAGTTCTTCAGGTCGATCGTGCCCCTCTTCTGCCACTCGGCGAGAAGGAGGGCGGTGATGAGGTAGCCGCTAATGACGAAGAAGACCTCAACGCCTAGGAAGCCACCGGGGATCCAGGGGAGGTCGGCGTGGTAGAGGAGCACGGCGATGACGGCCAGGGCGCGCAGCCCGTCGAGGCCAGGCATGTACGGAAGCCTTGCGCCCCCCGCGGTGGTCTTCGGGCTGCCCCGGTTGGCAGTATGGAAGGAGCGGGGATCGGGCCTTACCGTCGCTACGCGGCTACGCATGATGCCAGCCGCCTGCAGGTGTCGCGGCAAAGAGCGCGTTATCCTCCCCTGTCTACCGGCACTCTCCGAAGGCGAATGATAGCACGAAGCGGTCTCTGAACGCAGTTTCAGGCAACAGGCATCAGGATTCCGTTCTCGTGCGCAGGCGGACCCTGAGGAAATCGAAGAGGACTCGGAAGACGGCCAGGGCGGGGACGGCGAAGATGACCCCGGCGAGGCCTGCGACTTCGCCCCCGGCGATAACGGCGAGGAGGACGACGATGGGGTGCACCTGGAGCGCCTGGCCCTGGATGCGGGGGGTCAAGAAGTTGCCTTCGAGCTGTTGGATCAGGACGTAGGCCACGATCGTCAGGATGGCAGTGGTCGTCGAGGACTCGAAGTGGGGAGACCCGAAGACGAGGGCAACTATGACCGCGGGTATACCCCCAAGAAAGGCACCGAGGTAAGGGATGATCGCGGTGAGCGACACCCATACGCCGAGCAGGATGGCGTAGCGCACGCCGAGCAGATAGAGTGCCACCGCGGCCAGGACGCCCTGGATCATGACCACGAACACGAGCCCGCCGAGGTAGCGCGAGAGCGAATCGCCGAAGGCTTCCCACAGGTCGCGGGCGTCGTGGCGGTAGTGGGCCGGGACGGTCCTAAGAAAAGCCGCCTTCACCTTCCGCACGTCCACCAGGAGGTAGATCGCTACGAAGAGTATGCCGAAGAGCGTCACCCCGAAGTTGAAAGCCTTGGGTATGAACCCGAGGATGCTCCTCAGCAGGTTCTCGGTAAGGTTCTGGGCCCGGTCGAAGAGGTCCGTGACGATCCTCCTACCGAACTCCTCGGGGTCCGAGCCGGGTACGAGCTGGCGCTCGTTGAGCGCGTTTATTACGTCGAGCAAGAGCTGGTTGGCGCTGTTGGCGATCCGGGGCGTGTTTCTCACGAGCGTGCTCAACTGTTCGATCAGGAGCGGCACCAGGAAGAAAAATCCGAGAGAGATAAGGCCAAACATGGCCACAACGGTCAGCAAGATTGCCAGCCCCCGCGGCATAAAACGCGAGAGCGCCCGCACCGGAAACGAGAGCACGATGGCGAGCGCCACCCCACCGAGCGCCACGGCGGGTACGGTCGGCGCCGCGTACAGAAGCAGCGCGAACAGGGCAACCCCCACCACGACGATGCCGATCCAGACCCGCGGAGAGACCAGGATCGGGGTCAAATAGCCGCCGGGCGCCGGCTTCTTCTGCCGACCCCGCGGCCTCCGGGTCCACCTGTCCATCCTCATCGTCTCCGGTTCTCTCCGAGTAAGCGGCTACGGAGCTTATTCTACGCACAAAATCAGCATTTCAGCACGCTCAGGCTAGCGCCTTCGCTTGTCAGCACGGCGGGGCTGCGCCGCCTTCTCAGCACGCTTCGGCCTTGCGGGCCCTCGCTTTCAGCATTTCAGCTAGGGACCACGCCCTGCGGGCTTCTTGTTGCGGCGTCGGGCGAGCCTGAAGACGAGTAATCCGACGAGGAGCAGGCCCAGGACCGCGAGCGCTATGGAAGCCGGGGTGCTTGCGGAGAGAGCCTCCGCCCACCGCTCGGCGGAGAAGGCGAGGTCCGTCGCCCCGCCCGAGGCGTAGAGGCCTTCGAGACTCGAGGTACCCTCGAAAACAATAAACAGGACCCCTATCACGACGAACATCAGGCCCGAGAGGAGGCTGGTCGTATGGAGACGGAGGGATCCTAGCGCGATCTCGCGTCCCCTCAGCCAGCGGCGGTGCCCGAGGTCGAAACGGTCCCAGAGGAGGGCCAGGAGGAAGAGAGGGGCAGCCATGCCGGCAGCGTACGTGGCGAGGAGGCCGGCGCCCCGCAGGACGGAGCCGGAGGAGGCGGCGACGGTGAGTACGGCGCCGAGGATGGGTCCCGAGCAGAAGCCCGCGAAACCGTAGACGGTGCCGAGGAAGAAGGTCGCGAGGAGGGAGCTACCCCTGATGTTGCCCCTCAGGCGTTCGAGCGGCCCGAAGGCGAACCCTCCTCCGAACGCCTGGATCACGCCCAGGGCTACTATGACGAAGCCGGAGACGATAATGAGGGTACCCCTGTACCCGTAGACGAGCGAGCTGACCGCGGAGATGCCCATCCCGAGCGGTACTAGCGTGGCGCAGAGTCCGAGGTAGAAGACGGCCGTCCTCCCCACGAGTTCGCCGCGCGACTGGAACGCGTAGGCGAAGAACGCGGGCAAGAGCAGAGCACTGCAAGGGCTGAGCAGAGAGAGCAGGCCCCCGAGGAAAGAGGCCAGAAACGAGACCTCAACCACCCGTGGCCTCCCGCCTGGCATCCTCTATGGCATCCTCGAAAACACCAACAGGCTGCAGGCCTACCAGCATCTTGCCGTTGATAAAGAAGGTGGGCGTCCCGTTGACCCCAAGGTCCAGGCCCTTCTGGAAGTCGGCACGCACCGATGGTTCGTAGCTGGCGTTCTCGTAATCGTTCTCGAACTCTTGAGTGTCGAGGCCGGTCTCTTTCGCCAGCGCCATGAGTTTCTCGTCGCCGTAGCCCGAGGACTGGCTGTCGTAGAGCAGGTCGTGGTATTCCCAGAACTTGCCCTGAGCCTGGGCGGCCCGTGCCGCCACGGCGGCGTCCACCGACTCCCGTCCCCTGTAGGGGAAGTCCCGCCATTCGATCCTCAGCGTCCCATCCTTTACGTACTCTTTGTAGAGTTTCGGTTCCACCTCACGGGTGAACTTGCCGCAGAACGGTCACTGATAGTCCGAGTACTCGGTCAATACAACGGGCGCCTCCGCCGACCCGAGCGCGGGATGTTCGAGCCGTCCAGAACCCTGACCGGAAGATCCCTCGCCTTCATGCTTCTGCCCCGAAGAGACTTCCGTTCGCGCCGCCTGTTGTTCGTCAGAAGCATTCGAGTAGCTCCCCGCGCTACCGCAAGCGGAGAGCGTTATCATCAGCGCAGTCAGGGTGAGGAGCATCGACATCCCCAGTCTCCTGGCGTGTGCGTCGGACGCTGTGCCGATCAGAGTTCCACCCCCAGCTTCGTGTCGTCTCGACAGTTATAAACCATACGCAGCCAGGGGGAGGTCGGACCAGATGACGGCAATTTATTCGAGTATCGTGGTCAGAGACGCACGGTGTCTGCCATCGTGGATTCCCGCTCTCGCGGGAATGACGGGTGAGGAAGCGACCTGCCGATTCCGTATCGGAGCGAATCGTAGAGGCGTTAGCCTACCGCAAATCGCGCATACTTCTATAAACTAGCGACCTCAAGCCGAACACAAGAAGCTGAAATGACGATTAGCTCTAATCACAAGGAGATTTGCTGTCATGGACCAGCAGAGAGTTCTGATCACCGGCGGGGCCGGATTCTTAGGGATCAACCTCGCGAGGCACCTCCTCTCCAGGGGCTACGCCGTGGCCTCTCTCGACGTGGAGGACTTCGACTATCCGGAGCGCGACCGCGTCGAGATCATCAAGGGCGACATCAGGAACAAAGCGGTGGTGGACCGGGCGGTGGATGGCGCCGACTTCGTCGTCCACACGGCGGCGGCCCTGCCGCTCTACTCGCCGCAGGATATATACACCACCGACGTCGAGGGCACCCGAAATGTACTCGACGCATCTCTGAGGCACGGCGTAGAACGCTTCGTCCACGTCTCCTCGACGGCCGTCTACGGGATACCGGATCATCATCCCCTCTACGAGACGGACAAGCTGGAGGGCGTCGGGCCTTACGGGCAGGCCAAGATCCAGGCCGAGATGATCTGCCTGGAGTACCGCGCCAGGGGATTGACCGTCCCGATCATCCGCCCGAAATCGTTTGTGGGGCCGGAGCGTCTCGGGGTCTTCGCGCTCCTCTACGACTGGGCGTACACGGGGCACAACTTCCCCATGATCGGCTCGGGCAACAACCGCTACCAGCTGCTCGACGTCGAGGACCTCTGCGACGCGATAGCCCTGGCCATGACCCTCCCCGAGGAGCGGGTCAACGACACCTTCAACATCGGTGCCAGCGAGTTCACTACGATGAAGGAGGACTACCAGGCCGTCCTCGACTACGCGGGTCACGGCAAGAAGGTGGTCGGTTTTCCCGCGGCGCCCGCCATCTGGGGCCTGCGCGTCCTCGACCGCCTGAGGCTCTCTCCCCTCTACAAGTGGGTCTACGAGACGGCCTCCAAAGACTCCTTCGTCTCCATAGAGAGAGCACAAAGACAGCTGGATTACGTACCGAAGTTCTCGAACAAGGAGGCCCTGATCCGGAACTTCCGCTGGTACCTGGAGAACCTGAACAAGTTCGAGAACGCCTCGGGCGTCTCGCACAGGGTGCCTTGGAAACAAGGCGCGGTCGGTGTCCTAAAACGGTTCTTTTAGGGCGGTTCGTTACATGGACGGGTTGGATACCCGCCCGACCACGTACCTACCTAAAACGAATCGTTAGGATAATGCGGATGCGGCGGCTCGATCCAACATCCATTCTGGCCCATCCTGAGGTTGGATGAGCCTGGCCGGGTAGGCGCGCGGGTCCCCGTCGCTTTCGAGGATCTCCTTTATGGCTCCGGCTTTGTCTTCGCCTGCGACGAGGAAGATGACAGATCGCGCCGCGTTTATGACGGGCACGGTAAGGGTGATGCGGGCGGTATCCAGCTTGAGCACGGGGTTAGCCACCACCCAGCGGTCGCTGACCTCGAGCGCCGCAGTCTCCGGGAAGAGGCTCGCCGTGTGGCCGTCGGCGCCTATGCCGAGCAGGATCAGGTCGAACCGTGGAACCTCTTCCGTCTTGAAGGACTTCCGCAACTCCTCTTCGTAGGCCTGGGCCGCCTCCTCGGGCGACAGCTCGCCGCGCATCCTGTGCACGTTCGCGACGGGAACGTGGTCGAGGAGCGCCTCGCTGGCCATCTTGAGGTTGGAGTCGTCGTGATGCGGGGGCACGCTCCGCTCGTCACCGAAGAAGACGTAGACTTTGCTCCAGTCTATCCGGTCTATGTAGTCGCGGGCCAGGATCCCGTACGTAGTCTCCGGCGTCGAGCCGCCTGCGAGCACGACGGTGAAGCGTCCGCGCTCTTCGATGGCCTCCCCGGCCTTGTCCGCGAACTCGCGCGCGGCGGCCGCGGCGAGCTCTTCGGGGGTCTCGTAGACGTGGACGCTCAAAGCTCGAGTATCTCCACGGCGGCACGCAGGGCGCTTTCGTAGGCCTCGTCGCGCCCGCGGTAGCGCAGCTCTTCCCCGACCAGCACCCCGAGGTCGAAGGAGCCGAGGTGGACGGTGCGCTCGGCGAGCAGCTCCTCTCCCCGCATCACGGTGGTCCTCACGTCGGAGAGCTCGCGGTGGCGCGAGACCTGGAAGCTGTACTCCTCCGAGTACAGCCGGATGCGCCTCAGCCTCGCGTCGGGGGAATCGGGGGAGAGCGCGACGGAGATCTCGCCGGAGGCGCCGGAGAACGTCAGGTTTCTGCCATCGCCGTTACGGTCCGCGTCCTCGGGCTTCCATCCCAGGGTGGAGGCGAGCCAGCCGACGAGGAGCAGCGCCCTGTTCTCCCCACCTGGCGCGTAGAGAACCTCCGCGCTATCGATCTTCTCGAGGTTCCCGGCGCGCTCGGGGGCGCCGAACGTGTCGGCGAGCAGCGAGCGCCAGGGCGAGAGCCCGACCCACTGCAGATCCCCTATGGCCGGCGTCGCCGGGTCTTCGACGAGGGCGGCTATCTCGCGCAGGCAGGCCTCGTGGCTCTCCGAGGCCGCCGAGTCAACGATCACCCGGTCCGCGAGATCCGCCATCGCCGCGAACTCCGGTGAGCGGGGTGAGAACTCGCCCGGGTACCACAGGAAGACGGGAAGGTCGTGGATGAGTAGCGGTCCGGCGAGGCTCTCCAGGTGTCTGGCCGGAGGGCCTTCGGCGTGTATCGTCACCTGCTCGGCGCAGACCTGCGCGCCGCCACCACCCCCGGCGTGACAGAAGGCCGAGAGCCCCACGTCCACGTTCGATTCACCCTCGGGGTCGGCGACGAGCACCACGGCCCGCGCGGGGTGGCGGCCGGCCAGCCTCGAGACAGAGTCGGTGATCCCGGGCGCCGACTCCTCATCCGTCACCACGATGAGGTTGAGCACGCTGGAGCGGAGGGCGAGCGTCCCGTCATCGTTGGTGCGCAGTTTGCCGAGCTCGCGCTCTATCTGCCCGACGCCCATCCTTCCGCCGCCGGGTGCTCGGCGGGACTCCCCGATCACGGCCTCCTCCATTCCTTTCCGTCACGCTCGAGGAGCGCGTCGGCTTCTTTCGGTCCCCAGGTTCCGGCGGGATAGAAAGACGCCTCCCGCTTCTCGGACCAGTGTTTCATCACGGGATCGAGTATCCGCCAGGCGCCCTCGGCCTCGTCGGCCCGGATAAACAACGTGGGGTCGCCGAGCATCAGATCCAAGAGGAGACGCTGGTAGGCGTCGGGGGCTTCTTCGAGGAAGGCCGTGCCGTAGAGCAAATCCATGTTGACCGAGCTGACCTCGAAGCCCGTGCCTGGGACCTTGGCCCCTATCTTCAGGGAGAGGCCCTCGTCGGGTTGGATGCGGACGACGAGGACGTTGGGGGCGAGGCCCTCGGTGTCGTCGCGGGCGAAGGGGGTGTGGGGCGAGGCGTGGAACTGGATCGCCACCTCCGTCGCCTTCTTCGGGAGCCTCTTGCCGGCCCTGATGTAGAACGGGACCCTCGCCCACCGCCAGTTGTCCACGAACACCTTGAGCGCGACGTAGGTCTCGGTCACGGACTCGGGGTCGACGTTCTTCTCCTCCCGGTAGCCGGGAACCTCCTCACCGAAGACCCAGCCCCGCTCGTACTGCCCGCGCACCGCGTAGTCCTCGACCTCGCCTTCGGGGATGGGACGGACGGCCTTAAGGACCTTCACCTTCTCCTCGCGCACCGATTCGGCGTCGAAGGTCACGGGCGGCTCCATCGCCGTCAGGCAAAGAACCTGCATGACGTGGTTCTGGACGATGTCGCGCATGGCGCCCGCTTCCTCGTAGAACGCCCCGCGGGTGCCCACCCCTATATCTTCGGCGACGGTGATCTGGACGTGGTCGACGTAGTGCTGGTTCCAGACAGGCTCGAAGATCCCGTTGGCGAACCGCAGGGCCAGTATATTCTGGACTGTCTCCTTGCCCAGGTAGTGGTCGATGCGGTAGATCTGGGTCTCGTCGAAGTACCGCTGAAGCTCGGCGTTGAGCTCCTCGGCGCTCCCGAGGTCCCGCCCGAAAGGCTTCTCTACGACCAGCCTCGCCCAGCCGCCGTCCTCCCCCTGGTTCAATCCAGCCTCGCCCAGATTCTCCACGATTGCGGGGAAGAGCGAGGGCGAAGACGAAAGGTAGAACGCCCTGTTCCCCTGCGTTCCCCGCTCGCGATCCAACCTCCCCAAAAGCTCCTTGAGCTCGCCGTAGGTCTCGCTCTTCTTGGAGTCACCGGGGAGGTAGAAGATGCCGCTGGCGAAAGACTCCCAGACGTCGTCGGAGACTTCCCCCGGACGGTGCTCCTCGAGGGCTTTGCGGAGCTTATCTCTGAACTCCTCATGGCTCATCTCGGTCCGCGAGATGCCGACCACAGCAAACTCCAGCGGCAGCCGCCTCTGGGCCGCGAGGTCGTAGAGAGCTGGCACGAGCTTGCGCGCGGTCAAATCTCCAGAAGCCCCGAAGATGATCATAACTCCGGGCTCGGGCACCCGAGGGAGTCTTTGCTCATCGCGGAGAACATTCTGCATAACCTGCGTATCGGCCATGGTCTGGCTACTTCTCTTGCTCTGTGGCGGCCTCTTTGATCGCGTGCCCGCCGAACTCGCCGCGCAGGGCTGCTATGACCTTCATGGCGAAGGAGTCCTCCTGGCGGGAGAGGAAGCGGGCGAAAAGGGAGCCTGCTATTGCATTCGCCGGCACATCCTCTTCTATGGCTTCGAGTACGGTCCAGCGTCCCTCGCCAGAGTCCTCGACGTAGCCGCTGATGCTGTCCAGGTTGGCATCCTTCTCGAAGGCGCTCTCGGCGAGCTCGAGGAGCCAGCTACGGACGACGCTGCCCTGGTTCCACAGGCTAGACAGGGCCCTGAGGTCATAGTCGTAGCGGGACTTCTGGAGGATCTCGAACCCCTCGGCGTAGGCCTGGAGCATCCCGTACTCGACGCCGTTGTGGACCATCTTGGCGAAGTGCCCGGCGCCGGCGTCCCCGAGGAAGGCGTATCCGTTCTGGGGCGCGAGGGTGGCGAAGGCCGGCTCGACGTGCTCGAAGGCGTCGGCGTCGCCCCCTATCATCGTGCAGTAGCCGACGTCGTAGCCCCAGACACCCCCCGACACCCCGGCGTCGAGCCACCTGAGACCTGCGTTCCTGACCTCCCTGGCCCTCGCCACGGAGTCCCTGAAGTAGGAGTTGGCCCCGTCGACGATGATGTCGCCCTCTTCCGCCAACTCCATGAACCGATGGACCATATCGTCGGTCACGTCCCCGGCGGGGAGCATGGTCCAGAGCACCCGGGGAGACTCCTGCATCGCTACGAACTCCTCGACGGTGTAGGCGCCCTCGGCCCCGTGCTCGACCGCCTCGTCCACCTTGCCGGACGAGCGGTTACCCGCGATCACGCGTTCATCACCCTTGTCGACGAGCCTGCGCACCATGTTGAAGCCCATCCGGCCCATACCCCAGATGCCGATTTCCACGTCGCTCCTCCCTTCGGTCGTCGCTAGCTAGTCAGCATTTCAGCTTGTCAGCCAGTCAGCTTTTTCGGTTTGGTTCGCCGCCTGTGTGCGGCTACGGATCGTTCGTCTCTATGAACCGCTTCTCAAATGAACCTTCTCTCCGCCGTCTACAACATGGCTGACATGCTGAAGTGCTGAAGTGCTGACAAGCGGAGGCGCAGCCCTAGCGTGCTGACTAGCTGACAAGCTGAGCACTCTTGCTCCGTATCTCTTCGAGCATCTCGTTGAAAGGATCGGCGAACTTCTGGATGCCTTCTTTCTCCAGGATGTCGGTTACGTCTTCGTAGTCCAGGCCGGCTTCTCTGAGTCGCCCGAGGAGTCGTTTGGCTTCCTCGACGCCCTCTTCGAGGGTGGGTTTTATCTCGGCGTGGTCCATGACGGCTTCTATGGTTTTCTTGGGCATGGTGTTGACGGTCTCGGGCCCCACGAGGTTGTCGACGTAGAGGGTGTCGGGGTAGTCAGGATTCTTGGTCGAGGTCGAGGCCCAGAGGAGGCGTTGGGTGTTGGCGCCTCTTTCGGCTAGCTTGCTCCACCTGGCGCCGCCGAAGACTTCTTTGTAGATCTGGTAGGCCAGCTTGGCGTTGGCTATGGCGAGCTCGCCCTTGAACTCCTCGGCCCCGAGCTCCTCCAGTTGCGTGTCGGCCTCGGAGTCTATCCTGGAGACGAAGAAGCTGGCCACCGAATGCACGCCGGAGGGGTCTCCCCCGTTCTCGACCAGCCGCTGGAGGCCCCTGGTGTAGGCGCGGGCCACTTCGCGGTAGCGTTCGAGGGAGAAGATCAGGGTGACGTTTATAGACTTGCCGCGGGAGATCATCTCCTCTATCGCGACGAGCCCCGGTAAAGTGGCGGGTATCTTGACAAAGAGGTTGGGCCTGTCGACCATCTCGTGCAGCCGGGTGGCCTCCCCGACCGTGGCCTCGGTGTCGTAGGCTATGTCGGGCTGGACCTCGAGAGAGATAAAACCATCCCGTGCTTCTGTCTCCTCGTGGACGGGCATGAAGATGTCGCAGGCGTCCCGGATGTCTTTGCCGGCGACCTCCCAGAACATCTGCTTCGGGTCGTCTTCGCTCTGGGCCAGCTCCGCGAGCTGCTCGTCGTAGAGGTCGGAGCCAGCGATGGCCTTCTGGAAGATGGCCGGGTTCGAGGTAACGCCGACGATCCCATCGTCGATCATCTTCTGGAGCCCGCCGTTCTCTATGTCCTCGCGCGAGAGCTCATCAACCCAGGGCGCCTGCCCCAGCTCCCGCATCCTCGCCAACCGCTCGTTCACCTGTAGCCTCCTCTCAGAGCCCTATGCAGGGACCGCAGTGCATCCCGCTCCTTCAGTCTACACCCAGGCACCCCAGGGCACGAAGACGCCGCGCGTTCGCCAAGGGCTCCTTACCATCGAAGCTCGTAGACCAAACACCCGGGATCACGCCAGGAGGCTCGATCTCTGTTCCTGAGGTACAGTCTAAAGCGGCGGAGATGCCAGATGTTGTGGGAGACCCCGCGAAAGGATTCTGCAAGAAGCGTCTACGAGAGAATGTTCGTACTCAACCTGTGGTCGATGTTGTTGACGAACTTCTTTCTGTTATACGATCCACACAACGGCTGTATGTTGCCGATGTCGTCCGAGCCTCCCTTAGTCAAAGGCACAACTTGGTCGGCCTCCAGCACGGCTTCTGTATCACCGCAAGCCAAACACCTGTTGCCGTAACTCTCGCAGAGAGCCCTAAACTCCTCGGCGGTAAAACTGCCAGGACTTGCGTGCCTCGCGGCCCTCCTCTTGCGGCCGGTGTTGGCCTGGGCTTGCCTGACCTTCTCGAGGTTACTCTCGGCCCACTTCTTGCTGCGAGTGATTACATCTCACAAGAGGTCTCGCCCTACCACCGACTTGATACTAAAGTAGCGGAATGGGATATCCTCGAAGTCGGTTTCATCGATATCCACCTCTTCGCGCCGGCCGCCGCGACCACCACCCCCACTGCGGGCCTGGCTGCCTCCCCCGCCGGAAGAAGCGCCGTCGGCCGAGTCGCCGGGCCGGCCGAGGAATTGCACGTTGTCGGCGACGACGTCGACCTTGCTCCTCTTGGAGCCGTCCTGGGCCTCCCAGGTACGGTATTGCAGGCGTCCTTCGACGAGGATGGGGTCGCCTTTCTTCTTGTAGTTGGCGATGGTCTCACCGAGCTCGCGCCAGGCGGAGATGTCGAAGAAGTCGACCTCCTCGTTGCGCGACCTCACACGGTTGACGGCGAGCCCGAAAGAGCAGACGGGGATGCCGTCGTTGGTGAAACGCAGCTCCGGATCCCTGGTCAGGTTACCGGCGAGTACTACACGATTGAAACTGACCACGTACTTTCCTCCTTCTCGGTGCCCTGCACAGGTAACAATACAGGAACATTCTCGGTTCTCAAGCGCGAGGGCTTTAGCTCGGAGCGGGCTGTGCCGCCGCTCAGCGTTTCGTGATGGCCACCTCCAGTTCCTGGTCTTTTATGGTGGCGATCACATCCCCGTCCTCGTCGTTGCGGAAGATCTTCGCGCCGATCCTCTGGAGCCTGTCGAGGGTCTCCGGTGTGGGGTGCCCGTAGGGGTTGTCCACACCGCACTGGATGACGGCTACTTCGGGCGGGAAGCGGCTGAGGAAGAGCGGCGTCGATGAGGTGTTGGAGCCGTGGTGGGTCACCTTCAGGATCGCTTAGGGCCTCGTCTAGCGGCCGCTTGCCATGTACTC
>JBKPNW010000145.1:0-22746 GCA_046732815.1 Actinomycetota bacterium | reverse complement strand
CACCCCGAATCTCACATAACACCACACCCCGAATGGGTGGACAAACCGGCCTGAGGCACGCTTGTCTTCGGGGACCTCAGGACTCGAGCAAGGGACTCGAACTGCTCACGAGATTCACCGATGAAGCCCTGAGACAAAATGTCGTGGTCAGCAGGAAGTCAGGGGTACGTGCTGCGCATCGGATGGACTGGGAGATTTCTCTGAAGTTCGCCCCTCGAACTAAGGGCGATTCGCCCTCTACAGCAGCTTGCAAAGAGGTTGAGCCTCTTTGCAAGCTCTCAGCATTTCAGCACTTCAGCATGTCAGCAAAAACTAGTAGCTCAGATGCTGAGATGCTGACTTGCTGACCTGCGCGGTTTGCAAAAGGGTTGACCCTTTTGCAAACCGCTCTTAGAATTCCGTGAGTCAGAAGTTCGCAGAATTCACCTTCCACGCACTTGAGTGAATAAGGGCATAAGGAAGGGCCGAGGCTGCTAATGCGCCCCGACCCGGTGGTTTACACTTGGGGTAGGCCTACCCCAATGCTAAGGAAGGCGACAGATCCCCTAACGGCTTATCTCAGGGCCCAGCTTCTTCCTCGGAGGGCTCTACGCGAACTCTATGCCCCCGGTTCGCTGGGCGCTTGCCTGCAGTTTATCCATGTCGGGCTCACCTTCTGGCGGCGACGAGGGGTCGCTAGCCGGCTCACCAAACTCTACCAAGAACTGCTCCAGCGGCCCTCCAGGTGTATTGATAAACAGGAGTTTGCCCTTCTCTGTTCCTGTGTTAGTGAAGGCGTGCACCGTCGTCCTGGGAACGTAGACCACCGAGCCGGCACCGGCATCGACCTTGCGCTCGCCAACGACGAACTCGAAATGGCCTTCGAGGACGTAGTGGGTCTCATCCTGGCTGCGGTGCAGGTGCGCAGGTGGCCCGCTTTTGGGCGGGACCTCGTCCTCGAAGATCCCCACTGTCTCGCTTTGGTCCCTATCAACCTTGAAGGTCAAAAGCTCGTCAGCAAACCACATCGACTTTCCTTCACCTTGGGCAATGTGGATCGCTCTTTGGGTCATGTTCTGCTTTCGTGGCTCCATGTCATCTCCTCCATTCTTCCTGCCTCTTCCAAAGATGGCCCTAGCGGGTCATAACCCTTTGCACAGATGAGCATGATGCCACTACTCCGAGCCCGGCGCAAACGTTCGATACTTCGGACAAGGGGAGGTTCCGAGAGCTCCGGTCCACGCACTCAGGTGCATGCCGATGGACTTGATCGCAACGCCCCGCTAGGATGCTCGCAGCAGCAGGGCCTGACAAGGGAGAAAAACGTGATCCGACTGCATGACAACATCTCCTCTGGGAACGGCTACAAGGCGCGCCTGCTCCTCGCGCAACTCGGCATCCCTTTCGAGCGGATGGAATACGACATCGACGAGGCCGAGACGCGCACCCCAGAGTTCCTCGAGGAGGTGAACTCGAACGGCAGGGTGCCCGTGCTCGAAACCGAGGATGGACGCTTCCTCCCCGAGTCGAACGCCATTCTGTTTTACATGTCTGAGGGCACCACCTTCATCCCCGATGACCGCTTCGGACGGGCACAGGTCCTTCAGTGGATGTTTTTCGAACAGTACAGCCACGAGCCCAACATCGCCACTCTGCGGTTTTGGGTGACCCACAACATAGAGATGAACGAGGAACGTCGGCTCTCCCTGGAAACCAAGCGGAAGCTAGGATACGACGCCCTCGGGGTGATGGAGGGACATCTCCGAGACCGCCGTTTCTTCGTCGCCAATCGCTACTCGATAGCCGACATCGCACTCTACGCCTACACTCACGTCGCCCATGAAGGAGGCTTCGACCTCGTAGCCTTCCCCACCATCAGGGCTTGGCTCGAGCGGGTGCGGGAGCAACCAGGGCACATACCCATAACGCAGGGCTAAGCCGGAACTGTGCGGACTTCCGAGAGTTCACCCACTCGGCAATCAGTTCAACAACTCGAGGGACTCTCCCACCTTGTTCGGCGTCAATCGCACTTTGGAAGCTTCCTCGGTCAGTAAGGCAAAGAAGGCGAATCCAAGTGTTCTGTGAACATTGGCTGTACTGCTGCATGGTCATCCGGCCTCACCGCCTTCCGGGCCGTAGAAGACGACCCATACGGCGAGGTCGTCCGTGAAGTCCTCGAAGCGGTGCTCGACGTTCGCGGGCACGAATAACACGTCGCCGGGGCCGAAGGGATGGCGCTCGGGTCCGTTGATGAACGTCCCGGTTCCACTGACGACCAGGTACAGCTCGTCGCGGGTATGCGGCGCCTGCGGGTCGGTGCCGCGGGGAGCGTAGATCTCGACCTCCATGCTTCCGTGTCCCAGCACCTCCGCGAACCGCTCTCCGTCGGGTCCCGGCAACCTTTGCATTGCGTCCGTGACGGTCGCCCTGCGCCCCATCCGGGCGCTAGCCTCGCTCATCCTGTCTCCTTTCGGAATGCGTCCAGCCTCAGCCTGAGGTTGTCCCCGACCTCGGGCCACTCGTCGTCGATAACGCTGTAGCAGGCGGAGTCGCGGCGCTCCGTGCCCCGCACGAGCATGTGCTTGCGGAAGACGCCCTCGAACTGCGCCGGGAGGGCCGCAAGGGCGGCGCGCGAACGCTCGTTGCGGGCGTCGGTCTTGAACTCGACGCGCAGGCACCCCAGGTGCTCGAAGGCGTGCTCGAGCATCAACAGCTTGGCCTCGACGTTCGCGCCGGTCTGCCAGTACGCCGGCGCGAGCCAGGTCCATCCGATCTCAAGCACCCTGTGTTCGGGACGGAGGGCGAGATAACGGGTACTGCCCACAGGCTCACCGGTGCCGATGTCCACGGTAGCGAATGCGGCCTCGGTCCCCGCCGAAGAAGCAGCGAGGGCGTCCTCGAGCCAGGCGTGGAACGTCTCCGGGGACGCGCTGGCGTCGTAGGGCATCCAGCGCCAGATCCTCTCGTCTCGCGCGGCCTCGAAGAGGGCCTGCTCGTGACGCTGCCTCAACGGCTCCAGTCGCACGCCCCTCCCTTCCAACACCGTCGCCAGATTCTTCCACATGCCCGCTACCCTTCGTTCAAGTGATCAGTCAGACGATATGGTAACGGATGGGCCATAGGTTTCAGGTGTCAGGCATCAGGTATCAGGGAAAGAGTGAAGTCGGAAACCATCGGCCCGAAACGCTACCATCGGTAGCGGCGATAGTCTCGCCGGGGATAGTTACCGTGAGACCAAAGCTGAATTGCTGAGAAGCCGCCTGGCGAAGCCCGGCGGCGTGCTGACAAGTTAGACAAAGGAGAACGTGGTGGATTACAGGACTTCCGGCGTGGCGATGTCGTACAGGGACCTTGGGGAGGGTGAGCCCCTGGTCCTGCTACACGCTTTTCCGCTCAACGGCAGGATGTTCGAGTCCCAGATGAAGGCATTCTCGGGGAGCCACCGAGTCGTAGCCCCGGATTACCCCGGCTTCGGCCGTTCCCCCCGCACTCCGGCCCAGCCCGACGTCCACTACTATGCTGAAGGGGTCCGTGGACTCCTGGACAGGCTGCATCTAGAACGCGTGATCCTCGGCGGCGTCTCCATGGGCGGCTACGTGGCCTTCGAATGCCTGAGGCTCTTCCCCGAGCGGGTCTCCGCCCTCGTTCTCGCCAACACGCGCGCCGAACCAGACTCAGAGGAGATGCGGGAGACACGCAACGAGATGGCCCTCCGCGTCACCCAGGAGGGAGTCGGGGTCCTCGTGAAGCTCCAGATGGAGCGCCTCCTCAGCACCGATACCCTGCAGAACGACGAGGAGGTCGTGGAGAGCGTGCGCGCCATGATCCTCGATAATTCCCCCGACGGTGTCGTCGCCGCCCTCGGCGCCATGCGGGAGCGTCCCGACTCGACCCCGCTTCTCGGTAAGATAGCCGTCCCCACGCTCGTCGTCGGCGGGGAAGAAGATGGTATCGCTTCGCCCGAGATCATGGGCGCCATGGCCGCGAAGATACCAGGCGCCCGCCACGAGACCATCCCTAAGACCGGACATCTTTCGAACCTCGAAGCCCCCGAGAGGTTCAACGCTACCCTCGCAGATTTCCTGAAGGGCATCGGGTAGAGTTGGCATTTCAGCCTCTTGTTGTTCGGTTTATGGGCGGCGTGCGTTCGGGTAGAATCGCTGTTCGTGACCACCCTTGCCCATATTTCGGATCTGCACTTCGGGCGTCCCGCAGTCACCGAACGCCTCGACGCTCTCAAAGAGTACATCGCGGAACTCAGACCGGACGCCGTGGCCATCTCCGGCGACCTGACGCAACGCTGCACCAACACGGAGTTTTCTAACGCCCGCGCCTACCTCGACTCCTTGGGGTACATAGCACCGTACACCGTTATTCCCGGCAACCATGACATCCGCTGGCTCGGTGCCGTGGCCCGCAATCTCGGCCTCGCCGGTCTTTTCAGGGAGCAGGCCCACAAGTTCAAGTACTCCAGATATGTCAGGCACATCTCGGATGACCTGAGCCCTTCCCTGGAGGTCCCTGGGGCGGTCATCGCCGGCGTAAACACGGCGCACGGCATCACGCGGGGTTCGCTCACCCGCCGCCTGCGTGACCTCGGCGTCATAGGACAGGTAAAACACGCCGACGTCACACGAGTGAAGAGGATCTTCGAGCACGCTGCCTCCGACGCCTGCCGCATCGTGATGATGCACCACAACCCCATAAGGGGCGAGCTCTCCGGCCGCCACGGCCTCGCCAATACAGAGCAGGCCCTCCACGCCTTCGCCGACCTCGGCACGGAATTGATCCTCTGCGGGCACGACCATCAGGACGCCGTCCATAACATCGATCGGGGCGCACGCGGCCTGATCATCTCGACGGCAGGGACGATCTCGAATCGCATCCGTCCCGGCCGCGCATCGAGCTTCAACGTCGTCGAGATCGACGACCACGAACTCCACATAACGGCCCACGCCTGGCGTCAGGGGAAGGGGTTCATACCCGCAGAAGATCGCTCCTTTCCACGACGCACGGCCCCCAGGCAGGCTTGAAAGGGCCCCGACGATATAATCTGCCGCGACACCGCCCACCTTCACAGAAGGGACGATCGATATGTGGAGCAGACTGACCCGCGGCGGCGACGGACTGCCCCGTGAGAAGGTTGACGCCATCGTCCGCCTTATAGACCGGTATCTGGCCGAAGAGGCGAGCCTGCGTAACCTCCAGTCCGATAAACAAACCATCCATCCCCGCGACCTCCCCCCCGACAAACGCGAAGCCCTGATCGAAGAGGTATTCGAGATCCTCAACGACAACCGCAGGTAGGCGGGGTTCGACGGGTTCCCCGTCGAGCCCCGCATCACTTCAGCATTTCAGCACGCTCCGGCTAACGCCTCCGCTTGTCAGCATTTCAGCTTCTTGCTGACATGCTGACAAGCCGCCTGGCGAAGCCAGGCGGCGTGCTGAAATGCTTCTCTTAGTCGAGCTGCGGCGGTCCCTGTCTTATTCTGATGCGCAGGTCGTCGGGCTCGTTGGGAGGCGTCCAGGGGGATTCGATCCACCACGTGGCCCCGGCCTCGGCGTAGGGATGTACGACGGAGGCCGCCCGCAGCGGATCCTCGCCTGGTGTCTGGCCCTCCGATACGATGTCGAAGGGTGTGGTCTCGACACGATTCCCCTCAGCGTAATCACTGATCCCGCGGATCGTCTCGGGCGTGACGCCGGGCGACTCGGCACTCCCGCCGACGGCGGCCGCGAGTATTCCGTCGTAGCGAAGCGCCCGACCCATAGACTTCTGGCTCGGCCACGCTCCGACCACCCAGATGGGGATGCGCGGCTTCTGCACGGGAGGAGGCAGAAAGGTCATCTCCTCGAGCCTGTAGTGTTCGCCCCTGTAGGAGAACGGCTCCCCGCTCCATAACCCGGTGAGTATCTCCAGGCTCTCGTCTAATAGCTGCGCCCGAACCTTCCTATCGGTCGGCTCCCCGACCTTCGAGAAACCATCGTCTTCCAGGGCCCCGAGGCCTACCGGCAGGACGAGGCGCCCGCCGGAGAGATGGTCGAGGGCGACCGTCTCGCGGGCGAGTTTCCACGGTCTTCGCCGGGCCGGCGGCGTCAACACGGCCCCGATGCGTACTCTCTGCGTGCGCATCGCCATCGCGGCCATCACCACCCACGGATCGAACGTCTCCATCTCCCCGATACAGATACCATCCCAGTAGAAAGCGCCGTCCCAACCCGCCTCTTCCACCTCACTGGCGAGCTCCGCGACGGCGCGAGGATCCCCAGTGGGTATCACGAACCCGTAACGCAACCGTACCTCCTGGCCCGACTTCGTTCCCCCAAGAGTATACGGACCCCCGCAGATACCCCAACCACCGAAAACCACAAGCTGAAGTGCTGACATACTGAAATGCTGACTAGCTGAAACATAGGGTAGGGGGGTATAGTAGACTATGCATTATGGTGAGGTGACATGAGGTTAGGCCTGGAGGCAGACGTGCGAGAGGCGGAGAGCACCCTGGAAGATTCGACGAAGGAACACGGGTACATCAAAGAGGGAGACAAGGAGAAGCTACACAACCGTCTCAAGCGGATCGAGGGGCAGGTACGCGGAATACAGCGCATGGTAGAAGACGAAGCGTACTGCGTTGACATCCTCACCCAGATCGGGAGCGTCGTCTCGGCCTCCGAGAAGGTGGCGACCATCCTGCTCAAGGACCACGTCGAGCACTGCGTCCGTGAGTCCATCGAGAAGGGCGAGGGGGCGGACGCGAAGATCGAAGAGCTCACCGCCGCCGTCGAGCGGTTCCTACGGGTTTAGGGAGGAGAGTCCCTATCTCGAAGCGTACCATCTGGATATCTCTGGAGCGTCAACAAGGTAATGTCGTCTTCTTGCTCCCACTCTTCCCCGGCGAAGCGCTCCAGCTCGGCCAGCAGAGCATCGATCAACTTCGCGCCGCCTGGATGTGCGCCAACAAACCCCTTCATTCGTGGGAAACCGAATAACTCCCGCTGCGAGTCATGAGCTTCGACCAGCCCGTCGCTGTAGAAGAGCACGCTATCTCCCGGCTTCAGCGTGATCTCCTTCTGCTCGTAGCTCATAGCGGGCATCAGGCCGAGAGGCACGCCGGTAGCTCGTAGTTCGCCCACACCGTCGGCGTGGCGCAGGTAAGGCAGGTCGTGTCCGGCATTGGCGTACTGCAGCCGACCTGTCCTGCTATCCAGAAGGGCGGCCACACAGGTAACGAACATGTTGGGAGGGATGTCCGGGTAAAGGATATCGTTGACATGTTCAAGTATCTCTCCCGGCGAGCCCAGCCGGTAGGCGGCGCGCAGCATCGTGCGGGCGATCGCCATCACGATGGCGGCCGGCACACCCTTGCCGCTAACGTCCCCCACGATCAGTCCCAGCCGGCCGTCCGGCAGCTCCAGGAAGTCGTAGAAGTCGCCGCCGACCTGGCGGGCTGGCCGGTAGTAGGCCGCCACGTCGTAGCCTGCGAGCCCGGGCAGCGATTTCGGCAGGAGGGTCTGCTGGATCAGGCGGGCAACGTGTAGCTCCTGTTCGATTCGCTGCCTCTCCTGGGCCTCCTGCTGCTGCCTGGCCATGGCGTTCTTGAGTTGCTCGGTACGCTCCGCAACCCGGTTTTCGAGGTCCTTGTTGAGCTGCCTGATCTCTCCTTCTATCCGCTTGAGCTCGGTGATATCGTGATACATCGCGTAGGTACCCACCTGTTCCCCACCCACGGTCACCGGAACGGCCAAAAGTTCCACGTCCACGAGCGTTCCGTCCTTGCGGCTGCGCCGGGTGACGGCATCGACCCGTCCGTCACTCGAGACCTGCTGGGTGTACTTGAGGACTTCCGCGTGCATCTCCGGTGTCTCGGCGACCAGGTCGTCTACGCTGCGCCCGACGGCTTGAGCCTGGGTATAACCGAACAGTCTTTCGGCCGCCGGGTTCCACGAAACGATTTTTCCATCGAGGCCTATGATCGCGATCGCCACCGGGCTGTTGAGTACTAACGCCTCGAAGTACTCCTTCTGCCGACGCAATTCCTCTTGCGAACGCACCAGCTGGTCGTTTTTCTGTTCCACCTGTCGATAAGTGCGTTGCAGGCGGTTGTAGAGCCGCGCGTTCTCCACGAGGATGAAGCCTTGCCGCAACAACACCAGACCGATCAGCAGCGCTCCCCCGAGATAGACTCCGAAGGCCAGGCTGCCGCTCCCACTGGACGTGCGCCAGGCATAGACGACGAGGATGCCTACCGCGGGCACGAGAACGTAAGGAAGCAGCGAGGGCCAAACGCGCTGTTCGACGAGAGGGGAGGCGGCATCGAGCGTATCATCAGGCTCACCCGGAGTCCTCGCCTCTTCGCTAGGGGCCAGCCGTGCGGCGAAGGCGCCAAGGGCTACAAGCATGTATCCCAGAGCCCAGCCTACATCGGGGAGCGTACCCGTGGCATAGGCGTCGTGTAGCGACCAGTAAGCGAAGTTGCTATCTGCTATCACGATGAGGGTCAGGCCAAGCGCCAACAGGCGTACCGCGGGCCTGAGAGCGTACTCACCAGGCCGCGATGCGAGTATCACCAGGCAGGCGATAAGCACAATGTCGGCCAGCGGGTAGGCTGTGGATACGGCCTTCGCGAGCGTCGTCTCGGTCCCCTGCCGCATTACCGGCCCGAGGACGAAGTACCAACTGAAGGTGACGGCCGCGGTCATGATCATCAGGCCATCGAGCGCGATGCGCGTCCGGGAGGCGACGGGCACCGGGCGGGCCGGCAAGAGCAAGATGCCCAGTAGCAAGAATGGGTATACGCTCAGATAGCCGAGGTCGGCGAGGGAGGGCAGCGGGGGCGGCTTCTGCAGCACCCACTCGTAATAAGTGAAGAGCGTCTGCCCGAAAATCCAGCTCATGATGCCCAAACCCAGCAGGATGGGGGCCCAACGCTGGCCCCTCGTCAGCACCGGTCCGGCTTCCGCGCGGGAGCCTCCCCGCCATAAAGGCCTCAATAGTCCACCGAAGCACAAGGGCAGCGCGAGCAGCGGACCGACGGACTGCGCCGCGTTGACAACGGCGGCAAGCATACGGTCGCTGCCCGGTGCGAGGAGTATCCAGGCGACGAGCAAACTATTGAAGAGCAGGATCAAGCCGGCGGCACGCCGAAGGGGGCGCGCCTCAACGCTATCCTGCGGTGGTCTTCCGTTGCGCGCGGTGCCTGCTCTTATGTCGTGACTCCGCAATTGCCGTATCTCGGGACCCATTATAGTCCTTCCCCGCTATCCCCATACCTCGAAACACCCGTCCCTCTCGTTCCTTCCCCTGGAGCGGGACGCTCTTTACTCGTCGGGTAGCGAGGGTAGCCTAACCCCGGTGGGCCGCCAGCGTATCACCCAAATGAATTATTTTCGGCCCTACCTACACCAGCGGTACACGAACCATCGCCGTAGCCACCGTCTTCTTTACATATACCCCCCGGGGGTATATAATGGCTGCGATGACGCGCACAGGAAGGACTCGCATGGCCACGTTGAACAGCCCGCTCAACCGGACGGCTTTTTCGGCGACGCTGCATTGTCTGACGGGATGTTCCATCGGCGAGGTATTGGGAATGGTGCTCGGGACCGTGTTTGGGTGGGGCAACCTCGCCACCATAGTGGTCGCGATCGTGCTTGCCTTCTTCTTCGGTTACGGGCTGACGATGCTACCGCTCCTCAGGTCGGGTATGGCGCTCGGTGCGGTATTGCCGCTCGCGTTCGCTTCCGACACGCTCTCGATCGCGGTCATGGAGATAGTGGACAACCTCATCATCGTCGTGATCCCTGGCGCGATGGACGCCGGGCTAGGTAGCCTCCTTTTCTGGGGGAGCCTCGCCCTCGCTCTCGCGGTCGCGTTCGTGGCGGCGTTTCCGGTCAACCGGTATCTGATCTCACGCGGCAAAGGACACGCTGTCGTCCACGACCACCACGGACATTAACGGTGCGGGGCAGCTGCCCCACACCGCGCTAATCAGCACTTCAGCTAGTCAGCTTTTTGTTTTTGCTGAAGTGCTGATTAGCTGCCCGCAGGGCGGCATGCTAAAGTGCGCGGTTTGCTTCGCAAACCGCTTTAGCGACGGCGTCGGCGGAGGAGCCAGATCAGGACCAGGAGCACGCCGGCGCCGATGAGCAAGGGTCTGACCCGTTTGAGTATTGCTTCCTGGCTCGCTGCGCCGACGTCGAATGCTTCCGGCTCCTCGCGCTCTCGGCGGGGGGCCTGCTGTGGTTCGGGCTGTTCGGCCTCGGCGGTCGGGGCTTCTTGCGAGGCCGCCCCCGTGACCACGGCTCCTTCGACCGTGCCCCCGGCCATGACGGTCGGGTCTTCACTGTCTATAACTCTGCCCGCCGTGCCTGCGGCCGCGGCCGCAGGGGGCGCCTCTTGCGAGCCATCGTGCGAACCGTTCTCTTCGCCGGTCGGTTGAGCTGCTTCGCCTGAAGCGGCAGCCGCAGCTCCTTCTTCGGGACCGCCTGTGATCTCCTCTTCCAAGCAGGAGGCGAACTGGTCGAGCATCTTCGTCGCCACATCCTGGGCGATGCCCCGTCCGAACTGGGCCGCGCGTCCGGTTAGCTTCATATCCGTCTCGACGCTGACCTTGGTACCGTCGTCCTCTTCCTGCAGGGTCGAGACGATGGTCGCCGAGGCGGTACCCTGGCCGCGGGCGTCGCGGCCCGTGGCCTGCAGGACAGCGCGGTGGTTATCCTCGTCGACCTCCTCGAACTTCACCGTGCCCTTGTAGTTGGCGGTGATCGGGCCGATCTTGACCTTCATAGTGCCGTCGTACTCGCCTTCTTCTTTCTCCTCCTGGATCGCCGCTCCGGGGAGGCAGGGAGCGATTCTCTCCAGGTTGAGCATGGTGTCCCACGCTTGCTGGATCGAGGCACCCACCGTGAATTCGTTGTTGATCTTCATCGTACCTCCTCGTAAGGAAACGCTATCTTACGTCTTTCGGTTACGACCTTCTATCCTTCCGCCATCTTATAATCACCCACACTCCCGCGCATCTCCTCCAGTCGCCCCAGATCCTCCCTCGTGTCGACGTCTGCGGGGTCTCCTACCCCCTCGCACGGCACCTCGACCACCAGCTCGCGATACTGCCGCAAAACGGACCGCGCCCCCTCATCCCCCGCCAGCTCCGCTTCGAGCAGCGGCCACACCTCCCGCGAGAACAGAACGGGGTTGCGCCGTTTCCCCCCGTAGGTGGCGACCGCAACCCGTGCCCCCTCCGCGAATGCCGCGACGAGCCGTCCCACGGCTCCAGCCCCGACGAACGGCTGGTCACCGAGCAAGACTACCGCAGCCTCTCCAGCGCACGCACGCAGCCCGGCGAGGACCGAGGTGGACTGGCCCCGCTCCCACTGTGCATTATCTACGGTCCTGACGCCGTACCGCTCGCAGACTTGACGTAGCCTTTCCGCGTCAGCGCCAACGACGACGATGACCTCGTCGACGGGCGCGTCGCGCAGGTTATCGAGAACCGCCGCGATCAGCGGCCGCCCCCCGAGCCTGGCGAGCAGCTTCCCGCCCCCGAACCGCCTCCCGGCCCCGGCGGCCAGTACGACCGCCGAGACGCCGGTGCTCCCTTCGGTCACCGGGATCGTTCCCTGGACGTCTGCTTCGCGTCGTGCTCGTCGGGGGAAACCGCTACGTCCGGCGAGGAGGCATGGATCGGGCCGGATCTCTCGGCGAGACGTCCGCCGGAGTGGCCGGTCCTCAGCGTGACGATCTCGGCGGCGATAGCTATGGCCGTCTCCTCGGGGGTGCGCGCCCCGACGTCCAGGCCGATGGGACTGCTGATGCGCGCGAGTTGCTCGTCCGTGACGCCCTCCTCCTTGAGGCGGGCCGTCCTGTTGTCGTGCGTCCTGCGACTTCCCATCGCCCCGATGTAGCCCGCCGGCGTGTCGAGGGCCTGTTTCAGAACAGGTACGTCGAACTTCGGGTCGTGGGTCAGGACAGTTATGACGCTGCGGCTATCTACCTCGGCGGTCTTCAGGTACTCGTCGGGCCAGGCGACGACGATCTCGTCGGCCGAAGGGAAGCGTTCGCGGGTGGCGAACACGGCGCGTGCGTCGCATACGATCACACGGTAGCCCATGAACTTGCCCACCCTCGCGACGGCCGAGGCGAAGTCTATGGCCCCGAAGACGTACATCCTCGGCGGCGGGGCGAACGACTGGATGAAGACGGCGACGTCCTCCATCCTGCGCTGGCCTCGCGGCCCGAGGTGGACCGTCTCCGTGCGCCCACCCTCGAGCAAACCTCGCGCCGTCTCCACCACGGCCTTGTCCAACTCGGCGTTGCCCGCCGTACCGGCGTGATCCTCTGGGGAGACCAGCAGCTTGTTTCCAAGCCCCGGCCCCTCCACAATCGTAGCTATCGCAACCGGAGACTGTTCCGCCAATGCAGCATGCCAGCGTCCGAGAAGCTCACCCATGAGAACCCCGGACAGAAGACTTCCCTGCTCCCCACTCCCCACTCCCCACTCCCTGGAGCGAAGCGACCATCACCAGTCCACGCGCTCGACGAAGATGTGGATGGTCCCCCCACACGTCAGCCCGACCCCGAACGCCTCGTCATCGGAGATGCCGTAGGAGAGGAGCTTCGGCCCGCCGCCCTCTATGGCGGCCATCGCCTCCTCGTAGACCGCAGGCTCCACGCACCCCCCGCTAACAGAACCGACGACCTGCCCGTCCTCGGAGACGGCCATCGATGTTCCTGGCCCCAACGGCCCGGAACGCTCGACCTTCACCACCGTGGCAAGGGCCGCTTGTTTTCCCTCCTTGCGCCAGCTTGCGACTTTGTCGATGACGGGATTCAATGGGTGCCTCCTTTCAGTCGGCAGCATTTCAGCACGCTCCGGCTGCGCCTCCGCTTGTCAGCACTTCAGCATTTCAGGGCTCACGACCGGAGAGGGCTCTTCATGCGTGGGTGCTCCTCTCGTATTCTCTCAAGCGCACGAGCGTCTCACCACATTTATACTTAGCTGACTAGCTGAAATGCTGAACTCATTCTATCTCTCCCGTTCGGTGGCTGCGGCTACGGCGCGGGCGAGTTCCTGCAGTGATTCGAAGTTGTGGCCTGAGAGGAAGACGTCGACGTGCGGGAGGGCGGCGGCCATGCCTGCGGCCAGTGGTTTGTAGCCTGGGGTCGCTTTGAGGGGATTGACCCAGACTATTCGGTAGGCCAGGCGGCTCAGGCGTTGCATCTGCTCGGCCAGTACGGAGACGTCTCCGCGGTCCCAGCCGTCGGAGAAGATCACGATGACGGCCCCGCGGGCCATGCCGCGCTGGCCCCAGCGGTCTACGAACTCCTTGAACGCGTCCCCGAGCCGCGTCCCGCCGGAGATATCCTGTACCGCATCCGCCGTCTGCCTGAGCGCCACGTCAGGGTCGCGGGTTGTCAGCTCGCGCGTGATCCTGGTCAGCCGCGTCCCTATCGAGAAGGCCTCGAGACGTTCCCCCGCGACGACGCTCGCGTGCAGGAAGCGCAGGAGGGCGCGGCTGTAAGGGGCCATGGAGCCAGAGACGTCGCAGAGCAACACGACGCGTCGCGGCTGCACGCGTGCTTTGCGGAAGCGGTGCCTCACGGCCTCCCCTCCGGTCCGCATCGCGTCGCGCAGCGTGCGGCGGGGGTCGTGGCGGCCGCGCGGGGCTGGTTCCAGGCGCCGGCTCTTCCGGAGCGCCCCCGAGAGCCTGAGGTCGGCGAGCAGGCGTTGCAGCTCGGCGAACTCTTCTGGCGAGTAGAGGGCGAAGTCTTTGCGGCGCAGCACCTCGACCGGGCTGTAACGGAGCCTGACCGCTTCCTCACCGGACTCGCTCTTCTCCACGGTCTTCTTCGGGGGCATGACGGAGCGGTCGGGTTGCGGCATGGAGAACCGGACCTTCGGACGCGGACGCGGCTTCGCGCCGCCTCCGGTCTCCCAGAAGAGCTCGAAGGCGCGGTCGTAGATCTCTATGTCCTCCGGGCGGGAGGTCAGCGTGATCCTACCCGACCAGTACACGTCGTCACGCCTGGCGGGGTCCATCTCTTCCATAGCGCGGGCGAACTCTACGAGACGGTCGGTCCCGACACGCAGCCCGGCCCCCCTCAGCACGCGCCCGAAGGCGACCGCCGCATCGAGCATCGGCGGGGCCTGGGTCTCCCCCTCAGGCATCTCTCCCCGCCCCGCCCACCCCGCTGACGAGCGCGGCGAGGCCGGCGTTGGCGGCTCGCTGCTGGTCCTCACGGTACTTGAGGACGGAGCCTAGAGTCGCCTCGACGAGCTGCTCGTCGAGCTCCCTCGCGCCGAGGGCGACGAGCGCCTCGGTCCAGTCGAGGGTCTCGGCCACGCCCGGTGGTTTGTAGAGGTCCATGGTGCGCATCTTCTCTGTCGCGGCGGCGACCTGGCGGGCCAGTCCCTCCTCGGCGTCGGGCACCCTGAGGCGTACGATCTCAACCTCCCGCTCGAAGCTGGGGTGCTCGATGTAATGGTAGAGGCAGCGGCGCTTGAGGGCGTCGTGGACCTCGCGGGTGCGGTTGGAGGTCAGGATGGCAACGGGCGGACGCTCGGCTATGACGGTGCCGAGCTCGGGGATGGTGACGGCGAAGTCGGAGAGGATCTCCAGCAAGAACGCCTCGAACTCGTCGTCGGAGCGGTCCACCTCGTCTATAAGCAGCACGGGCGGCATAGGTCCTCGATGCTCCAGAGCCTGCAACAACGGACGGCTGGTAAGGAACTCGCGGTCGTAGAGGTCGCGCTCGACGTGTTCCTGATCTTCGCTCCCAAAGGCCTCGGCGGCCCTGATGTGGAGGAGCTGGCGGGCGTAGTCCCACTCGTAGACGGCCTGGTAGACGTCTATGCCCTCGTAGCACTGGAGGCGGATCAAGGGTGTCTCCAGGATGCGGGAGAGTACCTTGGCGACCTCGGTCTTGCCGACCCCCGCCTCGCCTTCCAAAAACAGTGGTCTTCCTAGCTTGAGGGAGAGGAAGATCGCCGTAGATAGCCCTTCATCCGCCAGGTAGTCGTGCTCGCGCAGCCGCACTCCGAGCTCCCGGAAATGAGAAACGCCGGGGGGCAGAGCCCCCCGGCGTCCATCGAAAGCGTCGGTCAACGTTCCAGCGCCTCCTCGACGGCCCGCCTGCTGAGGACGCGCGCCAGGTGGCGCCTGTACTCGTCGGAGGCCGCGATGTCGGAGGAAGGGCTCGTACCCTCGTCGGCGGAGCTGGTAGCCTCGGCGACCGAAGACGCATCTGCGCCGGAGAGGGCGTTCTCCGCGGCGGTCGCCCTGAGGGGCGTCGAGCCCATGTTGGTGAGCCCGATGCGGGCAGAGCCGATCGAGCCGTTCGACCGCTCCACCACGGCGGCCACCCCGACCACGGCCCAGTCCTGGGCGCGGCGGTTGAACTTCTTGTAAGACCAGCCCGCGCCGCCGAGCTTGGGGACCTGGATCTCGGTGAGCACCTCATCGGGCGCGAGGGTGGTCTGCAGGTAGTCCTCGAAGAAGTCTCCCGCGGCCACGGTCCGCTCGCCGTCGGACCCCTTCACCACGAAGTTGGCGTCGAGGGCCAGCAGTGCCGACGGCAGGTCAGAGGCCGCGTCGCCGTGGCTTATGGAGCCGCCGATGGTGCCGCGGTGTCTGACCTGCGGGTCGCCGACGAGTGAGGCCGTGTAGGCGATGAGGCCGCAGTGCTCTTTCAGGGTATCGTTGCGCTCCATGTCGGAGTGGCGGGTCATCGCGCCGATGGCGAGGTGGTCCCCTTCGTCGTTGACGTAGTTTAGGTCGTCTATGCGACCAAGATCTACGAGGACCGTCGGGGCGGCGAGCCTGAGCTTCATGATGGGGAGCAGGCTGTGGCCGCCGGCGAGGAGCTTGGCCTCATCGCCGTGCTGCCCCAACAGCTCGATAGCGTGGTCGACCGATTCGGCGACCTCGTAGTCGAAGGCAAGGGGGATCATGAAGTGCTCCCTCCTTCCGTGTCGGTGCTGTCGACCGCCTGGGAGGGGCGGCCGGAGCGGTCGGCGTCGCGCGTGCCCGCTTCCTGCCCCTGGGCGTCCTGGATCGCCTGCCACACCTTCCACGGCGAGGCCGGCATGTCCACATGCGTTATCCCGTAGGGCGAGAGCGCGTCCACGATGGAGTTTATGACCGCCGGAGGAGCACCGATGGTCCCTGCCTCGCCCACCCCCTTGACGCCCATCTCGTTGGAGGTGGAAGGCGTCACCGTCCGCTCCAGAGTGTAGTTCGGGAGCTCCGGCGCGCCGGGGATCAGGTAGTCCACCATAGAGCCCGTGGTGAGGTTGCCCTCCTCGTCGTAGACGGCCTCTTCGTAGAGGGCCTGGGCCACGCCCTGAGCGATGCCGCCGTGGAGCTGTCCGTCGACGATGGTCGGGTTGATGACGGGTCCGCAGTCGTCGACGCCGAAGTAGTCCCTGATCTTCACGAAGCCCGTCTCGGTGTCGACCTCCGTGACGCAGATGTGCGCCCCGAACGGGAAGGTGAAGTTGGGCGGGTCGAAGAAGAACTCCTCGGAGAGTACGGGCTGCATGCCCTCGGGCAGGTCGTTCGCCAGGTAGGCGGTCCCCGCCACATCAGCCATGGCGACGTTCTGGTCGGGCGAGCCCGCGACGCTGAACGTGCCGCCCTCGAACTCTATATCGTCCTCGGCGGCCTCCAACATGTGGGCCGCGATCTTCTTGGCTTTCTCCACTACCTTCTGGGCCGCCAAGTGGACGGCGACACCGCCCACGGGGAGGCTCCGCGAACCGTAGGTGTCGCGCCCGTACGGGGCTATCGCCGTGTCACCGTGCAGGACCTCCACATCGTCTACGTCGACGCCGAGGACGTCCGCGGCGATCTGGGACCAGCTCGTCACGTGGCCCTGTCCGTGAGGTGTCGTACCCGTGATGACCTCGACCTTGCCCGAGGCGAGCATCTGGACCTTGGCCGTCTCCCAACCGGCCCCTCCGGCCCCGAGGGCCGTGAGCACCTGCGAGGGGGCGAGGCCGCAGATCTCGGTGTAGGTAGAGAACCCGATGCCGAGCTGTACGGGGTCGCCAGACTCGCGCCGGCGGCGCTGTTCCTCTCGCAGCCCCTCGTAGTCGGCCAGCTCGAGCACCCGATCGAGCGTCATCTGGTAGTTGCCGGAGTCGTACTGGATGCCGGCAGGCGTGTCCGTCGGCTCGTCGAAGGGCTCGTAGAAGTTGCGGCGGCGCACCTCGGAGGGGTCGATCCCGACCTCAGCGGCGAGCTGGTCCATGATGCGCTCCACGGCGTAGGCGGCCTCGGGGCGCCCGGCCCCCCGATAAGCATCGGTCGGTGTCTTGTTGGTGTAGACGCCGATGCACTCGAAGGAGTACGCGGGAAATGTGTAGACGCCGGGGTACATGAACGCGCCGAGCAGCGGGATGCCGGCCGTGTTCAGGTGCAGGTAGGCGCCCATATCGGCGAGCAGGTTGACCTTCATGCCGAGGATCTTGCCCTCCGAGTCGGCTGCGACCTCGATATTCTGCACCTGCCCGCGGCCGTGGATGGTCGCCAGGTAGTTCTCGGAGCGGTCTTCGATCCACTTGATCGGCACGCCCATCCTTCGCGCCAGGACGAGCGCGATGACCTCTTCTGCGTAGACGTTGAGCTTGGAACCGAAGCCCCCGCCAACGTCGGGGGCGACCAGACGGAGCTTCTGCTCCGGCACCCCGAGGTACGATGAGAGCACGGCCTTCGTGATATGCGGCACCTGCGTCGAGGTGTAGACCGTGAAACCGCCGCTCACCGGGTCGGGGCTCGCGACCACGCCCCGCGTCTCGATGGCGTTGGGGATCAGACGCGGCTGCAGGTAATGGCCCTTCACGGTGACGTCGGCCCGGGAGAAGGCTTCGTCTATGTCCCCCGTCGAGAGGTCCCAGGTGTAGGCCTCGTTAGTTCCGAAGCCCTCGTGGGCCAGCGGCGAGCCTTCGGCCATGGCCTCTTCGATGTCCGTCACCACGTCCAGCGGCTCGTAGTCGACCTCGATGAATTCGATGGCGTCCTGGGCCTTGTAGCGGTCGGTCGCGACCACGACCGCCACGGGTTCGCCCGCGAAGTTGACCTCATCGTGGGCCAGCGGATCGTGGTGCGGGATCTTGAGCTCGTCGTGGACGATCCAGGAGACGAACGAACGCGGCTCGCCGTCCGCCTCTCCTTCCGCCGCATCCGTCTCGCCCGTGACGGTGTGGCCCTGCCTGCGATCGTGGAGGCTCAGGTCGTAGCCGGTGACGGCCGCTGGGTTCTCCCTGGGATGCTTCTCGTACTCGTCTATGAGGTCTGCGCCCGTAAAGACCGCGACGACGCCGGGCTGCTCCTTGGCGGCCGAGACGTCGACGGAGGTGATCTTCGCGTGCGCGTAGGGGCTGCGCATGAACACCGCTTGCAGCATCCCCGGCAGCTTGATGTTGTCCGTCCAGGTGGCCTGCCCGGTTACGAGGGCAGGGTCTTCCTTGCGCGGTACGCCGCCTCCGACGAACTTCTCCGGTGCTTGGGTCACTTGTGCTCCTCCTCTAGGACGCCACGTGCTGTTTCATCTCGTCCTCGTGTTGCTGGACGAGCTGGACGGCCTTCACGATGTTCTCGTAACCCGTGCAACGGCACAGATTCCCTTCCAGGCCTTCCCTTATCTCCTGCTCCGTCGCGTCGGGATTCTCTTTGAGCAGGCTGATGGAAGCCATGATCATGCCCGGCGTGCAGTAGCCGCACTGCAGCCCGTGCGCCTCGTGGAAAGCCTGCTGCATCGGATGCCAAAGGCCGTTCTCCCTGATACCCCTGACCGTGGTGATCTCATGCCCGTCGGCCTGCACCGCGAGGACCGTGCAACTCTTGACCGATTCGCCGTCGATGTGGACCGTGCAGGCCCCGCAACTGGTCGTGTTGCACCCCGTATGCACGCCCCCGATCCCCAGGTTCTCCCTGAGATGGTGGAGCAAAAGCAACCTCGGCTCTACCTCAGCCACGTGGGCGTTCCCGTCCACCGTCATCTGGATCCTACGCAACCCTCTCTCCTTTCCCTGATATGGGCTCAGCGCCCGTACGGCTCGCCCAATAAGTCACGTTCTACCGGCTTCCACCAAGCCGCTGCCAACGTATTTACATACGCCGCGTTTTTCCCTTTTGTTCAAAGGTTTTGCTCTGCTTTCCCCTTTCCAGTCGAAAGTGCGAGCAGTCTAGCACGGCAGGTTTTCTTGTGCACTTTGCCGGTCGAACGCGCCAGCCCACGTGGGATGGTCTTCGCTGCCAAAGGTCCTGGCGCGGCCCGCACCATCTTCTGCGGGGCTATAGAATCTCTACGGATTGCGCAAGCTTCCGGCCGTGCGGATGGAGGGACTTTTTGGATCTGGAACCGATGTTCGAAGGGTTGTCGCGCTCGGCGGAACTACGGCCCTTCCGGGAGCTGATCGGGCACCTCGAAGCCTACGACCGCGAGCACAACAGCGACCTCGTCCGCACCCTGCGGGTCTACTTCGCGGCCAACGCCAACGCGAGCGAGGCCGCGGACCGGCTCTACCTGCACCGCAACAGCCTCGCTTACCGGCTGACGCGCGTGCAGGACCTGACGGGGCTAGACCTGAGAGACCCCCGGGCCCGACTCGCGCTACAGCTCGGCCTGCTGGCCAGCGGGACGAGGGAGGGTTGACCCTCCCTCGTCCCGCGCAGGTCAGCATTTCAGCACGCTCAAGCCTTCGGCTTTCGCTTGTCAGCATGTCAGCTTTTTGTTTGCTGAAGTGCATGCAGAGGGATCAGCGCTTTTCCCTGCTGCTCTAGTTTTCGTACTCGGTCGCCTTCCTGGTCAGGTACCTGACGGCCAAAATCACGACGAAAGCGAAGCCCAAGACGAGCACGGAGAGCGCGACCGCGGCGTCGATGTCGCTCTGGAACTCGGCGAAGATGGCGAGTGGGATGGTCTGGGTGATGCCCCTGAAGCTGCCGGCGAAGATGATCGTCGCTCCGAACTCCCCTAGTGCCCTGGCCCACGCCGTGAGCGCTCCTGCGACGAGCGCGGGAAAGGCCTGAGGCACCGTCACCATGAGGAATCTCCTCCATCGGTCCGCCCCGTCGACCATGGCGGCCTCCTCCACCGTCCGGTCCAGTGCGCCAAAACCCGTTGCGGCCTGCCTGACGTAGAAGGGGGCCGCAACGAAGACCTCGGCCATCACGACCGCAGCGGTGGTGAAGCTGAGCGTCACGCCGAAGACGTCGAGGTACTTTCCTACCAGGCCGAACCTCCCGAACGCCAGTAGCAGCGCGATCCCCGCCGCGCTCGGCGGTAGCACCACGGGGACGTCTATGAGGGTATTGATCACGCGTCTGCTCTTGAAGTCCACCCTGGCAAGGACGTAGGCCGCTGGCGTTCCCACCAGGAGTAGGATCACCATCGTTATGCTCGTGGTCCTGACGCTCAAGAGCAGGGCGTCGATCGCCACGGGAGAGGTCATGGCCCGCCAGGCCCCTCTGTTTACCGTCCAGACCACGAGGCTCAAGATGGGCAGGCTTATGAAGCCTGCCAGCAACGCGAGGGCCGCCACGGCCAGGCCTGATGCGAACGTGTCCCCCCAGGGGAGGGTCCTCGGAGAAGGCCTTTCTTTGCTGCGCTCCTTCAAGCCGCGGGCTCGAAGTTCCACTTCTTCAGCACGCGCTGCCCGTAATTGCTCGTCACCAGCCCGACCCATTTCTTCGCGAGCTCGGGGTCCTCGGCGCCGTCGAGGGCGGCTATAGGGTAGGTCGCGATGATGTTGAGGTCGGGTGGGATCGGGACGACCTTCACCCTGTCCCTGATGTCGACGGTGTAGTCGCTGGCGTAGCCGAAGGTGGCGTCGGCGTCCCCGACGACGACCCGATTGACCGATGCCCGCACATCGGGCTCCCTGGAGACGACGTTGGAGAGAACGTCCTGCTTGAAGTCGTCTCCGTACTGGGCGTTGGCCTTGTCCAGTATCTGAAGGGCGTAGTCTGCGGCGGGCACGTCTTTCTGGGCCAGCGCCAGCTTCACGCCTGGCCTGGCCACATCCTTGAACTCGTTTATGTTGGCGGGGTTGTCTTTGGGCACCATGATGATCTCACGGTTCTTGACGAATACTTTTGGCTTGCCGGCCACGAGGCCGTCCTCGACAGCCGTGTCCATCTCTTCCGTCGCGGCCGAAGCGAAGACGTCGGCGGAAGCGCCCTGCTGGATCTGGGTGAGCAGTGTCGAGCTCGACTCGAAACTCTGCTTTACGGTCACGCCCTCGTTCTGCTTCTCGAAGGTCTTCCCCAGCTCTCCGAAAGCGTCGATCAAAGACGAAGCCGCGAGTATGGTCAGCGTCTCTCCCTGCTCCTTACCCCCACCATCGGACGCGCTGCCCGACCCCCCTCCACCACACGACACAACCCCCAGCAGCAGAATGACGCATGACAGTGCCACGAACCTCATCCATTTCAAACCCACCACCAACCCCCTCGTCTACGAAACGTTGCGTGGCACACACCGAACGTTCTGTTCCCGGGCGTCCATCTTAGGGAACGGCAGAACCCTAGTCTTCATGCAAAGTGCACAGAATTGCGGACCCGATCGCCACACCGGTGTCTCGTAGCGGTTCCTTTCTAGGGGCGGTTCGCGAACCGCTCTCGTTGCACCTCCTCCTGCGAACCGCAGCCGCAGGCTACATCCAAAACAAGCTGACAAGCTCGCAAAGATGCGCCTGGCCGCGATGGGTGGCATCATGCTTGTGTGGAAAAGTTTGCCCGAAGGGCAACGGAAAGAACGGAGGAAGGACATGACTGAGGGACAGAGGCATGCGCCCGACCGTCCTGAGGCCGAGCGCTACTTCGCGCAGCACGCTTCGCTGGACGTTGGCGAGGGTGTCTCCGCGGAGGCCGCCCTGCAGGAGGCAATCAACGGGGGAGCGCGCCACAGCTGGAAGCTGGTCGGCGTGACGCAAGACCCCACGGCGAGCGACGGCGTCATCCTGGTGTGGGACACGTCGGGGTTCTTCTCCGGCTAGAGAGCGGTTTGCAGGCACGGTCGGTTCGCGAACCGCACCTGCAAGGTCTCGGGCAAGAGATATCTGTTCGGGGGGACGCTATCATTGGTGGGAGACGTTCCAGATAAGGAAGGATTCCATCGATGGGTGAGATGACGGGTCTTCGCGAGGACTTGAGAGCCGGGGTGGAGGCGCTCGTAGCCTCCGGCGCGCCGGATGAGGAGGCATTGAACGAGGTCGTGCGGAGGGTGCACGAGGCGCATCCTTCGTGGGACTGGAGCGGTATCTATCTGCTGGCGGGGGATACCCTGGTTCTGGGTCCCCGCACGGCGCCGGCGGATCACTCGCGCATCGGGATCGGGGAGGGCGTTTGCGGCACTGCCGTCTCCGAGGACCGCAATCAGATCGTCGAGGACGTACGCGAGGTCGAGAATTATCTGGCGTGTTCGATCCACACCCGCTCCGAGCTGGTCGTCCTGATCCGAGACTCCGGCAAGATTGTCGGCGAGTTCGATATCGACTCTGACACGGTCGGGGCTTTTACAGGGGAAGACGAAGCTTTGCTCGAGGAGATGGGGGCCCTGATCTCGGGCCGCGTCGCCTCGCTGGCCGCCTCGTACGCATCGCGCTAGCGGTTACTCGCCGGCTAGTAGCTTCTCCAACGCCGCGCGCATCTCGGGCGGCAGTGCGGTCGCCTTACGAGACTCACGCTCGACGTAGACGTGGACGAAGTGTCCCTGGGCAGCGGCGGTCTCGTCGTCGTTTCTGAACAGCCCGATCTCGTACC
>JBKPNW010000144.1:0-9807 GCA_046732815.1 Actinomycetota bacterium | reverse complement strand
CTTTAGCGGAAAACATATCCGACACCCCGCGCGGTGTGGATGAATTCGGGGTTCCTGGGGTCGCGCTCTATCTTCTCGCGGAGGTGGCGGATGTGGACGTCCACCGTGCGTTCGTCGCGGAACTCGTCGCCCCACACCCTGCGCAACAGCGCACTGCGCGAGAACACCCTGCCTGGACTGGAGGCCAGAGTCACCAACAGCTCGAACTCGGTGTAGGTGAGGTCGACCTCTTCACCGTCGGCCGACACCCTGCGGCTGGGAAGGTTGATCCTGAGCCTGTCGTAGGTCAGCTCGTCGGGGCGCTGGCCCGCGGGTACCGCCGCCCGACGCATGATCGCCCTGACGCGCGCCACCAGCTCCCTGACGGCGAAAGGCTTCGTGACGTAGTCGTCCGCCCCGAGCTCGAGCCCGACGACCCTGTCTATCTCGTCGTCGCGGGCCGTGAGCATTATGACGGGCACGTCGCTCTGGGAGCGGATCCTCCTTATTACCTCCGTGCCGTCGAGCTTGGGAAGCATGATGTCGAGCACGATCAGGTGCGGCTCGTAGCTCTTGAACGCTTCCAGGGCGGCCTCACCGTCACCCGCGACCTGGACCTGGAACCCCTCGCGCTCCAGGGCATGCGTGAGCATCTTCTGGAGCGACGGCTCGTCGTCCACCAGGAGTATCTTGCGCGTCACACCCTGTAGATCCTGTACCATCCCCGACTAAACCTTCTTCTCTTACACGGGAACCGCTGATTCACCTCCCTTATTCTAGCATGAGGGAGTACAAAGCCTCCTGATCCTCAAGCCAGTGGGGCCGCGGCTTCGGCGACTCTTTCCGCCGCCTGTAGGAGATCCCGCGCTTCTTTCAGGCGCACGGCCTCGACTACCGTGGAGCGGCGCCGGAGGTAGGCGGCGACGATCCGCGCCTCGTTCGAACCTTGGTTCGCAACACGAGATCCGTTCTGCTGGGGCCTCGCCAGCGCCTCCTCGGCGAAGCGCGCGAGGCCGCTCGCGTCGCCCGGCTCGAAGCCGCGGTGGGCGATAAGACGGCCAGCGCACAGGATGAAGACTTCGATCACGCCGGGCTCGGTCGACGGGGCGACGACGGCCTGCACGCCCTCCGCACCGACCACCGTCCTCGAGAGGCGTATCCGCTCTATGCCGGAGATCAGATCCCGCAGCCTGGCCGCGGCCTCGAACTCTAGCCCCGCCGCCAGCCGTTCTCGTTCCCTGACGAGCGCCCTCAGATGCTCCTCGCCGCCCTCGCCGCGCAACAGCGCGACTACCTCCTCTACGACCTCCCTGCGGTACTCCATCTCACCCATGCCCAGGCACGGCGCGCAGCGTCCCATCTGGCCGTAGAAGCAGGTCTCCCCCTCACCCGAACACCTCTTGAGCGGGAAGATCCTGCCGAGGGCCTCGATGCAGGTGTCTAACACCCCGGCGCTCCTGTAAGGACCGAGGTGGATGAGACCGTTCTCGGGAGGGTTCGCGGAGACCCGCTCGGGAACGGGGTAAGGCTCGCCGAGGTCGAGCCTTATGTACCAGCTGGCCTTGTCGTCCCTACCGGCTGAGTTGTAGCGCGGCAGCAGGCGTTTTATCTCCCTGGCCTCGAGGATGAGGGCGTGAAGCTCGCTCTCGGTCTCCCTGACGCGTACTTCGGCGACCTCTTCGACGAGACACCCGACCTTGCGGCGTCCGTCCCCACCGTTGAAGTAGGTCCTGACGCGGGCCTTCAGATCCTTGGCCTTGCCGACGTACAGGATGGTGCCGTGCTTGTCGAGGAAGTAGTAGACGCCCGGCGTGTTGGGCACGCCTTCCACGAGGTGCTGCTTCTGGGGTTTGATGCGTCCCCGCCCCCCGCGGAGGGCGAGCGCCTCCCCGACGCTCTCTATGCCCGCCGAGCGGAGGAGCTTGAGCAATTTGCGGAAGACTTCCGTCGTCGCCGCGGCGTCGGAGAGGGCCCTGTGGTTCGGCGCCTGGCGCACGCCGAAGTGGCTGACGAGCGCGCTCAGACGGTAGCGTTTGAGACCAGGAACCAGGGAGCGGGCGAGTCTCAGGGTATCCAGTACCTCGTTGGGGAGCGGGCTCCCGCCCCTCGCGGCCGTGACGAAGGAGCAGTCGAAGTGGACGTTGTGCCCGACGAGGACACACCCTTCCACAAACTCCTCGAAGGGCGGCATTACCTCGGAGATGGAAGGGGCCTCCGAGACCATGCGGTCCGTTATGCCGGTAAGGCGCACGACGAAGGGGTCTATCTGGCGGGCGGGGTTGACGAGCGTGGTGAACTGGTCGATCACCTCCCCACCGACGAGCTTGAGGGCTCCGATCTCCGTGATGGCGCCCCCCTTCCCGGCCGAGGAGCCTGTGGTCTCCACGTCGAAGACGACGTAAGGGGCCTCCTCGAGCGCGAGCGAGCCGGCGGGCGCGGTCCGCAAGTCCTCGTCTTCCCAGACGAACCTGGGGTCGCCTCTGACGAGCTTCTCGACGAGAGCCCTGGCATCGCCGTTCGGGCTCGAGAGGGAGAGGAATTCGGTAGAGATCTCTCCAGGGCTCACGGGTTCGTGGTCTCTGACGAAGCCGTAGAGACTAGGAGACACGGACCTCCGTCCGAGCCGCCCCGAGCGAAGCTGGGACAGGCTCTCTTTTCGCGGCCTCGGCCCTGGCGGCCCTGGCGATCGTCCTGGCCTGCGCCTCCGTGACGCCGGGGATAGCCACGAGGCTCTCGTAGGTGTACTCGTCGTCGAGAAGCCCGCTCGCGAGTACCCTGGCCCGCGTCTTCATCCCGACGCCGGCCATCCTGGTCGTGTGGAATAGCTTGCCACGCTGTATGCGCAGCGCGCCGACACCGCTAAGCCTCTCCCCGGCCACGAGTACGCGCCTGCACCTGTCGGCGAAGAGTTCGACCTGCTCGGGGTAGTAGACGCCCCGGCCCATGAGAGAGGGCGTCATCGGGAGCGGATGCATGAGGTTGGCGTTGCGGATGGTGGTGTGGCCAGGAGGCTCCTCGGACCCGAGCGGGTCGGGGTCGCCGAGTCTTCGCGCCCGCACAGCATGGTCCCACACCTGCTCTTCGAGGTCCCTCCCGAGGTCCAGCTCCGTGATCACCGGCTTTCCCCGGAAACGGTCGTTGCGGTTGGCGGCATACAGAAAGCGCCGATCGTCCCTCTCGTTCTCGTAGAACTCGACGACGGCGCGGGCCCGTTTCTCACCCATGCCAGGCAGCCGTGCCAGCGTCTTGAAGTCCCCCCTGCCGAGCAACTCCCACAACTCCTCGGTATCCAGAACCTCAGCGGTCTTCGTGGCGGCACGCTTGTCCACACCGCGCACCCTTTCGAGGATTCCTTGTACGCCTTCAGGACAGACGCTGCGTCTGAGGTGGTTGATCTTGCGCACCGCCGTGAAGGCGTTGTATCCCTCCCAGTGCCAGACGTACTCCCTGACCCGCTCGACGGCCGCGGCGTCATCAGGGACGAACTCGATGGTGACGGCGTCACCAATGTAGCGGCCGTTCGCCCCGGGGAGATTCTCCGCCGGGGACATCACCTGTACCTTGACCGAGGGCGAATAAAAAGTGAAGTGCACCGGAATCCCCGGTGCCACCTCCTTCATCAAGCGCCTGCGGAAGACGTTGTCTTCGAGGTCTGACTCGAACATCGGATCGTAATTCTAGCACTTCGTTTAGCATTTCAGCACTTCAGCATTTCAGCATTTCGGCATATAGAGCGAACGAGATCATATATACGCACACCACTCATCAAGCCTACAAACCTCACGTCGTACTCGAATAAACTTCCTGCAAACAACGGAAAAGCTGACCGGCTGAAATGCTGACAAGGCGCAAAGCGCCGTGCTGAAGTGCTGACTAGCTGACTAGCTTTTCCTGTCTCAGCACTATGGCCTCGATGGGCTCTCCGGCGGGGATGCCTTCGGAGGCTGGACCGATGAGGGCGAGGGCGTCGGCTTTGGTCAGCGAGCTGACGAGACCCGAGCCCTGGGCGCCGACGGACACGGCCAGCCAGCCCCTCTCTGTACGTTTCAGGCTGACCCTCATGGCGTGCAGCCGGCCGAACTTGTTAACGACGTCCTTCTCGAAGTAGACCTGGATGCGCGGCCTGCCCCTGTCGGTGCGGCCCATCATGCCCATCAGGGCCGGTCTGACGAAGAGGTCGAAGCAGACCATCGCGGAGACCGGGTTACCTGGCAGGCCGAAGAGGCGGGTCTCGCCCCGCGTCCCGTAGAATAGCGGCTTGCCTGGCTTGAACTTGACGCCCCAGAAGACCTGCTCGACCCCGAGGTCGAGCATAGTGCTCTTGACGAGGTCTTTCTCCCCCACCGAGACCCCGCCGCTGGTTACCGCCACGTCGGCCGTCTCGAGCGCCTCTTCTATGGCCGCGCGCAGGGTGTCCGCGTCGTCCGAAGCCGCGTAGAGGCGACGGGCCTCGGCGCCGGCCTCGCGGGCTGCAGCGACGATGGCGTAGGAATTGGAGTCGAAGATCTCACCGGGGTCGAGGTCCCGCGTCCCCGGCTCCACGAGCTCGGTCCCCGTAGAGAGGACGACCACCTGCGGCCTGCGGTAGACGGGCAGCGCGCCGTAGCCCTGCGTCGCGGCGAGCGCGATCTCGGGAGAACCGACCTCGGTTCCTGCGGGCAAGATGACGTTTCCACGGCGCGTGTCCTCGCCCGCCGCGCGGATGTTGTTGCCTGGAGAGGGGATCTTCTTCAGCTCGAACTCCTCGCCCCAACCCGAAGTATTCTCGACCATTACCACGGCGTCGGCCCCATCGGGGATGACGCCGCCGGTGAAGATCTTGATGGCCTCGCCTTCTCCGACGCGCCGTTTCGCTGGTCGCCCGGCGGGCGCTTCGTCTACTACGCCGAAGACGCGTCCGACCTCGGCGTCCTCGCTCCGCAGCGCGTAGCCGTCCACCGCCGAGTTGTCGAAGGGCGGCGAGTCAGTCGTTGCCGTGAGATCCCTCGCCAGAGCGAGACCCAGGGCTTCCCCTAGCGGCGTCACTTCCACGGGAAGCCGGGGCGTGCTCTCGATCACGAGCCGTTCGGCCTCGGGGTACTCGATCAACTTCTCGAAAAGTTGCACTCTCACACCTCGACTAACTTGTCGCTCCTCTTCAGAGAAGCTACCACACGAAAGCGATCCACAGAAGCTTTGAGCTTCTGTGGATCGCGCCGTCAGCCATCAGCTTTCAGCTTTTTGTCTTTGCTGATCGCTGATGGCTGAAAGCTGAATGCACGGTTTGCGGAGAGGGTCGATGACCCTCTCCGCAAACCGCTTCAGGTGGCGATCTCCTCGAGTTCCTGGCCTGGTGGGATGCGGCGGAGCGCCAGCGTCAACCATTGTCCCAAAGCCAGTCCAACGGCGATGATGAGCCAGGCCGTGGTCGGGGTGGTGAAGGTGACGAGGAGCGTCCACAGCGCCGACCCTATGAGGAGGCCGCCGGCGAACATCGCGCCGAGAAAGCCTACCGCCGTGCCGCGCACCCTGGTAGGGAAACTCTCCGCCTGGTAGGCGTAGCCGGCCCCCGACCACGTCCCGTTTGTGACCTGGTAGATCAGGAAGTAGACGAGCGCCATCAGGATGTACTGGTCTACGAACAGGAAGATCAAATTGAGCGGGGCGACGAGCAGCCCCGTGCCGATAAGAACCTCCCTGCGTCCCCACCTCTCCCCCATGAGTCCGCCGAGCACGTAGAAGAAGAACCCGATGCCCCCGCAGACGAGCAGGATCAGGCCGGCCTGGGATCCCGAGATGCCTTTGACCCGCGTCATGAAGTCCGTGATGTAGAGGTTCGTCGCGACGAAAGAGGTCGAGTAAAAAAGCCAGACCACCGTAAGCATGATGAGCTGCCTGCGCACGTATCCCGGGTGGGTAAAGAGCTGCTTGAGGGTAACCTCCTCGAGCTCCTCGACGTCGACGTCGTACTCCCGCAGCAGCGAGCCGACCCTCTCCTCGTCGCCCGAGCTCTGTGCCTCCTTGAGCTCCTGGACGTGCCTGAAACGGTCCGACTCCTGGACGAAGGCGCGGCCTATCAAGACCACTATGATAGGTATGACGCCGAGCAGGAACACGAAGCGCCATCCCAACCCGATAAAGAGCGCGTACACCCCCGAGGCGAGGAACACGCCGAGCGGCCATCCTCCCTGCACGACCGAGTACAGCAGTCCGCGGCGCCTCGCCGTCACCTGCTCGTTGACCAGCGTTATGGAGACGGCGAGCTCCGACTGGGCGAAGGCCGAGGCCAGCATGCGGATGATGACGAGCTGCCAGAACGTCTGGACGAAGAAGGTCATGCCCGTAAACAGCGCTGCTGCGGCGAGGCAGATCATCCACATCCGTTTGCGCCCCAACGTGTCCATCCCATACCCGACGAACAGCGTCACGATAAACTGCGCCGCCGAGACGAAGAAGACCAGCGAGCCGACCAGCGAGCCCGAAAGGTGCAACTCTTTGGCGATATCAGGGATGGTTAGGACCAGCAGATTCAGGTCGTAAGAGGCGAGCGACCAGCCGGCGAGGGCCACTACGATG
Source organism: Actinomycetota bacterium (assembly GCA_046732815.1). Lineage (GTDB taxonomy): Bacteria > Actinomycetota > Rubrobacteria > Rubrobacterales > Rubrobacteraceae > Rubrobacter_D. Next base: position 3,273 of record JBKPNW010000144.1, on the reverse strand, counting down.
AGGTAGATGGTGTACCTGCGGCTGACCTCCTCGGGACTCCTGTTGTGTCCAGCGTCTCGCGCGGCGTCCATGGCTCTCCTCTCTACTCCGGTAGCAGTGCCATCGCCCGGCCCGGTCCGCCGGAGGATCCGGCGATCTTGACCGGCATGAAGATGAAGTAGGCACCACGCACCGGCAGCTCGCCAAGGTTGGTCAGTATCTCGACGTAGCGCATCCCGCGGCCGAGGCCCTCCTGGTGAACGGGGACGCCTTCGTGGGCGCTCCCGATGCTCGGGGCGTCGATGCCTATGGTCTTCACGCCGCGCTCGTGCAGGTAGATGGCGGTCTCGGGAGCAGGGGCCGGCCAGCCCGGGGTCTTTCCCGTGACGAGCGGGCCGTGCATGTACCTCTCGCCCTCCTCGCCCTCGACGTAGTAACGGTTCCAGCCCGTCAAAAAGAGCACGACCTCGCCAGCCTGCAGGGGCCCGTTCTCCGCCTCCCACGCCTCTACATGCCCGGCGGTTATAAAGGGACTGACCCCGGACTCGCCCTCTTCCGCCAGGAACCTGACATCTATCACCGCCGCAGGACCCATCAGGTCTTCGAGTGGTACCTTGTCCCCGGTCTGATCCCCCAGGGGTCCCGCCAGATAGAGGCCTGACTCCGGAGGCGGGACGAAGTGGGTCGGGGCGTCGAAGTGGGTTCCGCAGTGCTCGTCTATGACGAAGAAGTTGGTCTGGTAGGGGTCCGAACTCCTTGTGGTGCCCGTCGGCCCTTCAACCTCGGCGAACCAGTTCCAGTTGTGGTGGGCGTAGGTCATATGCCCCGGCCACGTACCAGGCAACCGCTCCGACACGGTCAACGAGAGATCCACGACCCTCGCCCTCGACAACGATGCGAAGTCCAAAGCTCCTCCCTCAGAACTCTTCGAGATATCCCTCGGAATCTAAACGCAGCTCTTCGGGCTCTCCGACCACCTCGACCTCCGCGTTCCCGAGAACCTCGTCGACCATACCTTCCGAGACGTAGAGGTATTCGAGGTGCAGCGTGTTCGGGATGCGGACGAAGCGCGTCTTTTCGGGTGGAACGCCCCAGTTGCAGCGGACGGCCGTCTGGAGCGCCTCCTCGTCGCTCGCGAGGACCATGGGCACCTTCGCCCGCTCGATGAACGTGCTGGTAACGACGTTGGCGTTCATGGCCTTGCGTTCGACCTGGTCTGCGAGGCGTTGCGTCGTCATGTCGGCGAGGCCTACTCCCAGGGCGTTGCCGTGCGATTCCTTGCTGAGGTCCCCGACGATCAGGTACTTGATGGCAGGCTCTTCCGGCTCCTCGACGCCGAGGATGCGGAAGCGTCCGATCACGTTCGTATCCATCCCCGTCCCCGAGTAGTTCTTGCCCAAAGAGTCCACGTAGAGCACGTCGATATCCGAGACGGGGAGCCCGGGCATCATCCGCATGTACTCGGCGAGGAGCTCGGCTTCGCGCTCGTGGATCTCGGCCGCCGGTATCGCCTCGACTATAGCCGGCTCGTCGTAGGCGTTCTCGACGGTCGCCACGCCGAAGAGGATGTGGCCCGACTCGAGCACCTCGTCTGCGACCTCGACCATGAAGTCGCGGATGCCCTCGACGCCGTAGCCGTGCAGCGCGAGCGCCTGCTCATGCTTGCCGAGCCCGATAGAGGCCATCTTCATGAGGCCGCTCTCTATGGTAGAGCGGAAGTCCGTGTGGGCTTTGATCCTGTTGACCAGCACCACGCCATCGGCCTCGGAGGCGATCCTGTCCATGTACATGGGCACCCCGCGCTCCGTCCGTCCCAGATCTACGACCTCCATCGAGGAACGTATCGGCGCACCACAACGTTTCTCCGTGATGTTAAGAGACTCCAGGATCTCGACCTGACCCTCGGCCGTGGCCCCGCCATGGCTCCCCATCGCTGGCACGATAAAGGGCTCTGCTCCCATCTCCTTCAGGATCGCGACGAGCGTGCGCAGGACCTCATCTATCTGGGCGATGCCGCGGCTGCCCGCCGTGAGCGCGACGCTCATACCGGGCCTGATGGCCGAGGCTATCTCCTCCCGGTCCAACTGCTTTCGCAGCGCCGCCTCGACGCTCTCGACGCGCGGCCGCTGGAACTTCTGCCTGACCTTGACCACCTTCGGAAACTCCACCTCTAACTCCTCTCTTCCGCATGCTCCTCGGCCCCCGCCAGCTTGCGGGCGAGGTCGATGGCGGCGCGGAGGCTCGAAGGGTCGGCCTTCCCCGTCCCCGCAATATCGAAGGCGGTGCCGTGATCCACACTCGTCCTGAAAAACGGCAAACCGACCGTTACGTTGACGCCGGTGTCGAAGCCCATCAGTTTTATGGGGATATGCCCCTGGTCGTGGTACTGGACGACGACGATATCGAACGCGCCCCTCCTGGCCCGCATCATCACGGTATCTGGCGGATGCGGCCCCGTCGCATCGATGCCGCCTTCTACGGCGGCGGCCACGGCCGGCGCTATTCGCTCTGCGTCCTCGGTACCGAAGAGCCCGTTCTCCCCGGCGTGGGGATTGAGGCCGGCGACGGCGACCCGCGGGGCCTCCACACCCAGTTTTCGCAACGACTCGTAGGCGAGACGGATGACGGCCAGCTCTCTTTCTGGTCTGACCCGTTCTATGGCCTCAATCAAGGAGACGTGGGTGGAGACGTGGATCACCTTCAGTTCGTCGGTGACGAGCATCATCGCGTAGTCTTTCGTGCCCGTCAGTTCGGCCAGGATCTCGGTATGACCGGGATACTTGTGGCCGGCCAGGTGCATGGCCTCCTTGTTGAGCGGCGCCGTCGCTATCGCCCCGACGCGACCCGCGCTCGCCAGCCCCGTCGCCCGCTCGACGTAGCGGAAGGCAGCATCGCCGGCCCTCGCGTCGAGCTCGCCGAAAGGAAGGTCCTCGGGAAGTTCAGTCTCGGGGATCACATCTATGGTGTCCGCCTCGAACCTGGCATCCTCGGGCACTGCGATGGGGTTCGCGCGCAAGGGCAACTCCAGCAGGCTGGCGGCACGCTCCAGGATCCCCGCGTCACCCACGACGATGGCCCGGTTGTGTTCTTCCCCGGCGAACGTGCTGGCTACGATCTCCGGTCCGATCCCGGCCGGGTCCCCCATCGATACGGCTATGAGGGGCGATGTCATGGGTCTCTCTCCTCCCCACTTTGTGCGAGCTCCTCCACGGCCCCTACCAGTGTACCCGGTCCGCCGAAACCGCCGGCCTTGGTAACGACCGGGTAAGGCGCCGGTCCGACCAGGGTGCCTAT